>CAZDYH010000044.1:14142-19134 GCA_964509355.1 uncultured Mycobacterium sp.
CTCCGCACGGGCAACGCGCCGTCCGGCGACCTGGATCTCCATTACCAGGACATCGGCGACCCGAACGATCCGCCGGTCCTGCTGATCATGGGCCTCGGCGCGCAATTGCTGCTGTGGCGCCAGGGCTTCTGCGAGAAGCTCGTCGCGCAGGGGCTGCGCGTCATCCGCTATGACAACCGGGACGTCGGGCTGTCCAGCAAGCTGGACGGACTGCGGTCGAACGGGTCGGTGCTGCCCAAGCTGGCGCGCTCGTTCGTCGGCAAGAAGAACGCCGGCGTGTACACCCTCGAGGACATGGCCGACGATGCCGCCGCCGTGCTCGACCACCTGGGCCTCGACCGCGCGCATATCGTCGGGGCATCGATGGGCGGGATGATCGCCCAGGTTTTCGCCGCCCGGCACGCCGATCGGACCGCGGGCCTGGCGGTGTTCTTCTCCAGCAACAACAAGCCGCTGCTGCCGCCGCCCACGCCGCGCGCGCTGCTGGCGGTCGTCAAGAGCCCGCCGGCCGGATCCCCCCGCGAACGGATCGTCGCCGAGGCCGTCAAGGCCCGCCGCGTCATCGGCAGCCCGATGTACCCGGCACCGATCGCGTTGCTGCGCGCCGACGCCGAGGAGGCCTTCGACCGCTGTTACTACCCCGAGGGCGTCAGCCGGCAGTTCGAAGCGATCCTCGCCACCGGCAGCCTGGTCGACTACGACAGGCAGATCACCGCGCCCACCGTGGTCATCCACGGCCTGGCGGACAGGTTGATGCGCCCGGCCGGCGGCCGGGCGATTGCCTCGGCGATCCCCAACGCGCGCCTGGTGCTGTTCGACGGCATGGGCCATGAACTGCCCGCAGAGCTCTGGGACCAGGTCATCGGCGAGTTGAAGATCACCTTCACCGAGGGCTGGTAGAACTCGGGGATTCGGCCGGTCACCCACAGATCGGATAGCATTCCGAGCATGCATCGGGGGTAGATCACGATGCGTTTCGGGGGAAACGTCGTGGTTGCCTTCGGACTAAGCGAAAGGCCCTCCACCGCCATGTCCAAGCAGCTGAAGCCGCACATCGACGACGTGCAGGCGCACTACGACCTGTCGGACGACTTCTTCCGGCTTTTCCTCGACCCCACCCAGACCTACAGCTGCGCCTTCTTCGAGCGTGACGACATGACGCTGGAAGAGGCGCAGATCGCCAAGATCGACCTGGCTTTGGGAAAGCTGGGACTGCAACCGGGAATGACGCTGCTGGACGTCGGCTGCGGCTGGGGCGGCACCATGCTGCGGGCGATGGAGAAATACGACGTCAACGTCATCGGCCTCACGCTCAGCAAGAACCAGGCCGCCTACGTCGAGAAGCTCTTCGCCGAATCGCCCAGCCCACGCTCCAAGCGGGTGCTGCTGCAGGGCTGGGAGGAGTTCAGCGAGCCGGTCGACCGGATCGTGTCCATCGGCGCCTTCGAGCACTTCGGCCACGACCGCTATGACGACTTCTTCAAGATGGCCCACGAGGCGCTCCCCGCCGACGGGGTGATGCTGCTGCACACCATCACCGGGTTCAATCCCGCGGATGCCAAAGAAATGGGCTTGCCGCTGACCTTCGAGCTGGCCCGGTTCATCAAGTTCATCCTGACCGAGATCTTCCCGGGTGGCCGGCTGCCGTCGATCCCGATGGTCGAAGAGCGCGCCACAGCGGGCGGGTTCACCGTGACACGGGTCCAGTCGCTGCGGCTGCACTACGCCAAGACCCTCGACCTGTGGGCCGCCGCGCTGGAGGCCCACCAGGACGAGGCGATTGCGGTCCAGTCGCAAGAGGTCTACGACCGCTATATGAAATACCTCACCGGATGCGCGAACATGTTCAGGGTCGGGTACTTGGACGTCGATCAGTTCACATTGCAGAAGTAGGTTCACCGCCCGCGATCGCGAACTTGATGCCAGGTATGGTGACGCGGGCGTCGGCGACCACACGCGGAGACTCGAACATCACAAGGAAGGCGGATATGACATATGTCTGACAAACCATCCGGCACCAAGGATATGCGGCCGCACTTCGAGGACATCCAGGCTCACTACGACATCTCCGACGAGTTCTTCGGGTTGTTCCAGGATCCGAGCCGAACCTACAGCTGCGCGTACTTCGAGCCGCCGGACCTGACGCTCGAACAGGCCCAGATGGCCAAGATCGACCTGAACCTGGACAAGTTGGACCTCAAGCCGGGTATGACGCTGCTGGACATCGGCTGCGGTTGGGGCGCGACCATGAAGCGGGCGATGGAGAAGTACGACGTCAACGTCATCGGCCTGACACTGTCCAAGAACCAGCGCGCCTACTGCGAGAAGCTGCTGGCTGAAGTCGACACCAAGCGCTCCTACCAGGTGCAGCTGCATGGCTGGGAGGAGTTCAGCGAACCCGTCGACCGGATCGTCAGCATCGAGGCGTTCGAGCATTTCGGCTTCGAACGCTACGACGACTTCTTCAAGAACTGCTTCAACATCCTGCCCGACGACGGCCGGATGACCATCCAGAGCAGCACCGGCTACCACCCCTACGACATGGCCGAGCGGGGCCTGACCCTGTCGTTCGAGGTAGCGCGGTTCATCAAGTTCATCATCACCGAGATCTTCCCGGGCGGCCGCGTCCCCACGGCCAAGATGATGGTGGAGCACGGCGAGAAGGCCGGTTTCATTGTCCCCGAGTGTATTTCACTTCGGCCGCACTACATCAAGACCCTCAAGATCTGGGGCGACGCGCTGGAGGCCAACAAAGAGAAGGCCATCGAGATCCAGTCCGAAGAGGTCTACAACCGCTACATGAAGTACCTGCGCGGCTGCCAGGAGAAGTTCGAGGACGAGTACATCGACGTCAATCTCGTGACCTACCTGAAGCCGGGCGCCGCGTAGCTGACTCTCGCGCCACGTTCGGCGGGCTGGTTGCAGGACTACGCCTGCTCCTCCGTGAAGTTGCGGGTGATGGCCGGGTCAACCGGGATCCCCGGGCCGGTGGTCGTCGAGACCACCACCTTCCTGAGGTAACGGCCCTTGGACGATGACGGCTTGGCCCGCAGGATCTCGTCGAGTGCGGCGCCGTAGTTCTCGGCCAGCTTCTGCTCGTCGAACGAGGCCTTGCCGATGACGAAGTGCAGGTTGGCCTGCTTGTCGACGCGGAAGTTGATCTTGCCGCCCTTGATATCGGAGACGGCCTTCGCGACGTCGGCGGTGACGGTCCCGGTCTTGGGGTTCGGCATCAGGCCGCGCGGGCCGAGCACGCGCGCGATCCGGCCGACCTTGGCCATCTGATCCGGGGTGGCGATCGCGGCGTCGAACTCCAGCCAGCCGCCCTGGATCTTCTCGATCAGGTCGTCGCTGCCGACCACATCGGCGCCGGCGGCCGTCGCCTGCTCGGCCTTGTCACCGACGGCGAACACCGCGACGCGGGCGGTCTTGCCGGTGCCGTGCGGCAGGTTGACGGTGCCGCGGACCATCTGGTCGGCCTTACGCGGGTCGACGCCGAGCCGGATGGCTACCTCGACGGTCGCGTCCTGCTTGGTCGACGACGTCTCCTTGGCCAGCTTGGCCGCTTGCAGCGGGGTGTAGAGGTTGTTGCGGTCCACCTTCTCGGCGGCGGCGCGATAAGCCTTGCTGTTCTTGCTCATTGGATTCCAATCACTTTGGTTGGTTGTGGTCTGTGATGATTGCTCTTCGCGCAAGCGCTCATCGCCGGGCCGCAGCTGGCCCTCCCACCGGGGTACTGCTATTCGACGGTGATGCCCATCGACCGGGCGGTGCCGGCGATGATCTTGGCGGCGGCGTCGATGTCGTTGGCGTTGAGATCTTCCTTCTTGGTCTCGGCGATATCGCGGACCTGATCCCAGCTGACCTTGGCGACCTTCGTCTTGTGCGGCTCGCCGGAGCCCTTCTGCACGCCGGCGGCCTTCAGCAGCAGCCTGGCGGCGGGCGGCGTCTTCAGTGTGAAGGTGAAGCTGCGGTCTTCGTAGACCGTGATCTCCACCGGGATGACGTTGCCGCGCTGCGACTCGGTCGCGGCGTTGTAGGCCTTGCAGAACTCCATGATGTTGACGCCGTGCTGGCCGAGCGCGGGACCGACCGGCGGGGCGGGGTTGGCCTGCCCGGCCTGGATCTGCAGCTTGATCAGCCCGGCGACCTTCTTCTTCTTCGGGGCCATGAGGTGTTCGGTGTTCCTTTCTCAGTCAAATTGCCCGGCTGGATCTTGGCGCCGCTGCGCGGCCCGCATCCCGCCCGGCTAGATCTTGGCGACCTGGCTAAAGGTCAGTTCCACTGGTGTTTCGCGGCCGAAGATGGACACCAGCACCTTGAGCTTCTGTTGTTCGGCGTTGACCTCGCTGATCGACGCCGGCAGCGTGGCGAACGGCCCGTCCATGACGGTGACCGACTCGCCGACCTCGTAGTCGACCTCGATGACCGGCCGTTCCAGGCCGCCCTCGGACGCCGCGGCAGCGGTGCTGGCCGCCCCCTTGGCGGCCTTCTTGGCAGCCCCCTGCGGCAGCAGGAACTTGACGACGTCGTCGAGCGAGAGCGCCGTCGGCCGCGAGGTGGCACCGACGAATCCGGTGACGCCGGGGGTATTGCGCACGGCGGCCCACGAGTCGTCGGTCAGGTCCATCCGCACCAGGATGTAGCCCGGCAGCACCTTGCGGTTGACCTGCTTGCGCTGGCCGTTCTTGATCTCGGTGACCTCTTCGGTGGGCACCTCGACCTGGAAGATGTAGTCGCCCACGTCGAGGTTCTGCACGCGGGTCTCGAGGTTGGCCTTCACCTTGTTCTCGTAGCCGGCGTAGGAGTGGATGACATACCAGTCGCCCGGCTTGGCGCGTAGCTCGGCCTTGAGCGCGGCGGCCGGGTCAAGCTCTTCGGCTTCGGCAACCGGCGCCTCGGTCTCCTGGCTGGCTTCAGCCTCAGTCTCGGCAGCAGGCGCCTCGGGGTTGGTCTCGTCGATCACATCGACCGTCTCACCCGTGGGCGTGT
>CAZDYH010000045.1:0-15297 GCA_964509355.1 uncultured Mycobacterium sp.
TACCAGACTGAACAAAAATAGCTTCTGAACTGGGAAAATGCTGGTGCCCCCGGCAGGATTCGAACCTGCGGCCTTCTGCTCCGGAGGCAGACGCTCTATCCCCTGAGCTACGGGGGCGCAGATGGAAGATGCTGCGCCGGTGGGCTCCGACAGACTAACGCATTGCAATGGCTGCCAGGCCACCGGAATGGATTCGGGCGGGGTGGACCCCAGACCATAGGATGGACCCTCGTGACCCCCGCCGACCTGGCAGAGCTGCTCAAGATCACCGCGACCGCGGTGCTGGCCGAGCATGACCTCGATCCCGCCGCGTTGCCCGCGACGGTCACCGTTGAGCGGCCGCGCAATCCCGAGCACGGCGACTACGCCACCAACCTGGCGCTGCAGCTGGCCAAGAAGGTCGGCGTCAACCCCCGCGAGCTGGCCGGCTGGCTGGCCACCGCATTGGCCGGTGCCGAGGGCATCGCGTCGGCGGAGGTCGCGGGCCCGGGCTTCGTCAACCTGCGCATCGAAGCGTCCGCCCAGGGCGTCATCATCAACAACGTCATCGACGCGGGCCAGAACTATGGGCACTCCGATGTGCTTGCCGGGCAGAAGGTCAACCTGGAGTTCGTCTCGGCCAACCCCACCGGCCCGATCCACATCGGCGGCACCCGCTGGGCCGCCGTCGGCGACGCCCTCGGCCGACTGCTGACGACCCAGGGTGCCGAAGTGGTGCGCGAGTACTATTTCAACGACCACGGCGCCCAGATCGACCGGTTCACCAACTCGCTGATCGCCGCCGCCAAGGGCGAACCCGCCCCGGCAGACGGCTACGCCGGAAGCTACATCGCCGATATCGCCGCGCAGATCCTCGACAAGGCTCCCGACGCGCTGAGCCTGCCGGATGCGCAGCTGCACGAGACCTTCCGGTCGATCGGCGTCGACCTGATGTTCACCCACATCAAGGCCTCGCTGCACGATTTCGGCACCGACTTTGACGTCTACACCCACGAAGACTCGATGCACACCAGTGGCCGCGTCGACCAGGCTATCGCCAAACTCCGCGAGACCGGCAGTATCTACCAGAAGGACGGCGCAACCTGGTTGCGCACCAGTGCATTCGGCGACGACAAGGACCGCGTCGTCATCAAGGGAGACGGGCAGCCCGCCTACATCGCCGCCGACCTGGCCTACTACCTGGACAAGCGCCAGCGCGGGTTCGACCTGTGCATCTACATGCTCGGCGCCGACCACCACGGTTACATCGCCCGGCTCAAGGCCGCCGCCGCCGCACTGGGCGACGACCCCGACACGGTCGAGGTGCTCATCGGGCAGATGGTCAACCTGGTCCGCGACGGCCAGCCGGTCAGGATGAGCAAGCGGGCCGGTACCGTCATCACCCTCGACGACCTGGTCGAAGCCATCGGCGTCGACGCCGCGCGGTACGCGCTGATCCGCTCGTCGGTGGACACCCCGATCGACATCGACCTGCAGCTGTGGTCCTCGGCATCCAGCGAAAACCCGGTCTACTACGTGCAATACGCGCACGCGCGGCTGTCCGCACTGGCCCGCAACGCCGCCGAGCTCGGTCTCATCCCCGACACGTCACACCTCGGGCTGCTCACCCACGACAAGGAGGGCAAGCTGATCCGCGACATCGGCGAGTTCCCGCGGGTGCTCAAGTCCGCTGCTTCACTGCGGGAACCGCACCGGGTGTGCCGCTATCTGGAAGACCTCGCCGGCGACTACCACCGGTTCTACGACTCATGCCGCGTGCTGCCGCAGGGCGACGAGGAGCCCAACCAGCTCCACACCGCCCGTCTCGCGTTGTGCCAGGCCACCCGCCAGGTCATCGCCAACGGCCTGGCGATTCTCGGCGTCACCGCACCGGAGCGGATGTGAACGCCCATCCCGCCGGCCCGCGGCACGCCGAGGAAATCCACCACGCGGGCGCGCCACCGCGGCCGCAGACCCCGCAGGAACTACTGCGTCTCGCCCCGAATATCTGGCCGCGCAACACTGTTCGCCACGACGACGGCGTCGTCGCAATCGCCGGCGTGGACGTGACCGACCTGGCGCAGGAGTACGGCACCCCGCTGTTCGTCATCGACGAGGACGACTTCCGCGCGCGCTGCCGCGAGATCGCCGCGGCATTCGGCGGTGGCGACAACGTCCACTACGCCGCGAAGGCCTTCCTGTGCAGCGAGGTGGCGCGCTGGATCGACCAGGAGGGCCTGTCGCTGGACGTGTGCAGCGGTGGGGAGCTGGCCGTTGCCCTGCACGCCGGTTTTCCCGCTGAGCGGATCGCGTTGCACGGCAACAACAAATCCGTCGCCGAGTTGACGTCGGCTGTCAAGGCCGGCGTCGGCCATGTCGTGTTGGACTCGATGACCGAGATCGAGCGGCTCGACACCATTGCCGGTGAGTTGGGCGTCGTTCAGGACGTCCTGGTCCGCGTGACGGTCGGCGTCGAGGCGCACACGCACGAATTCATCTCCACCGCGCACGAGGACCAGAAGTTCGGGCTGTCGCTTGCCGGCGGTGCCGCGATGGACGCGGTACGTCGCGTGTTCGCCACCGACCATCTCAGGCTGGTCGGCCTGCACAGCCACATCGGGTCGCAGATCTTCGACGTCGACGGCTTCGAATTGGCCGCCCACCGCGTCATCGGCCTGCTGCGCGAAATCGTCTCGGAATTCGGCGTCGACAAGACCGCACAGATCTCCACGATCGACTTGGGCGGCGGTCTTGGGATTTCTTATCTGTCCCATGACGATCCGCCGCCGGTGACGGATCTGGCCGCCAAGCTCGGCGTCATCGTGCGCAGCGAGTCGGCAGCGGTTGGCCTGCCTGCACCAAGGCTGGTCGTCGAACCCGGCCGAGCCATCGCCGGGCCGGGCACCGTCACGCTGTATCAGGTCGGCACCGTCAAGGACGTCGCGGTGAGCCCGACCGCGCACCGGTGCTACGTCAGCGTTGACGGCGGCATGAGCGACAACATCCGCACCTCTCTGTACGGCGCGGAATACGACGTGCGGCTGGTGTCGCGGATCAGTGACGCGCCGCCGACGCTGGCCCGAATCGTCGGGAAGCATTGCGAGAGCGGCGATATCGTTGTTCGCGACGCATGGGTCAGCGATGACGTGAAACCCGGCGACCTGCTGGCGGTGGCGGCTACCGGCGCGTACTGCTATTCGATGTCGAGCCGCTACAACCTGATCGGTCGCGCCGCGGTAGTGGCCGTGCGCGAGGGGCAGGCCCGCCCGATCTTGCGCCGGGAGACGATCGACGACCTGTTGAGTCTGGAAGTGAGTTGAGCCATGTTCGGTGACGAGAAGCCGGTCGGCGTAGCGGTATTGGGGTTGGGCAACGTCGGCAGCGAAGTCGTCCGCATCATCGAGAACAGCGCCGGCGACCTGGCGGCCCGCATCGGTGCGCCACTGGTACTGCGTGGTGTCGGTGTGCGCCGGGTGGCCGCCGACCGCGGCGTGCCCGTCGAGATGCTCACTGACAACATTGAAGAGCTGGTCTCGCGCGAGGATGTCGACATCGTCGTCGAGTTGATGGGTCCCGTCGAACCCGCCCGCAAAGCGATCCTGTCCGCAATCGAGCACGGCAAGTCCGTCGTCACGGCCAACAAGGCGCTGCTCGCCCAGTCCACCGGCGAGTTGGCGCAGGCCGCCGAACATGCCCACGTCGACCTGTACTTCGAGGCCGCCGTCGCCGGCGCTATCCCGGTGATCCGGCCGCTGACCCAGTCGCTGGCCGGTGACACCGTGCTGCGGGTGGCCGGCATCGTCAACGGCACGACCAATTACATCCTGTCCGCGATGGACCAAACCGGCGCTGACTACGCCAGCGCCCTGGCCGACGCCAGTGCACTCGGGTACGCCGAGGCCGACCCGACCGCCGACGTCGAGGGCTACGACGCCGCCGCCAAGGCCGCGATCCTGGCGTCCATCGCCTTCCACACCAGGGTGACCGCCGACGATGTGTACCGCGAGGGCATCACCAAGATCACCCCCAGCGACTTCGTTTCCGCGCGGGCGCTGGGCTGCACCATCAAGCTGCTGTCCATCTGCGAGCGCATCACCACCGACGAAGGCCAGCAACGGGTTTCGGCTCGGGTCTACCCGGCGCTGGTGCCGCTGTCGCATCCGCTGGCCACCGTCAATGGTGCATTCAACGCCGTCGTCGTCGAGGCGGAGGCGGCCGGCCGGTTGATGTTCTACGGCCAGGGCGCCGGGGGAGCGCCGACCGCATCGGCGGTGATGGGCGATCTGGTGATGGCCGCGCGCAACCGGGTGCAGGGCGGCCGCGGGCCGCGCGAGTCCAAGTACGCGCAGCTGCCCATCTCGCCGATCGGTTTCATCCCCACCCGGTACTACGTCAGCATGTACGTCGCCGACCGGCCAGGTGTGTTGGCCTCGGTGGCAGCAGAATTCGGCAAGCGCGAGGTCAGCATCGCCGAGGTGCGCCAGGAGGGCGTGGCCGACGACGACGGCCAGCGGGTCGGCGCGCGGATCGTCGTGGTCACCCACCGGGCCACCGACGCGGCGCTCTCCGAAACCGTTGCCGCGCTGGACGACCTGGACGTGGTACAGAGCGTGGCCAGCGTGCTGCGACTGGAAGGAACCAGCGAATGAACGCCACCAGGGCCGGCCCGGTGAAAGCACCCGTCCACCATCCCTGGCCCGGCCTGATCGCCGCCTACCGCGACCGCCTGCCCGTCGGTGACGACTGGACTCCGATCACGCTGCTGGAAGGCGGCACCCCGCTGATCCCGGCTACCAGGCTGTCCGAATACACGGGTTGCACAGTGCATCTCAAGGTCGAAGGTCTCAACCCGACGGGTTCTTTCAAGGACCGCGGAATGACGATGGCGGTCACCGATGCGCTGGCCCGCGGTCAGCAGGCCGTGCTGTGTGCGTCGACGGGCAACACGTCCGCCTCGGCGGCCGCCTATGCGGCACGCGCCGGCATCACCTGCGCGGTGCTGGTGCCGCAGGGCAAGATCGCGATGGGCAAGCTTGCCCAGGCGGTCATGCACGGCGCGAAGATCATTCAGATCGACGGGAACTTTGACGACTGCCTGGAACTGGCGCGCAAGATGACGGCCGATTTCCCGACCATCGCGCTGGTCAATTCGGTCAACCCGGTCCGCATCGAGGGCCAGAAGACCGCGGCGTTCGAGATCGTCGACGCCCTGGGTGCCGCCCCGGACGTACATGCTCTCCCCGTCGGCAACGCCGGCAACATCACCGCGTACTGGAGGGGCTACACCGAATACCACCGCGACGGGCTGGCCGACCGGCTGCCCCGCATGCTGGGCGTCCAGGCCGCCGGCGCGGCGCCGCTGGTGTTCGGCGAGCCCGTCAGCGCGCCCGAGACCATCGCCACCGCGATCCGGATCGGTTCGCCGGCGTCGTGGTCGTCGGCGGTCGAGGCCCAGCAGCAGTCCAAAGGCCGCTTCCTGGCCGCCACCGACGAGGAGATCCTGGCCGCGTATCACCTGGTGGCGCGCACCGAGGGCGTGTTCGTGGAGCCCGCGTCCGCGGCCAGCATCGCCGGGTTGCTCAAAGCCGTCGAGGATGGCTGGGTGGCCCGCGGGTCGACCGTGGTGTGCACCGTGACCGGTAACGGCCTCAAAGATCCCGATACCGCGCTGATGGGTATGCCCACGGTGTCCGCGGTGCCCGTCGACCCGGTTGCCGTGGTCGCGAAGTTGGGGCTGGTCTAGCGAAGTGGGCTGTCAGTGACCCAGATCCTGCCCGCCGGCCTGACAGCGAGCGCCGTCGTCGCGGCATCCAGCGCCAACCTGGGACCGGGGTTCGACAGCCTCGGTCTGGCGCTGAGTCTCTACGACGAGATCATCGTCGAGACAATCGAATCCGGCCTGGTGGTGGAGGTCGAGGGGGAGGACGCCGATCAGGTGCCGCTGGGCCCGGACAACCTCGTCGTCCGGGCAGTCCAGCGTGGCCTGGGCGCTATCGGCGTCAGCGCGCCCGGGCTGGTGGTCCGCTGTCGCAACGCCATTCCACACTCGCGCGGGCTGGGTTCCTCATCGGCCGCGGTGGTGGGCGGATTGGCTGCGGTCAACGGGCTTGTCGCGCAGGCGGATTCGAGACCACTGAGCGAAGTCGAGCTGATCCAGCTGTCCTCGGAGTTCGAGGGGCATCCCGACAACGCGGCAGCTGCCGTGCTCGGCGGAGCCGTGGTCTCGTGGACCGACACCAGCTGCGATCCACCGGCCTATTCGGCCACACCCCTGCGGGTACATCCCGATATCCATCTGTTTCCCGCGATCCCCGAAGAGCGCTCGTCGACGGCGGAAACCCGGGTGTTGCTGCCCGCGCAGGTCAGCCACCAGGTCGCCCGTTTCAACGTCAGCCGGGTCGCGCTGCTGGTGGTGGCCCTGACCGAGCGGCCGGATCTGCTGATGGCGGCGACCGAAGACCTGCTGCATCAGCCGCAGCGGGCTCCGGCTATGCCGGCTTCGGCGGAATACCTGCGATTGTTGCGGCGTTATGGCATTGCAGCGGTGCTCTCGGGTGCCGGGCCTGCGATTATCGCACTGACCACAGAACCGGAGTTGCCCCCCGAGGCCTTGGAGTACGGCACCGCACATGGGTTCACCGTCACCGAGATGACGGTTGGGGACGGAGTTCGCTGGAGTTCAGGGATCGCCGTTGCCCGTTAATGCCTTCACGCACGGGTGGCCGGTTTCTTGCTTCCGGCAACGATGCGGGTTATCCTCGGTGCCGTCCAGAAATCGCAGCGTCTGTACCTGCGCCGACACTAGGACGACCACCAATTCTTCTTGTGGACGACGGTTCGCCATACAACCGCGAATCCCGGCGATCACCGTTGCAGAGTCGACGGTGGGAATTCGCATTCAGCGATTTGGCTGAGTGCACCGAACCCCTCGCGTGACGCGATCAGCGAGGGAAGAAAGGAAATCCGTGACTGATACGGACCTCATCACGGCTGGCGACAGCACCGAACAGACGGGGCTGCCGGATTCCGTGGTCACAGACATTTCCGCGCCCGCGGCCACCGAGCCGGAGATTTCCACCGCGCCGTCGGCGGACGCCACCGAGCCGGAGATTTCCGCCGCGCCGGTAACGGATGCCGCCAACAACGCCTCGGACGGGTCACTGTCCACCATGGTGCTGCCCGAGTTGCGCGCGCTGGCCAATCGAGCCGGCGTCAAAGGCACGTCAGGTATGCGAAAGGGCGAACTCATCGCCGCCATCCACGAGCGCCGGGCCGAAGCCGACGGCGCCAACGGGCGCGAACGGCGTGCTGCCTCCCGCGAGGCCGGAGCCAGCAGTACCGCTGCCCCTGAACAGGGCAGACAGGGTGAGAAGCCGGACCAGTCCGGCCAGCGGGCCAACAAACAGGACACCAGGGACCGGACCGACGACCAGGGCAGCGATCAGCAGTCACAGGGCGGCCAGCAGAACCGCGATGATGACGGCGAAGGACGTCAGGGCCGGCGTGGCCGCCGGTTCCGCGACCGCGACCGCAGGCGCCGTGGCGAACGCCCGGGCGGCGAAGGCGGCGGCGGCGAAGCCGAGCTGCGCGAGGACGATGTGGTTCAGCCGGTAGCCGGCATCCTCGACGTGCTGGACAACTACGCGTTCGTCCGAACCTCGGGATACCTGGCTGGTCCCAACGACGTCTACGTCTCGATGAACATGGTGCGCAAGAACGGCCTGCGCCGCGGCGACGCCGTGACCGGCGCGGTTCGCGTCCCCCGTGAAGGCGAAGGCGGTGGTCAGAACCCGCGGCAGAAGTTCAACCCGCTGGTGCGCCTGGACAGCGTCAACGGTGGACCGGTCGAAGACGCCAGGAACCGTCCGGAGTTCGGCAAGCTGACGCCGCTGTACCCGAACCAGCGGCTGCGCCTGGAAACCACCCCGGATCGGCTGACCACGCGCGTGATCGACCTGATCATGCCGATCGGCAAGGGTCAGCGGGCGCTGATCGTGTCGCCGCCGAAGGCGGGCAAGACGACGATCCTGCAGGACATCGCCAACGCGATCACCAAGAACAATCCGGAATGCCACCTGATGGTGGTGCTGGTCGACGAGCGGCCTGAAGAAGTCACCGATATGACGCGCTCGGTCAAGGGTGAGGTGATCGCCTCAACCTTCGACCGGCCGCCGTCAGACCACACCTCGGTTGCCGAGCTGGCGATCGAGCGGGCCAAGCGGCTGGTGGAGCAGGGCAAGGACGTCGTCGTGCTGCTCGACTCGATCACCCGGCTCGGGCGGGCCTACAACAACGCCTCGCCGGCGTCGGGTCGCATCCTGTCCGGTGGTGTCGACTCCACCGCGCTGTATCCGCCGAAGCGGTTCCTCGGCGCGGCCCGCAATATCGAGCACGGCGGCTCGCTGACGATCATCGCCACCGCCATGGTCGAGACCGGCTCGACCGGTGACACGGTGATCTTCGAGGAGTTCAAGGGCACCGGTAACGCCGAGCTCAAGCTCGACCGCAAGATCGCCGAGCGCCGCGTCTTCCCCGCGGTCGACGTGAATCCCTCTGGTACCCGTAAGGACGAGTTGCTGCTCTCGACGGACGAGTTCGCCGTCGTGCACAAACTGCGTCGCGTGCTGTCCGGTCTGGATTCCCACCAGGCCATCGACTTGCTGATGTCGCAGCTGCGCAAGACCAAGACCAACTATGAGTTCCTGGTGCAGGTGTCCAAGACGACGCCGGGCAACATGGACCACGACTAGGTCGCCGCTTCAGGGCTGCGAAGGATCCTGCCGCAGTCCGGGCAGGACGTAACGAGTAGACAGATTTCTGTTTCTGTTCACTGTCGGGCAGAGCAAGGCAGGCGACCAGCCAATGGCGGACACCATTCAGCAACTGCTCCGTGCGCGGATGGATGACACCAGGCCCGCGGTGAAGTACGGCAATCGGGTGTGGACCTGGCGTGAGCACCTTGCCGAGGCCTCCGCGCAGGCCGCCGCGCTGATCGGCATCGCCGATCGAGATCGGCCGCTGCATGTCGGTGTGCTACTCGGCAACACCCCGGAGATGCTCACCGCGATGGCGGCCGCCGGACTCGGCGGCTACGTGCTGTGCGGCATCAACGACACCCGCCGTGGCGACGCACTGGCCAGGGACATCCTGCGTGCCGACTGCCAGATCCTGCTCACCGATGCGCAGCATCGCCGGCTGCTGGACGACCTCGACCTACCCGGGGTCCGAGTCCTCGACACTTCCAGCGCGGAGTGGACCGCGCTGCCGGCCGCCGCCGGCGCACCGGGGGACACCTACCGCGAGGTCGTGCCAACCGACACCTTCATGCTTATCTTCACCTCCGGAACCAGCGGTGACCCGAAAGCCGTCGCGGTCGCCCACCTCACGGTGCTGTTCGCCGGGACTGCCCTGGTGCAGCGCTTCGACGTGCGCGCGTCCGACGTCTGCTACCTGTCCATGCCGCTGTTTCACTCCAATGCGCTGCTGGCCGGCTGGAGCGTGGCGGTCGGCGCCGGCGCGGCGATGGCGCCGGCCACGTTCTCGGCATCCGGGCTGGTGGACGATTTGCGCCGGTACGGCGCGACCTACCTGAACTATGTCGGCAAACCGCTGGCTTACGTGTTGGCGACACCCGAGCGGCCCGATGACCACGACAACCCGCTGCGGGTTGCGTTCGGCAACGAGGCCGGCGATCGCGATATCGCCGAGTTCGGCCGCCGCTTCGGTTGCACGGTGTGGGACGGCTTCGGCTCCACCGAGGGCGCGGTCATCATCACCCGGGAAGACGACTGCCCGCCCGGCTCGGTCGGGCGGGGTTTCCCGGGAGTGGCTGTGTACGACCCGGACACCGTGGCGGCATGTCCCGCCGCGGTGTTCGACGCTCACGGCGCCCTGACCAACGCCGAGGAGGCGATCGGGGAGCTGGTCAACACCACGGGGGCGGGCCTGTTCACCGGCTACTACAACGATCCGGGCGCCACCGATGAGCGACTGCGCCACGGCATGTACTGGTCGGGCGACCTCGCCTACCGGGACAGCGACGGTTGGATCTACCTGGCCGGCCGCACCGCCGACTGGATGCGGGTCGACGGTGAGAACCTGACCACGGCGCCCATCGAGCGGATCCTGCAGCGGTTGTCGCCCATCAATCGTGTTGCCGTGTACCCGGTGCCCGACGAACTGGTCGGTGAACAGGTGATGGCAGCGATCGTGTTACAGGATGGCGCCGAGCTGACGCCGGCGGAATTCGGCGAGTTTCTTGCCCGCCAACCCGACCTGTCGCCGAAGGCGTGGCCGCGCTATGTCTGGGTCACTGACGATCTGCCCGCCACTGCCACCAACAAGGTGCTCAAGCGCGAACTGACCACGCGTGGGCTGACGCCCGGTACGGGCGTCTTGTGGCGACGCGACCCGGGGGACAACCGCTTCTACCGGTGGCGCCCACTGGTGGCCGGGAATGCGGACCCGCGTCCCGGCGTTTAGGAGGAGGGCGGCTGACCTGGCATAATTGACCGTCGACCACCTCAGGTTCCGGTTCACGCCTGATATCCCAGGTCACGTACGGGCGACCCGGCGACCAACGATTGAAGAGGACACCATGAAATCTGGCATTCACCCTGCCTACGGCGAGACCACCGTGGTCTGCGGCTGCGGCAACTCGTTCCAGACCCGCAGCACCAAGCAGAGCGGCCACTTCGTGGTCGAGGTCTGCTCGCAATGCCACCCGTTCTACACCGGCAAGCAGAAGATCCTCGACAGCGGTGGTCGCGTGGCCCGCTTCGAGAAGCGCTACGGCAAGCGCAAGGCCGACTCGAACGGCCCGGCCGACAACTAGGTCTGACATGACGCAAAGTGCGCCGGCCATCGACGCGTTGCTGGCCGAGCACGCCGCTCTCGAGCGTCAGCTGTCCGACCCCGAACTGCACAGCAATACTGCCAACGCACGCAAGGTCGGACGTCGGTTCGCCCAGCTGGCGCCGATCGTGACCACGCATCGCAAGCTGGAGTCGGCTCGCGGTGACCTGGCGGCCGCACGCGAACTGGCGGCCGACGATGCGTCATTCGCCGCCGAAGTCCCCGAACTCGAAGCCCGGGTGACGGAATTGGACACCCAGCTCACCGACATGCTCGCGCCCCGCGACCCGCACGACGCCGATGACATCGTCCTCGAGGTCAAGTCCGGTGAGGGCGGGGAAGAATCGGCGTTGTTCGCCGCCGACCTGGCCCGCATGTACATCCGATACGCCGAACGGCACGGCTGGAACGTCACCGTTCTCGACGAGACGACCTCGGACCTCGGCGGCTACAAAGACGCAACGCTGGCCATCGCCGGCAAGGGCGATTCAGCCGACGGCGTCTGGTCGCGCCTGAAGTTCGAGGGCGGCGTACACCGGGTACAACGCGTTCCGGTCACCGAGTCCCAGGGCCGCGTGCACACGTCGGCTGCGGGCGTACTGGTCTACCCGGAGCCCGCAGAGGTCGAGCAGGTGCAGATCGACGAGTCCGACCTCCGCATCGATGTCTACCGTTCGTCGGGCAAGGGCGGGCAGGGCGTCAACACGACGGACTCGGCGGTACGCATCACTCATCTGCCCACCGGCATAGTCGTCACCTGCCAGAACGAACGCTCCCAGCTGCAGAACAAGGCTCGCGCGATGTTGGTGCTCGCCGCCCGGCTGCAGGCACTGGCCGAAGAGCAGGCCCTCGCCGACGCGTCGGCCGACCGGGCCAGCCAGATTCGCACGGTGGACCGTAGTGAACGCATCCGCACCTACAACTTCCCCGAGAACCGGATCACCGACCACCGCATCGGCTACAAGGCGCATAACCTCGACCAGGTGCTCGACGGCGACCTCGAAGCGTTGTTGGACGCCCTGGCGGCCGCCGACAAGCAGTCCCGGTTACAGCAGGCATGATGCGGCTGCGGCAAGCGATAGACGCCGCCGCAGCGGCGCTGGCCGAGGCCGGTATCGACTCGGCGCGGGTGGACGCCGAGGAACTCGCCGCGCACCTGGCCGGCACCGACCGCGGTCGGCTCGCGCTCATCGATCCTTCCGATGACGAATTCTTCGGGCGCTACCACGATGTCGTCACCGCCCGATCGCGCCGGGTTCCGCTGCAGCACCTCATCGGCACAGCGGCCTTCGGTCCGCTGACGCTCCAGGTCGGCCCCGGCGTCTTCATCCCGCGTCCCGAGACGGAATCGCTGTTGGAGTGGGCCACCGCGCAGCGGCTGGCGGCGCGGCCGATGATCGTCGACCTGTGCACCGGCTCGGGAGCGCTGGCGATCGCGTTGTCGCGGCACTGGCCGGCGGCGCGCGTCGTGGGCGTCGACGACTCCGCGGCCGCGTTGCGTTACGCCCGGCGAAATACGCGGGGCACCCGGGCCGAGCTGCTGTGCGCCGACATCACGAAGCCCGGGCTGCTGACCGAACTCGATGACAGTGTGGACCTGGTGGTGGCCAACCCGCCGTACATCCCCGACGGCGCTGTTCTCGAACCCGAAGTGGCCCAATACGATCCGGATCACGCGCTGTTCGGCGGCCCGGACGGGATGACCGTCGTCAACGCCGTTGTCGGGCTCGCCTGCCGTTGGCTGCGGCCCGGTGGGCTGCTGGCGGTGGAGCACGATGACAGCACGTCATCGGCGACTGTCGAACTGGTTTGCAGCACAGGAGTTTTCGGCGATGTCACCGCCCGGCGAGATCTGGCCGGCCGGCCCAGGTTCGTCACAGCGCGCAGGACGGACGACCCATGACCGAGATGTTCGACTGCGATGACGCCGCGCAGCGGGCGGAGGGAATCACCGCGGCGGTCGGTGCTCTAAAGAGCGGCCGCCTGGTAGTCCTGCCAACCGACACGGTGTACGGCATCGGTGCCGACGCATTCGACAGCGGTGCGGTGGCCGGCCTGCTGTCCGCCAAGGGGCGTGGCCGTGACATGCCCGTTCCCGTTCTGGTCGGCTCATGGCACACCATCGAGGGGCTGGTCTACTCGGTGCCGCAGACGGCTCGGGAACTGATCCGGGCATTCTGGCCCGGTGCGCTCAGCCTGGTGGTCCAGCAGGCACCGTCGCTGCAGTGGGATCTTGGTGACACCCGCGGAACGGTGATGCTACGGATGCCGCTGCATCCGGTCGCCATCGAACTGCTCCGCGAGGTGGGGCCGATGGCGGTGTCGAGCGCCAACATTTCGGGCCGGCCGCCCGCTGCCACCGCAGCGGAAGCTCGCCGTCAACTCGGCGACCTCGTCGAGGTCTACCTCGATGCGGGTCCTTCCCCGAAGCAGGCGGCCTCGACGATCGTCGACCTCACCGGGCCGACCCCCTGCATCTTGCGCTCGGGTCCGGTCAGCGCCGAAGATATTGGCGCGGTGTTGGGGTTGGACCCGACAACATTGACGACCTGATTGGTGCATTACCGTTCTCGGGGTGGTTAACGGAGCGGACAGCCTGGCCGGCGGTCTGCTCGCCTTGTCCGACCGCGGCGCCGGTGTGCCATTGCGTGAGCTCGCGCTGGTGGGGCTGACCGCCGCGATCATCACCTACTTCGCCACCGGCGGGGTGCGGGTGCTGGCCACCCGGCTCGGAGCGGTCGCCTATCCCCGCGAGCGGGACGTGCACAGCAAGCCGACACCGCGGATGGGCGGGCTGGCCATGTACATCGGCGTGCTGGCCGCGGTCTTTCTGGCATCGCAACTGCCGGCCCTCACCCGGGGGTTCGTCTACTCCTCGGGCATGCCGGCGGTGCTGGTCGCAGGTGGGCTCATCATGGCTATCGGTCTGCTCGACGACAAGTGGGGACTCGACGCGCTGACGAAGTTCGCCGGCCAGATCACCGCGGCCAGCGTGCTGGTCACGATGGGGGTGGCCTGGAGCGTCCTGTACATCCCGATCGGAGGTGTCGGCACCCTGGTGCTGGACCAGGTCGCCTCGATCCTGCTGACGCTGGCGCTGACGGTGTCGATCGTCAATGCCATGAATTTCGTCGATGGCCTCGACGGACTGGCAGCCGGGTTGGGTCTGATCACGGCGCTGGCCATCTGCATCTTCTCGATCGGTCTACTGCGCGATCACGGTGGTGATGTGCTCTTCTATCCGCCCGCGGTCATCTCGGTGGTACTGGCCGGCGCCTGCCTGGGTTTCTTACCGCACAACTTTCACCCGGCGAGAATCTTCATGGGTGACTCCGGTTCGATGCTGATCGGCCTGATGCTGGCGGCGGCATCGACGACGGCTGCCGGCCCGGTCTCGCAGAACGCCTACGGCGCGCGCGATGTGTTCGCTCTGCTGTCGCCTTTCCTGTTGGTCGTGGCCGTGATGTTCGTGCCGATGCTGGACCTGTTACTGGCGATCGTGCGCCGCACCCGGGCGGGTCGCAGCGCGTTCAGTCCGGACAAGATGCACCTGCACCATCGGCTGCTGCAGATCGGCCACTCACACCGGCGGGTGGTACTGCTGATCTACCTCTGGGTGGGCATCGTGGCGTTCGGCGCCGCGAGCACGATTTTCGTCGATCCGCGCTACACCGGAGTGGTCATGGTGGCCGCCATAGTGGTGGCCGTCGTCGTCACGTGGGTCCCGCTGCTACGCCGTCGGGACGACGTGTACGACGAAAGGTAGTAGGCCTATTTAGGGCTGCCTACCATATGGTACGGTGCGGGTAGAACCCGAAGAAACCTCGCGGGTTGCCGGCCCCCGGGCCATCGGATTGACACCCGATCGGCGCGGATGAACGACCGACAAAGGGAGCTACCCCTTGGGTGATTCCAATGTGCCCGCTGCCCTCCGATAAGCTCGGCGGGCCACGCACAAATCACTTGAGCAGCTCTCGACTACGCGGGATTGAGGTGGGGCAGTGACGACGCCAGCGCAAGACGCGCCGTTGGTGTTTCCGTCCGTCGCTTTCCGGCCATTGCGGCTGCTTGCCATCTGTGCCGGGCTGACCGCCCTGGCCACAGTCGCGGCCGGGCTGCTGGGCCATCTGATGTTCGGTGTCTTCTTCGGTGCCGGCCTGGCCCTGGGTTTGCTCAACGCCATCCTGGTGCAGCGATCCGTGGAGTCCATCACCTCTGCAGCCCATCCGCTGAAGACGAAGATGGCGTTGAACTCCGCAACCCGGCTGGCGGTCATCACCGTCGTCGGCCTGGCGATTGCCTTCCTGTTTCGTCCCCTTGGGTTGGGCGTCGTGTTCGGCCTGGCACTCTTTCAGGTCCTGCTCGTGCTGAGTACCGCGTTACCGGTGTGGAAGAAGCTCCGAACCGGAGACACCGGAGCCGCTCGGCCGGCGATATCGTCGAGCGACACCGAAGGATTGAGCA
>CAZDYH010000045.1:15397-18593 GCA_964509355.1 uncultured Mycobacterium sp.
GACACCGGAGCCGCTCGGCCGGCGATATCGTCGAGCGACACCGAAGGATTGAGCACACAGCCATGAGTGAACGAATCCTCGCCGAGGCGGCGATCGAGGTTGGCCACCACACCACGGCCAGGTGGTTCGGCATGACCGTCAACACCGACACGGTGCTGGCGACGGCGATCGCCGCGGTCATCGTCATCGCGCTGGCGTTCTTTCTGCGCGCCAAGGTCACGTCGACGGGCGTGCCGGGCGGTGTGCAGCTGTTCTTCGAAGCTGTCACCGTGCAGATGCGAAATCAGATCGAGGGTGCGATCGGAATGAAGATCGCGCCGTTCGTGCTGCCACTTGCCGTCACCATCTTCGTGTTCGTGCTGGTGTCCAACTGGCTGTCAGTGTTACCGGTGCAGTACACCGATGCTGAGGGCCGCACTGCCGAGTTGCTGAAGCCCCCCGCTGCCGACATCAACTACGTGTTGGCGCTCGCCCTGTTCGTCTTCGTCTGCTATCACGCGGCCGGCATTTGGCGACGTGGCATCGTCGGGCACCCGGTGAAAGTGCTCAAGGGCCACGTTGCCTTCCTGGCCCCGATCAACCTGGTCGAGGAGCTCGCGAAGCCGATCTCGTTGTCGCTCCGACTTTTCGGCAACATGTTCGCCGGCGGCATCCTGGTCGCGCTCATTGCGCTGTTCCCGCCCTATATCTTGTGGGCGCCCAACGCGATCTGGAAGACGTTCGACTTGTTCGTCGGCCTGATCCAGGCGTTCATCTTCGCGCTGCTGACGATCCTGTACTTCAGTCAGTCCATGGAGCTGGACGAGGAGCAGCATTAGAAGGCCATGAACGTGCTCGAATCCAGTACGACCACAAGTCCTGGTAGGACCGCTACCAGTTATCAAGGAGGATAAGGAATGGATCCCACTATCGCTGCCGGCGCACTGATCGGCGGCGGATTGATCTTGGCCGGTGGCGCGATCGGCGCCGGTATCGGTGACGGTATTGCCGGTAACGCGCTGATCGCCGGTATCGCGCGCCAGCCCGAGGCGCAGGGCCGGCTGTTCACGCCGTTCTTCATCACCGTCGGCCTGGTGGAGGCCGCGTACTTCATCAACCTGGCGTTCATGGCGCTGTTCGTCTTCGCCACCCCCGTCGCCTAACTCGCTGGCATGGGTGACGTGAGCGCAATCTTCCTGGCGAGCGGTCCGGGAGGGGACGGAGGGACGTCCAACTTCCTCATCCCCAACGGCACCTTCTTCTTCGTGCTGATCATCTTCCTGATCGTGCTCGGCGTGATCGGAACTTTTGTCGTGCCGCCGATCAGCAGGGTGCTGCATGAGCGCGAAGCCATGATCACCAAGACGTCCGCGGACAACCGGCAGACGGCCGAGCAGCTGGCGGCCGCCGAAGCCGACTATCAGACGGCCATGGCCGGCGCACGCACGGACGCGTCGGCCATCCGTGACCAGGCCCGCGGCGAAGGACGGCAGATCGTCGAAGATATGCGGGCGCGGGCCGGCGCGGAAGCGTCGGAAACCCTGAAGTCAGCCGATGATGAGCTGTCCCGTCAGGGGCAGCAGACGACAGCGGAGCTCCAGTCTTCGGTGGAGACACTGTCGGCCACGCTGGCCAGCAGGGTGCTCGGCGTCGACGTCAGCGGCGGCAGGGCATCGGCGCCGGCGGGATCAGGGCAGGGGCGGTAACGGTATGGCGACGTTCATCGGGCAGCTCATCGGGTTCGCGGTCATCCTGTTCCTGTTGTGGAAGTACGCCGTTCCACCGATCCGCACTCTGATGAGGACCCAACAGGAAACGGTCCGGACCCAGCTCGCCGAGAGCGCCGCGGCGGCCAAGAATCTGGCTGAGGCCGATTCCGCGCACACCAAGGCGCTGGAGGAGGCCAAGGCCGAGGCCGCGAAGATCACCGAAGAGGCTCGCGTCGATGCCGAACGCATCGCCGAGCAGCTGCGTGCCCACGCCGACGCCGAGGTCGAGCGGATCAAGGTGCAAGGCGCCCAGCAGGTTCAGTTGCTGCGCCAGCAGCTCATGCGCGAACTGCGGAATAACCTGGGCGCCGAATCAGTCCGCCGCGCAGGCGATTTGGTGCGTGAGCATGTTTCTGACGCCGCCTCGCAGTCGGCGACGGTGGATCGCCTTCTCGATGAGCTGGACTCGATGGCGCCGTCAACCGCGGTAGTGGGCACGACCGCGTCGGCAACGATGCGGTCCGCCAGCCGCCAGGCGGTGTCGACCGTGGTGGACCGGTTTGACGAAATCGCCGGGGGCCTGGACTCGCAGGGCTTGTCCGCAGCGGCCGAGGACTTGGCCTCAGTCGCGGAGCTGCTGATCGGCGAGCCCATCCTGACCAGACACCTGGCCGAGTCGAAAGGCGACCCCGAGCCCAAGGTGCGGCTGCTGGAGAGCCTGCTGGCCGACAAGGTCGGCGACCCGGCACTCGCAGTGCTCAAGACCGCGGTCTCGGTGCGGTGGTCCGCCGACTCCGATCTGATTGATGCCGTCGAGCATGTGGCGCGGCTCGCGCTGTTGGCGCGTGCCGAGCGCGATGGCCAGGTCGAAGAGGTGGAAGAACAGCTTTTCCGGTTCGGCCGCATCCTGGACACCCAGCCACAGTTGACCGCGCTGCTGGGCGAGTACACCGCGCCCGCCGCAGGCCGGGTGGGGCTGCTCGACAATGTGCTCGAAGGCCAGGCCAACCCGACGAGCACCGCATTGCTGGCCCAGACCGTGAGACTGTTACGCGGTGAGCGTGCTGACGATGCCGTCATCGAGCTCGCCGAGCTGGCCGTCGCACGGCGCGGGGAGATGGTCGCGCACGTCGGCGCGGCCGCCGAGTTGTCCGACGAGCAGCGCACTCGCCTGACCGAGTTGCTGACACGTATCTACGGACACCCCGTGTCGGTACAGCTCAACATTGACCCCGCATTGCTCGGCGGACTGTCGATCTCCGTCGGTGATGAGGTGATCGACGGCTCCGTTTCGTCCCGGCTGGCCGCCGCGCGGACTCAGCTGCCGGACTGACCCCCGAACCAGGTACCACCCGATACAAAGGCAGGAAGACGAAAAGCCATGGCAGAGTTGACAATTTCGGCTGCTGACATCCAAGGGGCGATCGAGAGCTACGTCGCCTCCTTTTCCGCCGACACCGAACGCGAGGAGATCGGCACGGTCATCGACGCCGGCGACGGTATCGCCC
>CAZDYH010000046.1:0-3796 GCA_964509355.1 uncultured Mycobacterium sp.
GGCGGTGGTGCATTCGGGTCGGCCGGCGGAGGCGCGGGAACCGGCGTGCTGGTGCCCGGGGGCGCGGGTGGAACGGGATCGGCGTTCGCCAATGTTGCTGGCAACGCGATTGTCACGGCACCGACACCGGTCATCGCGGCGAGTGCCAGCGTTGTCCAGACGCCCGTGCGTCGTCTCGAGGTCGGGTCCGGCTGCTCCATGGCGACGAACCTACCGTGTTACGGCCGTGACGCAAGTGTGAATTGCTCACGGTGTTTCGCGGTGCAGCGCCGGGCTGCCGCCGTGGCGCCGTGCCAGCGTCATTGTCTCGGGCGAGCGCGCCGGTGGCTGACGGCGAATTCACCGTCCGGGCTCGCGCCGTGAGGCCGCGTACAGCGACACTTCCTGGGCCTTGACGGAGAACCAGACCCGCTCTCCCGGTGCCAGGCGCAGATCCGCCGCGGCGTCGGCGGTGACATCGGCGGCCAGGCCCGGCGCACCGTCGGGCTGTTCCTCGGCGCGCACCCTGATCGTCGGGCCGCGAGTGTCCAGCTCGGCGACTGTCACTTCGACCGCATTGCGCGGGCTGCCGTGCGGTTTGTCGCGATAGACGGCGACGGTGCCCGGCGCGAAAACCGCCACCGCCGGCTGCCCGGCGGCAATGTCGCCGGGCGCGGTGCCGTGCCAGAGCGTGCCCCATTCGGTGTTCAGCGCGCCGCCCGGACCCACTGTCCCGCTGACCAGGTTGACTCCGGCGAAGCGGGCGCCGTAGTGGCTGCGCGGCGCCGCGAGCACCGCCGCCACCGGTCCGCTCTCGGCGATCCTCCCGGATTCGAGGATCAACACGCGGTCGGCGAGCGTGAGCACATCGAGTAGGTCATGCGTGATCAGCACCGCTGATCGTCCGTCACGCGCCAACACCTGGCGCAGCAGCGTGCGGATCGCCGCCGCCGCCGCCACGTCCAGCCCGGCAAGGGGTTCGTCGAGCAGCAGCACGTCGGGTTCGGCGGCCAGTGCACGCGCCAGCGCCACACGCTGCGCCTGCCCGCCCGAAAGCTGACGCGGCATCCGACCGGCCAGTTCGACGGCGTCGACCTGCTGCAGCCAGTGCATCGCCGCGGCCCGGCCGTGCCGGCGACCGTTGCCGGCGGTGTGGCGGCTGCGGGGTGCGAACGCCACGTTGGCGGCCACGCTCAGGTGCGGGAACAGCAGCGGATCTTGCAGCAGCATGCCGACGCGGCGGTCGTGGGTCGGGACGGAAACGCCGGCCGAGGTGTCGGTCAGCACCCGTGCACCCAGCCGAACCAAGCCGCTGTCGGGTCGCAGCAAGCCGGCTATTACATGCAGGGAGGTGGACTTCCCCGCGCCGTTGGACCCGAGGACGGCCAGCACTTCACCCGCAGCCACCGAGTACTCGATGTCAAGACCGCGGTCGGCGACGACGGCGCGAAGGTACACGTCGCTCATGCGGCTCTACCGACCGCTCGGAGCCGGCGGCTACCCAGCCCGAGGACTACCACCGCGGCGACCGCGACGAGCAGGACCGACAATGCCAGCGCGGCATCGGCATCGCTTTCCCGTTCCAGGTAGATCTGCAGCGGCAGCGTGCGCGTGACGCCCTCGCGGCTGCCGGCGAAGGTCAGGGTGGCGCCGAATTCGCCGAGGGAGCGGGCGAAAGCGAGCACGGCGCCGGAGAGCAGGCCGGGCACCAGTAGCGGTAGTGTCACCCGCCACCACACCGTCGTCGGCCGCGCTCCCAGCGTCGCAGCCACCACTTCGTAGTCATTGCCGGCCGTGCGGGCAGCCCCTTCCAACGCAATTACCAGAAATGGCAGTGATACGAAGGTCTGGGCGAGTACGACGGCGGTCGTCGTGAACGCGATCCGGATTCCCGCGGCGTCCAGATACTCGCCGATGAGGCCGAGCCGGCCGAAGGCGTAGAGCAGGGCGATACCGCCGACCACCGGCGGCAGCACCAGCGGCAGCAGGATCAGCGGTCGCGTCAGCCGCACCATGCGGGTGTCGTTGCGTGCCAGCACCAGCGCAAGGGGGACCCCCAGCAGTACACAGAGTGTGGTGCTGGCCGCTGCCGTCTTGAGGCTCAGCAGCAGTGCGGTCACCGAGGAGCGGCTGGTGATCAGCGACCAGAAGTTCGGCCAGTCGACGTTGACGGCGACGGCGACCAGTGGGAAAACCACGAACAGGGCGCCCATGGCGGCGGGAACGTAAATCCATCGGGGTAATGCGGCCGGCCGGTTCAAGGTTTCGCGAAACCGGCCTGGCTGAGGACCGTCTGGCCGGCTTCGCCGGTGACCAGGGCGACGAACTTGCGCGCAAGCCCGGATTCGGTGGCGCTCTTGAGCACCGCGATCGCATAGGTGTTCACCGCACCCCCCGCTTCGGTGAATTTCACCGTCGTCACTTTGTCGCCGGCACCCAGCGCGTCGGTCACATAGACCAGTCCGGCATCGGCCTGCCCGCTGGCCACCTTGTTCAGGACGTCGGTGACCGACCCCTCCTCGCTGACCGGGTTGAGCTGAATGCCCGTGCTGTCCTCGATGCGCTGCGTGGCCGATCCGCACGGCACGGGCCGGGCACAGACCACGACCGCCAAGTCCGGCCGGTCCAGATCGGCGAAGGACGCGATGTTCTTGGGATTGCCCGGTGCGACGGCGATCACCAGCGTGTTCGACGCGAAGTTCACCGGATCTCCGGCCAGCAGACCGGCCTGCGCCACCTTGTCCATGGCCTTGGCGTCGGCGGCGGCAAACACGTCGGCGATGGCGCCCTGCGTCAACTGGGTGACGAGGTCGGACGAACCCGCGAAGTTGAAGTCGATGAACGTGCCCGGGTTGTCGGTCTTGAACTGCTCGCCGATAGCGGTGAACGTCTTCTTCAGCGATGCCGCGGCATACACCGCGATCGACTTGTTGGGCGGGTCGGCCGAACCGCATGCGGTCAGGCCTGCCACCAGCACCGTTGCCAATACCGGGACCACACCCCAGAGCCGCGCCACGCTGTCCAACCCTAGGTCACCGCGACGGTCGTGTCCGGATCGTTCCCGATCCGATTCCCCAGAACTAGCTACTGTCCAGTAACATAATCGGCGATCGACGCAATCAGGAGCAGAATCACTGGCAACACCCGGCCGGTGTGCCACGATCGACCGAGATGGCGTTCGGGTTCAGCGCTGAACATGTAGGAGGTCATGACCCATGGACGTGCTCGTCACCGGGGGTGATACACGACTAGGTCAGACAGTCGCCGAGGGCTTCCGCGATGCCGGACACAAGGTCGTGATCGCGGGTGCACGCCGCGACGAGCTCGAGGTCGCCGCCAAAGAACTCGACGTTGACGCGATCGTCTGCGACAACACCGATCCGGCGAGCCTGGCCGGGGTTCTCAGCCTCTTCCCGCACCACTTGGACACGATCGTCAACGTGCCCGCGCCCCGGTGGGACGCCGGCGACCCGCGCACCTACACGCTGTCCGAGCAGGCCACCGCGTGGCACAACGCGCTGGACGCGACCGTTCTGTCAGTGGTACTGACCCTGCAGGCCGTCGGTGACCACCTCCGCTCCGGCGGCTCGATCGTCAGCGTCGTCCCGGACAACCCACGCGAAGGCAGCCTCGACTCCGCCGTCAAGGCCGCGCTGTCGAACTGGACGGCCGGGCAGGCCACCCATTTCGGTACCCGCGGAATCACCGTCAACGCCGTCGCCTCCGGCCGCGGCGCCCGGCCGAGCTACGACGGTCTGGGCAGCACTCAGCCGTCGGTGGCCGAGGAGATCGCCCGTCTGGCGCTGTTCCTGACGAC
>CAZDYH010000046.1:3896-16318 GCA_964509355.1 uncultured Mycobacterium sp.
GCACTCAGCCGTCGGTGGCCGAGGAGATCGCCCGTCTGGCGCTGTTCCTGACGACACCGGCGGCCCGCCATATCACCGGGCAGATGCTGCACGTCAGCCACGGCGCGCTCGCCAACTTCGGCTAGCTAGCTAGGCTTTGCCACTGAGTTTGAGCTAACGGCCGTTCCGCAGGCGACGCCCACGGTAGCACGATAGGTAGGATAGTTGGTATGGCGAAAGAGAAGATTTCGGTGACTGTAGACGCGACCGTGCTCGCCGCGACCGACGCGGACGCCAGGGCCGCCGGCTTTAATCGGTCGGAGATGATCGAGCAGGCGCTACGCAACGAGCATCTGCGTGTTGCCCTGCAGAACTACACGACGCGAACCGTTCCGGCGCTCGACATCGGCGCCTACGCGCAGAAGGTTTACCAGGCGAACCGGTCTGCGGGTTTGTGATCACTTCCGGCGACATCGCACCACGGCGCGACAGCGACCACGAGCTCTATGTTGCGGTTCTGTCCAACGCGATCCATCTCGCCGCTGACACCGGACGTGTGATCACATGCCCGTTTGTTCCCGGCCGGCTGCCCGACGACGCCATGGCGATGGTCGTCGCAGTCGAGCAACCCGAAGGTGCGCTACTGCCGGAACTCGTGCAGTGGCTTCCTAGCGCGGCGCTCGACGAACCGATCGGCACCATCGGCGCAGCCGCCCTGCGCGAAACCGCGGCGATCGTGACCGCGCTCATCTCTTAGTCTTAGTCCCAGCCGGCGAAGCGGTGCAATCTCTGAATGCCAGCAGTTCCGCCGTGCCGGTGGCGAAGCTGCCTCAGATCAAATGGCAACGGGCAACATTCCCATTCACCGGCGGCACCACCTCGGGCAGCACATGACACGCCGGCTTGATCCCATCCGCTACACCAGATGTTTGATATTGGTGCACAACACTATTCCGTGTCTGATCACGCTACGTCTTACGACGCTGCCGGTGGTGGGCAGCCTGGACCAGGGGGCCGATCAGATTCAGCGCGAGGTGCTCGACGCCGCACGGTCATACGCCCGGCATCATCAACGTAGGCCGGGGAAACGCTGCGCCCGCTGGTCGGTCTGTAGCGGCCAGTCTGGCGTCAGCCGCGGCTCAGTCGACGGCCATCGCCCAGCGGATACCGCCGACGAGGGTGCGTCCGGCCAACCGAATCGCGGTGGCCTCCACCGGCGGCAGGTAGGGCAGCCGCAGCGGCAGCCTGGCCCAAGCGGGCAGCATGCTCACCGAGGTGGCGGCCACCAGCGCGTACGGCACCCTGGCGAGGATCGGCAGGGGTGGAGTAACCAGCAGAAACCGCGCCGCGTCCCGTGCGGCGGCGGTGCCGCGCAGCTCCGGCCGGAAGGCGGCGATCCGCTCACCCAGCTGCCGCTCGGTGCGGGGCGGGTCGGGAACGCCGAGCGCCGAGGCGATCCGGGCGGCGTCGGCCACGTACCCGTCGCGGCCGCGCTGATCGAGAGGCGCTGCTCCGTAGCGCTGATGCGCGAGCAGAAAGCTGTCCACCTCGGCGATGTGCACCCACTCCAGGAGGTGTGGGTCCGCCGCGCGGTACGGCCTGCCGTCCGGGGCGACGCCACGCACCCGGTGATGAATCCCCCGAACCCGGTCGACCGCGCGCTGGGCATCGTCGGCCGGGCCAAAGGTGGTAACCGCAAGGAACGTGCTGGTCCGTTGCAGCCGTCCCCACGGGTCGCCCCGATAGTCCGAGTGGTCGGCGACTCCAGCCATGGCCAGCGGGTGCAGTGACTGCAGTAACAGCGCGCGCAGGCCGCCGACGAACATAGCGGCGTCCCCGTGCACCCGCCGGATCGGCCGGTCCTCGTCGAACCACCGGGGACCCGGTGTCTTGTGAATGCGCACCCGGTTCGCCGGCCCGTCCGGCCCGGCGACCATGCCGAACAGGCCGCGCCCAATGCTCTCCCTGACGACGTTCAGCTCGCGCGACACGGTCACATCTCCGAAGGTAACCGATACGCGGGTGAGAACGAGGGCAGCGCCGCGGTGGCCAGTCCCACAGCGATCGGTGCGACGTCTGCGACCGGGGCGACTAACGTGTAGGTGTACTGCAGTCGTTCGTCGAGGAGCCAGCATGAGTGCCCAGCCCGAAGCCACCGCTGCACCCGAGCCCCGACACCGGGTGGTGATCATCGGTTCGGGGTTCGGCGGTCTGACGGCCGCGCAGAAGCTCAAGAGGGCCGATGTCGACATCACTTTGATAGCCCGCACGACGCATCACCTGTTCCAGCCGCTGCTGTACCAGGTTGCGACGGGCATCATCTCCGAGGGCGAGATCGCGCCCGCCACCCGTGTCATCCTGCGCAGACAGCGCAACGTGCAGGTGCTGCTGGGAGACGTGACCGATATCGATCTCGCCGGCAGGTTTGTGACCTCGGATTTGCTCGGTCACATCTACAAGACCCCGTACGACAGCCTGATCATCGCCGCCGGGGCCGGTCAGTCCTACTTCGGCAACGATCACTTCGCCGAGTTCGCGCCCGGGATGAAGTCGATCGACGACGCGCTGGAGTTGCGCGGTCGCATCCTCGGCGCCTTTGAGCAGGCCGAGCGGTCCCGCGATCCGGTGCGGCGGGAAAAGCTGCTCACGTTCACCGTCGTCGGCGCCGGACCCACCGGCGTCGAGATGGCCGGCCAGATCGCCGAGCTGGCTGATCACACCCTCAAGGGGACCTTCCGCCATATCGACTCGACCAAGGCGCGGGTGATCCTGCTCGACGCTGCGCCGGCTGTCCTGGCGCCGATGGGCGAAAAGCTCGGCAAGAAGGCGGCGGCGCGGCTGGAGAAGATGGGCGTCGAGATCCAGCTCGGCGCGATGGTCACCGACGTCGACCGGAACGGGCTGACCGTCAAGGACGCCGACGGCACCATCCGGCGCATCGAATCCGCCTGCAAAGTGTGGTCGGCCGGGGTGTCGGCCAGCCCGCTGGGCCAGCAGCTCGCCGAGCAGGCGTCGGTCGAACTCGACCGCGCGGGCCGGGTCAACGTGTTGCCCGACCTGTCCATCCCCGGCCACCCGAACGTGTTCGTGATCGGCGACATGGCTGCCGTCGAGGGTGTGCCCGGCCAGGCGCAGGGCGCGATTCAGGGCGCCAAGTACGCCGCCGGCCTCATCAAGACTGAGCTGAAAGGTGCCGATCCGGCCGCGCGCGAGCCGTTCCAGTACTTCGACAAGGGATCGATGGCGACGGTGTCGCGGTTCAGCGCGGTGGCCAAGGTCGGCCCGCTGGAGTTCGGTGGGTTCATCGCCTGGCTGGCCTGGTTGGTGCTGCACCTGGTGTATCTGGTCGGGTTCAAGACCAAGGTCGCCACGCTGTTGTCGTGGACGGCGACGTTCCTGGCCCGCAACCGTGGGCAGCTGACGATCACCGAGCAGCAGGCGTATGCGCGAGCCAGACTCGAGGAGCTCGAAGAGATCGCCGCGTCGGCGCAGGACGAGGAGAAGGCCGCCAGTTAGTCGGTCAGCGGGTCACCCTGCATCCGTCGGCCGACGGTAATCCGTGAGGTAACCAGGCGTGGGGACGCCGGGCTTGTTGCGGGGGTCGGCGATGGGTTCGCCGGGCACCGTGTGCAAGGGCAGGATGCCCGCCCACACGTCCAACTCGTAGTCGGGCGCCGCGTCTTCGGCTTGGCCCGTGCTGACTTTCGCCGAGGCTTCGTCCAAGGGGATCTTCATGAACAGCGTCTGCCGCAGTTCGTCGTCGTTCGGCATCCGCGCGTCGTCACCGCGTCCCTGCGCGACGTGGTCGGTGATCGCGCGGAACACCGTGCGAAGCTCGTCGCTATCCGAGACCTCGCTTGCTTCGCCGTACACGATGACCGAGCGGTAGTTCATCGAGTGTTCGAACATGGACCTCGCGAACCGGATCCCGTCGATCAGCGTGACGGCGATGGCCACATGCGCGCCGTCGCGGAGCGACCGCAGCGTCTGCGAGGCCCGCGAGCCGTGGAGGTAGAGCGTGTCACCGATCCGGGCGTGGATGGTGGGGATCACGCGTGGGTCACCGTCCGCGCCGGTGTAGGCCACGTGGCAGATCAGGGCTTCGTCCAGGATCGCGTTGACTCGCTCGCGTTCGTAGACGCCCAACTCGGGTAGTCGGCGAACTCGGGTCCTGGGGGTGGGTGCCTTCGTCGACATGGCCGAGATGGTACTCGTGACAGGACGCGGGCAACCCCAGCTCAGGTGCCCGGTGCCGGCGGCTCGAGATTCTGCAGCCGGACCTGGCCGCGCGCCAGCACCCGATCCGCCTGGTCCCTGATGGTGACCAGCCACAGTTGTTGGCGCCGGCCCCGGTGCAGGGGCTCGGAGACCCCATACAGCGTGCCCGTCGAGATGGCGCGCAGGAAGTCGGTGTTGTTGTTGACACCAACGACATTGCCGCCGCCGTGTTCGGCCAACCAGAAGTAGGCGGACACGCTGGCCATACTCTCGATGATGGCGCAGTGGACGCCGCCGTGCACGATGCCCATCGGCTGCAGCAGCTTCGGCGTCACGTCGAGCTGAGCCTTCGCTCCGTCCGGTGTGATCTCGGTGTAGACCAGCCCCAGCTCGTTGTCGAAGGGTGCCTCGAAGTCGGGCGGCATGACCGCCGGTCGCTGAGGGTGCACGCCAATGTGTCTACACGTCCGCGTCACCGCGCGCCCCGAGGGGTCCAGTGCTACCCGTAGCGAAGTCCGGACCCGACCACCGCCGATGATTGGTACGACGCTCGGTAGTAAGCCCGTAGTACTCTTGAGTCATTGCGCATGAGATGAACGAAAGATGGCCAAGTTGACGCATCTCGGCGAGTTGGAGCGTGCGGTGATGGACCACCTGTGGTCCGCGCCCGAGTCACAGACTGTTCGACAGGTGCACGACGCGTTGTCGGCGCGGCGTGAGCTGGCCTACACGACCGTCATGACGGTTCTCCAGCGGCTGGCCAAGAAGAACCTCGTCCTGCAGCATCGCGATGATCGCGCCCACCGGTACGCGCCCGTGCACGGCCGCGACGAATTGGTGGCTGGGCTGATGGTCGATGCGCTGGATCAGGTTGCGGACTCCGGGGGCCGGCATGCGGCGCTGGTGAATTTCGTCGAGCGAGTCGGTGCCGACGAGGCGGATGCACTCCGGCAGGCACTGGCGGAGTTAGAGGCAAAACACCGTATTCTTCCCACTGCTGGCGGTCCGACCGCGAACTGAGGGAGACTGTCAGCGTGTCCGCGCTGGCCTTCACCATCGTCGCGGTGCTGCTGGTTGGTCCCGTACCGGCCCTGCTGGCGCGAGCGACATGGCCGATGCGCGCACCGCGGGCCGCTGTGGTGCTGTGGCAGGCGATCGCGGTCGCCGCTGTCCTCTCGGCGTTCAGCGCGGGCATTGCCATTGCCAGCCGCCTTCTTGTTCCAGGACCCGACGGACGCCCGACGGCCACGATCGCCGGCGAGATTGCGCAGCTCGGCTGGCCGTTGTGGCTGACTTACCTGGCCGTTCTCGCCCTTACGCTACTGATCGGTGCCCGCCTCGTCATCGCGGTGCTGCGGGTGGGGATCACCACCCGCCGCCGTCGGGCACACCACCGCATGCTGGTCGACCTCCTCGGTATCTCACACGATTCGGTTGTGGCGCGCGCCTGTCCGCCGGAGGCACAGCGCCGCCGGCATCAGCCGTGGCCCAACGAACTGCGCGTCCTCGACGTGGCGCAGCCGCTGGCCTACTGCCTGCCCGGTGTGCGCAGCCGCGTCGTGGTCAGCGAGGGAGCTTTGAACACCCTCAGCGACACCGAGGTCACCGCAATCCTGACGCACGAGTTCGCCCATCTGCGGGCTCGCCATGACCTCGTGCTCGAGGCGTTCACCGCGGCGCACGCGGCCTTCCCCCGCTTCGTCCGCAGCGCCAGCGCGCTCGACGCCGTTCGGCTGCTCATCGAGCTGCTGGCCGACGACGCCGCGGTGCGCGCGGCCGGTCCCACTCCCCTGGCCCGGGCCCTGGTGGCCTGCGCTGCGGGTCCGACTCCGTCGGGTGCGCTTGCCGCGGGGGGTCCCACCACGGTGTTGCGGGTTCGCCGACTGTCTGGTCGACCGAACAGCCTGACCCTGTCGGTGGCGGCATACCTGGCCGCGGCGGCGGTCCTGGTGTTGCCCACGGTGGCGCTGGCCGTGCCGTGGTTGACCGAACTGCACAGGTTGTTCCTGGCGTAGCCGACTGTTCTGCGAGATCTCTTGTGCCACAAACAAACCGAAAGGGCGTTGGATGGGCTCGCTTGATTCGAACACTACTGACGGCACCGCTCAGATCGGGGTCACCGGGCTGGCCGTGATGGGCTCGAACATCGCGCGAAACTTCGCCCACCACGGCTACACCGTGGCATTGCACAACCGGTCGGTCGCCAAGACCGATGCCCTGTTGGAAGCGCACGGGGCAGAGGGCAAATTCGTGCGCAGCGAGACCATCGGGGAATTCCTCGCCGCGCTGCAGAAGCCGCGCCGGGTGCTGATCATGGTCAAGGCCGGCGACCCCACCGACGCCGTCATCAATGAGCTTGCCGACGCCATGGATCCCGGCGACATCATCATCGACGGCGGCAACGCGCTCTACACCGACACCATCCGCCGCGAAGCCGCGCTGCGGATGCGCGGACTGCACTTCGTCGGTGCCGGTATCTCCGGCGGCGAGGAGGGCGCGCTGAACGGGCCGTCGATCATGCCCGGCGGACCCGCTGAGTCCTATACGTCGCTGGGACCGCTGCTGGAGGAGATCTCCGCGCATGTCGACGGCGTCCCGTGCTGCACCCACATCGGCCCGGACGGATCGGGCCACTTCGTCAAGATGGTGCACAACGGCATCGAGTACTCCGACATGCAGCTCATCGGTGAGGCCTATCAGCTGCTGCGCGACGGGCTGGACCTGTCGGCGGCGCAGATCGCCGACGTGTTCACCGAGTGGAACTCCGGCGATCTGGACAGCTACCTGGTGGAGATCACCGCGGAGGTGCTCCGGCAGGTCGATGCCAAGACGGGCAAGCCGTTGGTCGATGTCATCCGCGACGAGGCGGAGCAGAAGGGCACCGGTCGCTGGACGGTCAAGTCGGCGCTGGATCTCGGCGTCCCGGTGACGGGCATTGCCGAGGCGGTGTTCGCCCGTGCGCTGTCGGGTTCGGCCGAGCAGCGCAAGGCCGCCACCGACCTCGCCTCGGGCACACTCGGCGACAAGCCCGGCGACGCGGCCAACTTCACCGAGGATGTCCGCCGGGCGCTGTACGCCTCCAAGATCGTCGCGTATGCGCAGGGCTTCAACCAGATCCAGGCGGGCAGCGCCGAGTACAACTGGGACATCACGCCGAGCGATCTGGCCACCATCTGGCGTGGTGGCTGCATCATCCGCGCCAAATTCCTGAACCGCATCATGGAGGCGTTCGACGAGGATCCGAACCTGGCCAGCCTGATCGCCGCGCCGTACTTCCGCAGCGCCGTCGAATCGGCGATCGACAGCTGGCGTCGCGTGGTGTCGACGGCGACGCAGCTGGGCATCCCGATCCCGGGTTTCTCCTCGGCACTGTCCTACTACGACGCACTGCGCACCCGGCGGTTGCCGGCCGCGCTGACCCAGGCCCAGCGTGACTTCTTCGGTGCCCACACCTACGGGCGGATCGACGCACCGGGCAAGTTCCACACGCTGTGGAGCGGTGACCGCAGCGAAGTGCCCGGGTAGGGGTGCGGAGCTGATGATTTTCCTGAACGGGCACCCACCGCCGTACGACCTGACCTACAGCGACGTGTTCATCGTCCCCAACCGCTCCGACATAGCCTCGCGATTCGACGTCGACCTGTCGACATCCGACGGATCCGGCACCACTATCCCGGTGGTCGTGGCGAATATGACCGCCGTGGCCGGTCGGCGGATGGCCGAAACGATCGCCCGCCGCGGCGGCATCGTGGTTCTGCCACAAGACCTTCCGATCGCCGCGGTGAAGCACACGGTTGACTTCGTCAAGAGCAGGGACCTGGTCGCCGACACCCCGGTGACGCTGGCGCCCGACGATTCGGTGTCCGACGCCACCGCATTGATCCACAAGCGCGCACATGGAGCCGCGGTCGTGGTTCTCGAGGGCCGGCCCATCGGATTGGTGACCGAGTCGGCCTGCGTCGGCGTCGACCGCTTCGCCAGGGTCCGCGATGTCGCGGTGGCCGACTTCGTCACCGCCCCGGTGGGCACCGACCCGCGGGCGGTTTTCGACCTGCTTGATCATGCCCTCATTGACGTGGCCGTCTTGACCGAACCGGACGGCACCCTGTCGGGAGTCCTGACGCGCACCGGAGCGATCCGGGCCGGCATCCACACCCCGGCGGTGGACGCGGCGGGCCGGCTGCGCATCGCCGCCGCGGTGGGCATCAACGGTGATGTCGTGGCCAAGGCGCAAGCGCTGGCCGAGGCCGGGGTTGACCTGCTGGTCGTCGACACCGCACACGGCCATCAACTGAAGATGCTCGATGCGATCAGTGCCGTTTCGTCGCTGCACCTCGGCCTGCCGTTGGCGGCGGGCAACGTGGTGTCGGCGGAGGGCACCCGGGATCTGATCGGTGCGGGCGCGACGATCGTCAAGGTCGGCGTCGGACCCGGTGCTATGTGCACCACCCGGATGATGACCGGAGTCGGTCGGCCGCAGTTCTCCGCTGTCCTCGAATGTGCTTCTGCCGCAAGGAAGCTCGGCGGCCACGTGTGGGCTGACGGCGGCGTTAGGCACCCCCGCGACGTGGCGCTCGCGCTGGCGGCGGGTGCGGCCAACGTGATGATCGGCTCATGGTTCGCCGGGACCTACGAGTCGCCCGGCGACCTGATGCGCGATCGGGAGGACCAGCTGTACAAGGAGAGCTACGGTATGGCGTCCAAGCGGGCGGTCGCTGCCCGTACCGCCGGCGACGGCGCCTTCGACCGCGCCCGCAAGGCGTTGTTCGAAGAGGGCATCTCAAGGTCCCGGATGGAACTGGACCCGGACCGCGGCGGCGTGGAGGACCTGCTCGACCACATCACCTCCGGGGTGCGTAGCGCCTGCACCTATGTCGGCGCGTCCACCATCGCAGAACTGCACGAGCGGGCGGTGCTGGGTGTGCAGTCCGCGGCCGGCTTCGCCGAGGGGCACCCGCTGCCCACCGGCTGGTGATCGGCAACCCGCGGGCGCCCATTAGGATATGTACTCCGCGCAGGTTGGTCTGTGCGCGATGACCGAAAGGGAAGAAGTGCCGCAGGCACCCGTCGAGGCCGTGGGCTTCCGGGCCGGGCAACCAGCCGATCAAGGCCTGCCCGCGAGCGCCGATCCCGACGAGCCCTGCCCTAGTCGGCCGGGTTCAGGCCCGGCGACAACATGATGAGCCGGCCATGAGTGCGGCGTTCACCCTGCTCAGCCTACTGGCGATCCTGGCTCTGACCGCGGGTACCGCGCTGTTCGTCGCGGCCGAGTTCTCACTCACCGCACTGGAGCGAAGCACGGTCGACGCAAACGCGCGAAGCGGTGACCGCCGCGATCTGTACGTCCAGCGGGCCCACCGGACGCTGTCCTTCCAGCTGTCCGGTGCCCAGCTGGGCATCTCGATCACCACACTGGCCACCGGCTATCTCGCCGAGCCTGTGGTCGGGCGGTTACTCCGTCCGGGGCTCGACGCTCTGCGGCTGCCGGACGGCGTCGCCGGCGGCGTGGCCTTGTTCCTCTCACTTCTCATCGCGACATCGCTGTCGATGGTTTTCGGTGAGCTGGTGCCCAAGAACCTGGCGGTGGCGCGGCCGGTACCGACCGCGCGGGTGGCAGCGGGACCACAGCTGCTGTTCTCCACGTTGTTGACACCGGCGATCCGGCTCACCAACGGCACCGCCAACTGGATTCTCCGGCGCATGGGCATCGAGCCCGCCGAGGTGCTGCGGTCGGCGCGATCGCCGCAGGAACTCGGCGCGCTGGTGCGCAATTCGGCGCGCCGTGGATCGCTCGACCCGTCGACGGCGGCGCTGGTCGACCGTTCTCTGCAGTTCGGCACATTGACCGCCGAGGAGCTGATGACGCCGCGGTCGAAAATCGAGGCGCTGCAGGCCGACGACACGGTGGCAGACCTGGTCTCCACGGCCATGGAGACCGGGTTCTCCCGCTTCCCGATCGTCGAGGGCGACCTCGACGAGACGATCGGCATCGTGCACCTCAAGCAGGTGTTCGCGGTGCCGCCTGCCGATCGCGCGCGCACCCGGTTGGCCGGCCTGGCGCTTCCGGCCGCCACGGTGCCGTCCACGCTGGACGGTGACGCCGTGATGGCGCAGATCCGCGCCACTGGGTTGCAGACCGCGCTCGTCGTCGACGAATACGGCGGCACCGCCGGGATGGTGACGGTAGAGGATCTGATCGAGGAGATCGTCGGCGACGTCCGTGACGAACACGACGACTCCACCCCCGATGTCATCGCGGCCGGCAGCGGGTGGCTGGTCTCTGGTCTGCTGCGTATCGCCGAGGTGGCCGCCGCGACCGGTTACCGGGCCCCCGAGGGCGAGTACGACACCGTCGGCGGACTGGTGCTGCAGGAACTCGGCCACATACCCGCGGCGGGCGAAACCGTCGAGCTCTCCGCGTTCAATCCGGATGGGCTGGTGGACAATCCGGCGCGCTGGCTGGCCACCGTGGTCCGGATGGACGGTCGCCGTATCGACCAGCTGGAGCTCACCGAGCTGGGCCGCCGGGGCGATCGGGACGAGAACCGGCGGGCGCACTGATGGGTGACGTCTTCGGGGTGCTGCTCACCGTTGTGCTGCTGGCCGCCAACGCGTTCTTCGTCGGAGCGGAGTTCGCACTGATTTCGGCGCGGCGCGACCGGCTCGAATCGCTGGCCGAGCAGGGCAAGAAGCGCGCCGGCATCGTGATCCGCGCGGCGGAGCGCCTTTCGCTGATGCTCGCCGGTGCGCAACTGGGTATCACGGTGTGCTCGATCCTGCTGGGGCGGGTCGGCGAACCGGCGGTGGCTCACCTGCTGGAAAAACCGTTCGACCTGTTCGGTGTGCCGGATGCGGTACTGCACACCGTGTCGTTCTTCGTCGCCCTGGCCATTGTGGTGACGCTGCACGTGTTGCTCGGTGAAATGGTGCCTAAGAACATCGCCATCGCCGGTCCTGAATCAACCGCGATGCTGCTGACTCCGCCCTATCTGGTCTACATGCGGGCCGCCCGCCCGTTCATCGCCTTCTACAACTGGTGCGCCAACATCACGCTGCGCGCGTTCGGCGTCGAGGCGAAGGACGAGCTCGACATCACCGTCTCCACCGTCGAACTGTCCGAGATGATCGCCGAGTCGCGCTCCGTCGGGCTGCTCGACCCTGAGGAGCACACCCGCCTGACCCGGGCGCTGCAGATCCGCAACCGAATCGTCAACGATGTTGCCGTGCCGCTCAGTGAGGTCCGCGCGGTGCCGGTGGCCGCCGAAGGTGCCGGGCCCACCGTCGGCGCGATCGAGCAGGCACTGTCCGAGACCGGCTACTCGCGGTTCCCGGTGGCCGACCTGGCCGGGGAATTCATCGGCTATCTGCACATCAAGGATGTGCTCGCACTCGTCAACGACCCCGACGCGGTACTGGACCCGTCCGCCGTGCGTCCGCTGCCCCGCCTGCCCGCCGCGCTGCCGCTGCCCGACGCGCTGTCCGCGTTGCGGCGCAGCAACAGCCACCTGGCGGTGGTGACCGACGACCGCGGCAACGTCACCGCGATGGTGGCGCTGGAGGATCTCGTCGAAGACCTGGTCGGCACCGTGCGTGACGGGACGCACGGTGTCTGACGTGACGGCCCCGGCAAGGCAGCGTCTTCTCGACCAGGCGGACTGGCTGGCGCGCGCGGACGCGCACCGGCAGCGCGCCGAAAGGTTCCTGGGGCCGCACCTGCGACGTGCCGGGCAGGACCACCCGGTGTGGGACTTCCTCCTGCACGCCAACATGGACCTGTACAAGTGGTGCTACAAGCTAGGTCCGCTGGCCGAGTCCGAGCTGCTGTTCGACTGCCTGGAACTGGCCGCTGCCGCCCGTGAGCTGGACATCCGCGCCAGCCCGTATGACCTGAGCGCTTACGGCTATCCGCCGATCGCCGTCGAGCACCCGGCCGGTCGTGCCGAGTATGTGCGTTGCCAGGGTGCCATCGCGCAACGGGCCGCACCACTGCGGGCGGCCCTGCTGGACCGCTGTGACCTGCTGGTGCGGGCCGCCGCCTGAATTGGCGCACGTTACTGACGGGTAAGATGAATTACTTGCCAGCCCAAGAGGGTTTGAGGGAGGAAACATGACTGATCGCGTGATGGTGGGCAACCTACGCGTCGCCCGGGTGCTGCATGACTTCGTGACGAACGAGGTGCTGCCGGGCACCGATGTCGATCCGGACAGCTTCTGGTCCGGCGTCG
>CAZDYH010000046.1:16418-18006 GCA_964509355.1 uncultured Mycobacterium sp.
AACGAGGTGCTGCCGGGCACCGATGTCGATCCGGACAGCTTCTGGTCCGGCGTCGACAAAGTGGTCACCGACCTCGCGCCACGCAACCAGGAGCTGTTGGCCCGCCGCGACGATCTGCAGGCCCAGATCGACAAGTGGCACCGCCACCGCGTGATCGAGCCGCACGACCCCGAGGCGTACCGGCAGTTCCTCACCGAGATCGGCTATCTGCTGCCCGAGCCCGACGATTTCACCATCACCACCACGGGTGTCGACGCCGAGATCACGACGACGGCGGGCCCGCAGCTGGTGGTGCCGGTGCTCAATGCCCGGTTCGCCCTGAACGCCTCCAACGCGCGCTGGGGCTCGCTGTATGACGCTCTCTACGGCACCGACGTGATCCCGGAAACCGATGGCGCCGAAAAGGGCACCAGCTACAACAGGGTTCGCGGCGACAAGGTGATCGCCTACGCCCGGCGATTCCTCGACGATGCCGTTCCGCTGGCGGCCGGCTGCTATTCCGAAGCCACCGGTTTCCGGGTCGAAGACGGCCAACTGCTGATCACGATCGGTGACGGCGGGTCTACCGGACTGGCGACACCCGATCAGTTCGCCGGCTATATCGGTGCGGCGGACGCGCCGGAATCGGTCCTGCTGGTCAACCACGGCCTGCACATCGAGATTCTGATCGACAAGGACTCGCCGATCGGCTCGACCGACGCGGCTGGGGTCAAGGACGTCATCCTGGAGTCGGCCATCACCACGATCATGGACTTCGAGGACTCGGTGGCCGCCGTCGACGCCGACGACAAGGTGCTGGGCTACCGCAACTGGTTGGGTCTGAACAAGGGTGACCTGTCCGAGGAAGTCACCAAGGGCGGCACGACCTTCACCCGGGTACTGAACGAGGACCGCGTGTACACCGCCCCCGACGGTGGCGAACTCACCCTGCCGGGACGCAGCCTGCTGTTCGTCCGCAACGTCGGTCACCTGATGACCAACGACGCCATCGTCGACGCCGACGACCACGAAGTGCCCGAGGGTATTCAGGACGCGTTGTTCACCAGCCTGATTGCGCTGCACGGGTTGCGGAACGGGGAGGCCAACGGCCCGCTGCTGAACAGCCGTACCGGTTCGATCTACATCGTCAAGCCCAAGATGCACGGCCCCGACGAGGTGGCCTTCACCGCTGAGTTGTTCAGCCGCGTGGAGGAGGTGCTCGGTCTGCCGCAGGCCACCATCAAGGTCGGCATCATGGACGAGGAGCGGCGCACCACCGTCAACCTCAAGGCCTGTATCAAGGCCGCCGCCGACCGGTTGGTGTTCATCAACACCGGCTTCCTCGACCGCACCGGCGATGAGATTCACACGTCGATGGAGGCGGGGCCGATGGTCCGCAAGGGTGCGATGAAGACCCAGCCATGGATCCTGGCCTACGAGGACGCCAACGTCGACGTCGGCCTGGCCGCCGGGCTGTCCGGCAAGGCGCAGATCGGCAAGGGCATGTGGGCGATGCCGGATCTGATGGCCGACATGGTCGAGCAGAAGATCGCTCAGCCCCGCGCCGGCGCCACCACCGCCTGGGTGCCCTCGCCCACCGCGGCCACCC
>CAZDYH010000047.1:0-12514 GCA_964509355.1 uncultured Mycobacterium sp.
AAGACGCTTCATGCCAACGAACATCCTCACTCCAAACCCACCCAATCTTCTGGTGTATTGCCAATCACGCCGGCGGCAGGCAACCATGATCGCCACCGCAGTTCCGTATTGCGGGTCAAGTAGAACACGTTGGCGGGTGCTGAGAGAACCCGAACACCTGATCTAGGCCCTTGTCCTCGCCTAAAACAAAAAGTAATATCATCTTCAGTTTTTGACCGGACGTCACTCAGACAGCTGAGGAGCCGACGATGGAATCCTTCGTCCACCTGCGCAAAGGCCGGACACCGCGCCGCCTGCACGCCGACCTCGACGGCCTCAAGGACGACGAACTCGGCCGTGGTGGCTTCACCGGCCGGACCGCCAACATCTATCGACGACACGACCCCACGGCATACCGATCGGTCGGTCCGCTGCGGCCGCTCGACGTGCTGGCCGACGAGCTCAAGCCCGCAGACGCCGCCGACGCCGCGGGCGGGCCGATGCTGCTGTTCTCCAATCCCGACTGCCGCATCCTGCTGAGCCGCCGCACCGAACCGATGCCGTTCTACACCCGTCATGTCGACGGTGACCTGCTGTGTTTCGTGCACCGGGGGACGGGCCGGCTGGAGACCGAGTTCGGGCCACTGACCTACCGCGAGGGCGACTGGGTGTACCTGCCCAAGGCGTGCACGTTCCGCCAGATACCCGAGGGCGAGAGCACGCTGCTCATGATCGAGGCCACCGACGAGTTCCGCGTCCCGCCGCCCGGCGTGCTGGGCCGCCACTTCCCGTTCGACCCGTCGCAGATCACGGTCCCCGAGCCCGCACCCATCGACGACGACGGCCGCGACGAGTACGAGGTGCGGCTGATCCACGAGGGTGGCCCGACCACGCTTTTCTACCCACACAATCCGATCGACGTCGAAGGCTGGCGTGGCGACAACTTCGCCTTCACTTTCAACATCGCCGACTACAACGTGGTGACCTCCGACAGCGTCCATCTGCCGGCCAGTGCGCATCTGTTCATGCAGGCGACCGGCGTGTACGTGTTGAACTTCCTGCCCAAGCCCGCCGAAGGCGCACCCGGCACCGAGCGCACGCCCTGGTATCACCGCAACGTCGACTACGACGAGATCGCCTTCTTCCACGGCGGCTCGCTGTTCGGCATCCCGATGCCGCCGGGATTGATCTCGCACGCGCCGCAGGGGGTGCACCACGGCGCGCCGGAGAAGGCCCGCGAGCGCGCCCGGCGACTGCATGACCGCGAATCGCGGGTGGACTGGCAGGTCATCGCCGTGGACACCCGTCGTCGCCTGGTCCCCTCCCCCGAGGTGCTCGCCCATGACCTCGGGCAACACTGATATGCAGAGCGACACCAAGACCCGGCAAGACTACGACCGCATCCCCTATCTCGTTGCCTTCCATGATAATTCGCGAGTTCGCGATGTCTACGGCGGCGTGGCCGAGTTGGTGGTGCTGGAGAGCTACCTGCTCAGACCCCGGACCACACCCTCGGACACGGTGCTCGTGTTCATGCATCCGATCGGCGGCGGCGCCTACCTGCCGATCATCAACGCGCTGGCACGCGCCGGTCATCACGTCATCTACTGCAACAGCCGCTACCGCGGCACCGACTCCGCTCTGTTGATGGAGAAGGTGGTCGAGGACCTCGGCGCGGCCATCAGCGACGCGAAGACACGGCTCGGCTACCACAAGGTGGTGCTGGCCGGCTGGAGCGGCGGCGGCTCGCTGTCGCTGTTCTATCAGCAGCAGGCCCAGCATCCGACGGTGACGGCGAGCCCGTCCGGTGACGGACCTGACCTCACCCGGGTCGACCTGCCCGGCGCCGACGGCATCATGCTGCTGGCCGCGCACATCAGCCGCCACGGCACGCTCACCGAATGGATGGACGCCTCGATCCTCGACGAGTCCGATCCCACCGAACGCGATCCCGAACTGGACCTGTACAACCCGGACAATCCCAACCAGCCGCCCTACAGCGAGGAATTCCTGACCCGATACCGCCGGGCGCAGATCGACCGCAATCGCCGCATCACCACGTGGGTAAGAGCGAAGCTGGCCGACCTGAAGACGGCCGGCCGACCCGACGACGAGTTCGCCTTCGTCGTACATGGCACCATGGCCGATCCCCGCTGGCTCGATCCCGCGGTCGATCCGAGCGAACGCACCCCGGGAACCTGCTATCTGGGTGATCCTCGAGTGGTGAACATGAGCCCGGTCGGTCTGGCCCGGTTCTGCACGCTGCGCAGCTGGCTGTCGCAGTGGAGCTACGACGACGCCCGCGGTGACGGGGTGGCCTGCGGGCGCGATATCACGGTCCCGGTGCTGGTGATCGGCAACCTCGCTGACGACGCCTGCACCCCGAGCCACACCCGCAGGCTCTTCGACGCGATCGGCCACCCCGATAAGGAAATGCATGAAATCCCCGGTGCCACACATTATTACGCTGGCGCCGACCAGCGGGACGCACTGCGCCAAGCTGTGAACACCATCACCGACTGGCTCGCGCGCCATGACTTCGCGAGTTCGCCGTGACACCGGAGGGCAGGAGCGCAGCGACCCGGGAATTAGCAACTGCCGGTGCGCTGGACGGCATCCGGGTGCTCGAGCTGGGAACTCTGATCGCGGGGCCGTTCGCCGGGCGGTTGCTCGGCGATATGGGCGCCGAGGTCATCAAGGTCGAACCACCGGGCGCCCCGGACCCGCTACGCACCTGGGGACAGGCCGAGCTCGACGGCCACCATTTCTTCTGGACGGTCCACGCCCGCAACAAGAAGGCCGTGACGCTCAACCTTCGCGAGGAGCGCGGCCGGCAGCTGTTCCTGGAGCTGGTCGAGCGATCCGACATCATCGTGGAGAACTTCCGGCCCGGCACGTTGGAGAAATGGAAGTTGGGATACGACGTTCTGCGGGAACGCAATCCGGGCATCATCCTGGTCCGGGTCTCCGGCTACGGGCAGACCGGGCCGGACGCGCACAAGCCCGGCTACGCCTCGGTGGCCGAGGCGGCCAGCGGCCTGCGTCACCTCAACGGCTTTCCCGGCGGCCCGCCGCCGCGGCTGGCACTGTCGCTGGGCGACAGCCTGGCCGGCATGTTCGCCGCACAGGGCGCGCTCGCCGCGCTCTACCGGCGCACGGTGACCGGCGAGGGTCAGGTGGTCGACGCCGCCCTCACCGAATCCTGTCTGGCCATACAGGAATCCACCATTCCGGACTACGACGTCGGCGGCGTGGTGCGCGGGCCGTCGGGCACCCGGCTGGAACGGATCGCGCCGTCGAATATCTACCGCACGGCCGATGGCAGCTGGGTGGTGATCGCGGCCAACCAGGACACCGTGTTCGCCCGGCTGTGCACCGCGATGGGCCGCGCCGAACTGATCACCGATGACCGGTTCGCCACCCACGTCGCGCGCGGCCGCAATCAGGACGAGCTCGACAAGATCATCGGCGACTGGGCGGCAGACAAAGCGCCGGACGAGATCATCGGCACCCTGAACGAGGCCGGAGTCGTCGCCGGGCCGATCAATACGGTGGCCGAGGTGGTCGAGGATCCGCAGCTGCGCGCCCGCGGAATGCTCGCCGAGCATTTCGACGAGCGCATCGGCCGCAGCGTGCTCGGGCCGGGCATCGTCCCGGTGCTGTCGGCAACCCCGGGCAGCGTGCGCAACGCCGGACCGGCGCGGCCCGGGCAGCACAACCGCGACGTCTACACCGGGCTACTCGGCAAGACGGCCGAGGAGCTGGAGCAGTTACGCACCGAGGGGGTGCTGTGACCGAACTACCCGATCACGTCGACATTCGCGAGGTATCGCTGCGCGACGGGTTGCAGATCGAGGCACCGATCCCGCTGTCGGCCAAGCTCGAACTGCTGGCGGCTATCGCCGCCACCGGGGTGCGCGAGGTCGAGGCCACCGCGTTTGTCTCGCCGTCGAAGGTGCCCGCCCTGGCCGACGCGGCGGAGCTGGCCGCCGAACTGCACCGGTTCGGCGGTATCGAGTTCTCCGCCCTGGTGGCCAGCCCAGGAGGCGCCAAGCGGGCGATCGCCGCCGGCCTGCGCGCAATCGAGTACGTGGTATCGGCCGCCGACGGCCACAGCCGCGCCAACGTCGGACGCTCCACCGCGCAGGCAACGGCGCAGATCGGCGAGATCGTCGCCATCGCACACGACAGCGGGGCCACCATCGAGGTCATCATCGCCACCGCGTGGGACTGCCCTTTCGACGGGCCGACACCACCAGCGCGGGTGCTCGATGTCGCCGCAGTGGCGTGTGAGCGCGGGGTGGACCGGCTGGCGATCGCCGACACCATCGGCACCACGACACCGCGACGAGTCAGTTCGCTTATCTCGCAACTACGTCCGGGCATCGGCGACAAACCGTTGGGTGCACATTTCCACAACACCCGCGGCGCCGGTCTGGCCAGCGCCTACGCGGCGGTCAGCGCCGGGGTCACCCGGCTCGACGCCTCGGTCGGCGGCCTGGGCGGCTGCCCGTTCGCACCCGGCGCCAGCGGCAATATCGCCACCGAAGATCTCGTCTACCTGCTCCGGGACAGCGATATCGACGTCGACGTCGACCTACAGGCGGCGATCGCCGCGGCCAAGGTCGCGAAAGCCGTTGTCGGACATGATCTGCCGAGCGCGCTGCTGAGTGCAGGCGACCGGATCCGGGGCTGAGCCGCCCATGGCTGCCGATGCGCTGAGCTCGAAGGGCCGCCAGACCCGGCACGCCATCGAGCAGGCCGCCCGCAAACTGTTCGCCGAGCGTGGCTTTCACGGAACGACGCTCGCCGACATCACATCCGCCGCCGGGAAATCGCCGGCGGTGTTCTACCGCTACTTCCACGACAAGGAAGACCTGCTCGCTGCGCTGGCCGAGTCATTCCTGCACGACGTCCTCGCGCCGTCCGGCCTCGATGTCCGGCTACCCGACTCGCCCGACGACACCGAGTTCTTCGTCTCGGTGGTGACCGGCTACTGGAACATCTTCAAACAGAACATCGGAATCATGGTGGCCGTTGCCCAACTCGGCGCGACCCAGCAGCGGTTCGCGGCGGTACAGAACGAGTTCCGGCGCTTCGGTATGGACATCGTCACCGCGTCGGTGCTGCGCGCCCAGGAACAGGGCTACGGCCGCGATCTGGTGCCCCAGTACACCGCGGTGGCGATCGCGTTGCTCTTCGAACAGTTCACCACCGTGGTCCTGCGTCCCGACGCGGCCGACCTGGGCCTGCGGATCAGCGATCGGGAAGCCGTCGCCACCCTTGCGACGATATGGAAGAAGACCCTCTACGGGTTCTAGGCTTTCGAGAGGAACCACTGTGGATTTCACACTGCCAGAACATCTTCCGGGTCTGCTAGCCGAGATGGATGGCTTCATCGAAGCCGAGATCGCGCCGCTGGAGCGGGCGAACATGCAGTATTTCGACCGCCGCCGTGAGTTCGCGCGCACCGACCTCGACAACGGCGGCATCCCGTCCCGGGACTGGGAGGACCTGCTCGACGAAATGCGCAGGCGCGCCGACAGGGCGGGCTGGCTGCGCTACGGGTTGCCCGCATCGATGGGCGGGCGCGACGGCACCAACCTGGATATGGCGGTGATCCGGGAGCACCTGGCCGCCAAGGGTCTCGGCCTGCACAACGACCTTCAGGACGAGTCGTCGATCGTCGGGAACTTCCCTCAGGTCATCATGATGGAGCGGTTCGGCACCGAACTACAGCGCAAGGAGTGGTCGGAAGCGTTGATCACCGGTGAGCGGTCGATGGCCTTCGGGCTCACCGAGCCCGCACACGGCTCGGACGCGACCTGGCTGGAGAGCCACGCCGAGCCCGACGGGGCCGGCTGGGTGATCAACGGCGCAAAGCGCTGGAACACCGGCGTGCACCGCGCCACCCACGACCTGATATTCGCGCGGACCTCCGGCGAGCCGGGGCAGGCCCGCGGCATCACCGCCTTCCTCGTCCCGACCGACTCCCCCGGCTTTGAGGTGCCCTACTACTGGTGGACCTTCAACATGCCCAGCGACCACGGCGAGGTCGAGCTGCACGATGTCCGGGTGCCCGGTGACGCCGTGCTCGGCGAGGTGGACCGCGGTCTGGAGGTCGCCCAGACCTTCCTGCACGAGAACCGGATTCGACAGGCGGCGAGCAGCCTGGGCGCGGCGCAGTACTGCATCGACCGGGCCGTCGCCCACGCCGGCGAACGGGTGACGTTCGGCAAGCCGTTGTCGGTCAACCAGGCCGTGCAATGGCCGTTGGTGGAGCTGCAGACCGAGGCGCAGATGGTTCGGCTGCTCGTGTACTACGCGGCCTGGCACCTGGATCGCAACCACCACCTGCAGGTCTCCGACAAGGTGTCGATGGCCAACTACCGCGCCAATCGGCTGGTCTGCGAGGCCGCCGACCGCGCCATGCAGATCTTCGGCGGCGTCGGCTACAGCCGGCACGAGCCCTTCGAGCACATCTACCGCCACCACCGCCGCTACCGGATCACCGAGGGCGCCGAGGAAATTCAGATGCGGCGCGTGGCGCAGCGCATGTTCAAGTTCGGCCGGGAGAATCGGTGACAGCAGCCGAGCAGCTGGCCGTCCGCCTGCCCGCGGTGCTGCGTCCGGTCCTGGGCGCCGATGTGGCGATCGCGGAACTGCGGGCCCTGACCGGCGGCGCCAGCCGCAGCACGTGGGCCTTCGACGCGGTCACGCCCGAACAGAACCGCTCACTGATCCTGCGGACCGGCCCACCCGATGACTTCCACGCGGACATGGAGCTGGAGGCCCAGGTCCAGGCGCTGGCCGCCGCTGCCGGGGCACCCGTGCCGCGCGTTCTGATCGCCGACAATTCTCTTACCGCGCTTGGCAATCCGTTCCTGATCTGTGACGAAGTCGCCGGTGAAACCATCCCGCGACGCATCGAACGCCGCCTCGACGACGCCGGCCGCGAGCGGCTGCTGCGGCAGTGCGCGCACGCGCTGGCCGCCATCCACAGCGCCGATCCCGACGGCGCGGACCTCTCCCGGCTGGACCAGGTTGCGCAGTGGCGCGAACGGCTCGACGCGATGGGCGACACCACCGCCACATTCGAGTGGGCGTTTCGCTGGCTCAGTCGGAACCGGCCGGAGCCGTCACCGCCGGTGCTGGTGCACGGCGACTTCCGGATGGGCAACCTCATCGTGGACGGATCCGACCTCGCGGCCGTGCTGGACTGGGAGCTGGTGCACATCGGTGAGGTGTACGAGGATCTGGCATGGTTCTGCATCCGGGCCTGGCGCTTCGGGGCCCCGGTGCAGCGCGGCGCAGGCGGCCTGGGCAGCATCGAAAGCTTCCTCTCCGGCTATGAACAGGCCAGTGGGGTTACCGTCGACCGGGTGGGATTCCGCTGGTGGCTGATCCTGGCCACCCTGCGCTGGGGCGTCATCTGCCGATACCAGGCCGAGCGGCACCTGTCCGGCCAGACCCGGTCGGTCGAGCTGGCGGCGATCGGCCGGCGGGTCTGCGAAACCGAATCCGACCTGCTCGATCTGCTGGACAGGGCCGGGCCCGTATGACATCGCTGCACGGCCGCCCGACCGCGGCCGAACTCGTCGCCGCGGTCGCCGAGTTCCTGGAGACCGATGTGCGGGAGGCAACCGCAGGGCGGGTCAACTTCCACGCCCGGGTGGCCGCCAACGTGCTGCGCACCGTCGAACGCGAACTGCTCGACACGTCGGGCGCCGATGTCGGCGCCGCACTGGCCGCCCTGGGCTGCACCGAAGAGAGCCAGCTCGCCGCCGCCATCCGGGCCGGCGAACTCGACGACCGCGCCGCCGACGTGACGGCGTGTCTGCGCAGTCTGGTAGACCGTCGGTTAGCAGTCGCGCATCCCGGATACGACAGTCCCGGAAGCGGCCGGCAGTAAGGAGCCACCTCGAGAACAGTGACACCGCAATGCTGGCTGAGCTGTGGAATGCTCACCTGACGGGACCGCACGATGTCCGAGCAGTAGCATCAGCACCGTGTCCCGCCCGTCCGACCCTGCCGAGGGCCCGCTGCGCGTCCTGGTCTACAGCGACAACGCGCAAACCCGCGAACAGGTTCGGTTGGCGCTGGGCAAGCGGGTGCACCCCGAACTGCCCGAGTTGAGCTATGTCGACGTTGCCACCGCACCGGTGGTGATCCAGCAGATGGACAAGGGTGCAGTCGACCTGGCAATCCTCGACGGCGAGGCCACCCCGGTCGGCGGCATGGGGATCGCCAAACAGCTCAAGGACGAAATCGACGACTGCCCGCCGATCCTGGTCCTCACCGGCAGGCGCGACGACGCATGGCTGGCCCGCTGGTCCCGTGCGGAGGCGTCGGTTCCCCATCCGATCGACCCCATAAGGCTGGGCGAAGCGGTCGCCGGTTTGCTACGCGCACCTGTGCAATGAAAGGGCGAATTACACTGCGGCCCTTACATGTTCGAAACATTCGCCCGGCCAGCTTGCTGTTCTGCCGATCCTGACGAAAATGCGACAAGCCAACAGGCAAGATCGGTAGGCTAGCCCCAGCTCACATCGACAGCCAACCCAGGGAGCGGCACAGCGGTATGAATCTGTACATACCCATTCTGATTCTCGGCGCCATCGCAGGAGCGTTCGCGGTGGGCTCCGTGGGGATCGCGTTGGTGATCGGCCCGCGTCGGTACAACCGGGCGAAGCTGGAGGCCTACGAGTGCGGGATCGAGCCCTCCGGTCAGCCGATGGGGATGGGCCGTTTTCCGATCAAGTTCTATCTGACGGCTATGTTGTTCATCGTGTTCGACATCGAGATCGTGTTCCTGTACCCGTGGGCGGTGTCGTTTGACCAGTTGGGGACCTTCGCGCTGGTAGAGATGCTGTTGTTCATGCTGACGGTCTTCGTGGCCTACGCCTACGTATGGCGACGGGGTGGCCTGAATTGGGACTAGAAGAGCAACTGCCCGGCGGGATTCTGCTGTCCACCCTGGAAAAGGTGGCCGGCTATGTGCGGAAGGGCTCGTTGTGGCCGGCGACTTTCGGGTTGGCCTGCTGCGCCATCGAGATGATGTCGACGGCCTCGCCGCGGTACGACATCGCCCGGTTCGGGATGGAGCGGTTCTCGGCGACACCGCGGCAGGCGGATCTGATGATCGTGGCCGGGCGGGTGAGCCAGAAGATGGCGCCGGTGTTGCGACAGGTGTACGACCAGATGGTCGAGCCGAAGTGGGTGCTGGCGATGGGGGTGTGCGCCTCCAGCGGCGGGATGTTCAACAACTACGCCATCGTCCAGGGCGTCGACCATGTCGTTCCGGTGGACATCTATCTGCCGGGCTGCCCGCCTCGCCCCGAGATGCTGCTCAACGCGATCCTGACCCTGCACGCCAAGATCCAGCAGATGCCGCTCGGCGTGCACCGCGACGAGGTCGTCGCCGCCGCCGAACAGGCTGCCCTGGCCTCGACACCCACCATTGAACTCAAGGGGCTGCTGCGGTGAGCGGCGAGAACGGCGACCCCGAGGTGATCGGCAGGGGTCGCGGCATGTTCGGTGTCGCCGGCAGCGGTGACACCTCCGGCTACGGGCGACTGGTCCGCGAGGTTGCGCTGCCCGCCAGCACACCGCGGCCCTACGGCGGCTACTTCGACGAGGTGGTCGACCGGCTGGAAGCGGTGCTGGGCGCCGACGTCTTCACCGAAGCAATCGAACGCGTCGTCGTGCACCGCGACCAACTCACCCTCGAGATCCGCCGCGAGCATCTGCCCGCGGTCGCACAGGCCCTCCGCGACGACGATGAGTTGCGGTTCGAGTTGTCCTGCGGGGTGTCGGGGGTGCACTACCCGCAGGATTCCGGTCGCGAGTTGCATGCCGTGTATCCGTTGATGTCAATCACCCACAACCGGCGGATTGCGCTGGAGGTGGCGTGCCCGGACGCCGATCCGCATATGCCGACACTGTTTTCGGTTTACCCGACCACCGACTGGCATGAGCGGGAAACCTACGACTTCTTCGGCATCATCTTCGACGGGCATCCGTCGCTGACCCGGATCGAGATGCCCGACGACTGGGAGGGCCACCCGCAACGCAAGGACTACCCGTTGGGCGGGATCCCCGTCGAGTACCACGGCGCACAGATCCCACCCCCCGACGAGCGCAGGGCATACCACTGATGTCGGAAAGACGAACATGACCGAGACCGTGATCACCGTCGGTGGCCAGGACTGGGACGAGATCGTCGCCGCGGCCCAGGCCGGCGCCGCATCGGGCGAACGCATCGTCGTCAACATGGGCCCGCAGCACCCGTCCACCCACGGCGTGCTGCGGCTGATCCTGGAGATCGAGGGCGAGACCGTCACAGAGGCGCGCTGCGGCATCGGGTATCTGCACACCGGGATCGAGAAGAACCTGGAGTACCGCAACTGGACCCAGGGCGTGACGTTCGTGACCCGGATGGACTACCTCTCGCCGTTCTTCAACGAAACCGCCTACTGCCTGGCCGTGGAGAAACTCCTCGACATCACCGACCAGATTCCGGAACGGGCCAATGTGGTCCGGGTGATGTTGATGGAGCTCAACCGCATCTCCAGCCACCTGGTCGCGCTGGCGACCGGCGGCATGGAACTCGGCGCGATGAGCGCGATGTTCTTCGGGTTCCGCGGACGCGAAGACATCCTGAGTGTCTTCGAGGCGATCACCGGGCTGCGGATGAATCACGCCTACATCCGCCCCGGCGGACTGGCCGCCGACCTCCCCGACGACGGCGTCGACCGGGTGCGTGGGCTGCTGAAGACGCTGCCGGGTCAGCTCGAGGAACTCGAGGACCTACTCCGGCAGAACGCGATCTGGAAGGCCCGCACCCAGGGCGTCGGCTATCTCGACCTCACCGGCTGCATGGCGCTCGGGATCACCGGCCCGGTGCTCCGCTCCACCGGGCTGCCGCACGATCTGCGCAAGTCGCAACCGTACTGCGGGTACGAGACCTACGAGTTCGACGTCATCACCGATACCGAATGTGACTCCTACGGCCGGTATCTGATCCGGGTCGACGAGATGAAGGAGTCGTTGAAGATCGTCGCGCAGTGCGTAGACCGGTTGACCCCCGGCCCGGTGATGATCACCGACAAGAAACTGGCCTGGCCCGCGGACCTGAAACTGGGGCCCGACGGTTTGGGCAACTCCCCCGAACACATCGCCAAGATCATGGGCACCTCGATGGAAGGGCTGATCCACCACTTCAAACTGGTCACCGAAGGCATCCGGGTTCCCGCCGGTCAGGTCTACGTCGCCGTCGAGTCCCCGCGCGGCGAACTCGGCGTGCACATGGTCTCCGACGGCGGCACCCGGCCGTATCGGGTGCACTACCGCGACCCGTCGTTCACCAACCTGCAGGCGGTGGCCGCGATGAGTGAGGGCGGCATGGTCGCCGACGTGATCACCGCCGTCGCCTCGATCGACCCGGTCATGGGCGGAGTCGACCGTTGAGCCTGACCGACCTGCAGTTGGGGCCGCGTCCGGACGAACCCGGACCTCCGATCGGCGGCCCCGCACGCTATCCCGCCGATGTGGAACACCGGCTCACCGCCGACGCGGCGACCATCCTCGCCCGCTACCCGCAACCCCGATCGGCGCTGTTGCCGCTACTGCACCTGGTGCAGGCCGAAGACGGGTACCTCACCGCGGCCGGGATCAACTTCTGTGCCGCCCAACTGGATCTGACCGACGCAGAGGTGACCGCGGTCGCCACCTTCTACTCGATGTACCGGCGCACGCCCACCGGGAAGTACCTCGTCGGAGTGTGCACGAACACCCTGTGCGCGATCATGGGCGGCGACGCCATCCTCGAGTCCCTGGAGAACCACCTCGGCATTCAGGCCGGGCACACCACTGACGACGGGGCCGTCACTCTCGAGCACCTCGAATGCAACGCCGCCTGCGACTATGCCCCGGTCATCATGGTCAACTGGGAGTTCTTCGACAACCAAACACCCGCTACCGCATGCGAACTCGTCGACAACCTGCGCGACGGAGCGCAGGTCACGCCCACCCGCGGCGGACCGCTGTGCTCTTTCACCGAGACGGCACGCACGCTCGCGGGGCTGCCCGATGCACGGCCGCGGGGCAATCCCGGCGTGGCGGGCGAGGCCACGCTGGCAGGCCTACGGGTAGCGCACGAACTGGGTATGCAGGCGCCTGCTCCGTCGACGACTGAAACCGACGCGTCCGCAACGGATTCGGGAGACTGAATGACCACCCCAACACCGCTGACTCCGGTACTGAGCCGGTTCTGGGATGACGACGAGTCGTGGTCGCTGGCCACCTACCGTCGCCATGACGGATACCGGGCACTGGAGAGGGCGCTCGCCATGAACCCGGACGACGTCATCGCGCTGGTGAAGGACTCGGGTCTGCGGGGCCGTGGCGGTGCCGGGTTCCCGACGGGGACGAAGTGGTCCTTCATACCGCAGGAGCGGAGCCCGCGGAGCGACCAGACGGCGCAGGAGCGGAGCCCGCGGAGCGACCAGACCGCGCAGAACGACACCGGCGCGAA
>CAZDYH010000047.1:12614-17973 GCA_964509355.1 uncultured Mycobacterium sp.
CGCAGGAGCGGAGCCCGCGGAGCGACCAGACCGCGCAGAACGACACCGGCGCGAAGCCGCACTATCTGGTGATCAATGCCGACGAGTCGGAACCCGGTACCTGCAAAGACATTCCGCTGATGCTGTCGACTCCGCATTTTCTCGTCGAAGGCGCGATCATCGCCGCGTATGCGATTCGGGCGCGCCACGCATTCATCTATATCCGCGGCGAGGTGCTGCCCGTGCTGCGGCGGCTGCAGAATGCGGTCGCCGAGGCTTATGAGGCGGGCTATCTCGGCACGGACGTCTGCGGCTCGGGGTTCGATCTGGACCTGATCGTGCACGCCGGCGCGGGCGCCTACATCTGCGGCGAGGAGACCGCGCTGCTGGACTCGTTGGAGGGACGGCGCGGCCAGCCCCGGCTGCGGCCGCCATTTCCCGCAGTCGCGGGCCTGTACGCCTGCCCGACCGTGGTCAACAATGTCGAATCGATCGCATCGGTCCCGCCGATCGTGCTGAACGGCATCGAGTGGTTCAGATCGATGGGATCGGAGAAGTCGCCCGGATTCACGCTGTACTCGCTGTCGGGTCATGTGACGCGGCCCGGCCAGTATGAAGCCCCGCTGGGGATCACCCTGCGGGAGCTGCTGGAGTACGCGGGCGGGGTGCGGGCCGGGCACGAGTTGAAGTTCTGGACCCCGGGCGGTTCGTCGACCCCGTTGCTGACCGCCGAACACCTCGACGTGCCATTGGATTACGAGGGTATGGCCGGCGTCGGCTCGATGCTGGGCACCAAGGCGCTGCAGATCTTCGACGAGACGACGTGCGTGGTGCGGGCGGTGCGGCGCTGGACGCAGTTCTACGCCCACGAGTCCTGCGGCAAGTGCACACCGTGCCGCGAAGGCACCTACTGGCTGGCCCAGATCTACGAACGTCTCGAAACCGGGCGTGGCACAAGCGAGGACATCGACAAGCTCTTGGACATCTCCGACACCATCTTCGGGAAGTCGTTCTGCGCCTTAGGCGATGGCGCGGCATCCCCGGTCATCTCATCGATCGAGTACTTCCGTGACGAATACGAGGCTCATCTGCACGGAAGCTGCCCGTTGGACCCCTACGCGTCCATGCTGGCCGCACCTGACTCGGTGGGGGTCTGATGACGCAGACCTCTGAGACTGGCACGCAGGACGCCCCGCCGGTGGAGATGGTGTCGTTGACCATTGACGATGTCGAGCTGTCGGTTCCCAAGGGCACGTTGGTCATTCGTGCCGCGGAATTGATCGGGGTGCAGATCCCGCGGTTCTGCGATCATCCACTGCTCGATCCGGTGGGAGCGTGTCGGCAGTGCCTGGTCGAGGTGGAGGGCCAGCGCAAGCCGATGGCGTCGTGCACGACGACGGTGACCCCGGACATGGTCGTGCGCACCCAGCACACCTCCGAAGCGGCGGACAAGGCCCAGCACGGAGTGATGGAACTGCTGCTGATCAATCACCCGTTGGACTGCCCGGTGTGCGACAAGGGCGGGGAATGTCCGCTGCAGAACCAGGCCATGTCCAACGGGCGGGTCGAAACCCGCTTCGAGGACATCAAACGGACGTTCCCGAAACCGATCAACCTGTCGTCGCAGATTCTGCTGGACCGGGAGCGGTGTGTGTTGTGCGCCCGGTGCACCAGGTTCTCCCAACAGATCGCCGGGGACCCCTTCATCGAGCTGCTGGAGCGCGGCGCGCTGCAGCAGGTCGGCATCGCCACCGGCGAGGCGTTCGACTCCTACTTCTCCGGAAACACCGTCCAGATCTGCCCGGTGGGCGCACTGACCGGCGCCGCGTACCGGTTCCGGGCGCGACCGTTCGATCTGGTGTCCTCGCCGAGTGTGTGCGAGCACTGCGCGTCGGGATGTGCCCAGCGCACCGATCACCGTCGCGGCACCGTGCTGCGCCGCCTCGCCGGAGACGACCCGGCGGTCAATGAGGAATGGAACTGCGACAAGGGCCGCTGGGCGTTCACCTACCCCAACCAAGGGGACCGGATCACCACACCACTCCTGCGCGACGACGACGGCAAGCTGCGGTCCGCATCGTGGTCGGAGGCCATCGCCGTGGCCGCGGCCGGGTTGGCCGCCGCCGCCGGGAGCGCGGGCGTGCTGGTCGGTGGTCGATGCACGATCGAGGACGCCTACGCCTACGCCAAGTTCGCCCGGATGGTGTTGCACACCAACGACATCGACTTTCGCGCTCGCTCGCACTCCGCCGAGGAGACCGACTTTCTGGCCGCACACGTCGCGGGCCGGCCGATTACGGTCACCTACACCGACCTCGAGACGGCCCCGGTGGTGGTGCTGGCCGGGTTCGAGCCCGAAGAGGAATCCCCCATCGTGTTCCTGCGGCTGCGCAAAGCGGCACGAAAGGGGAGCGTGCAGGTGCTGGCCGTTGCTCCCTTTGCGACGCGCGGCCTGGCCAAGATGAACGGCCGGCTCATCGCGACCGTCCCAGGCGCCGAAGCCGAGGCCCTGGCCGCGCTGGCCGACGAGCCGCTGTTGTCCCGGCCCGGTGCCGTCATCCTCACCGGCGAACGGCTCGCTGCCAGCCCCGGCGCGTTGTCGGCGGCCGGCCGGCTTGCCAGCCGGACCGGGGCGCGGTTGGCGTGGATTCCCCGGCGTGCCGGAGAGCGCGGCGCGCTGGAAGCCGGTTGCCTGCCCAGCCTTTTGCCCGGCGGGCGTCCCGTCGCCGACGAGCTCGCTCGGGATCAAACGGCCACGGCGTGGCACACCACCGACCTGCCGTCGGCGCCGGGTCGGGACACGACCGCGATTCTGGCCGCCGCCGCCACCGGTGAGCTCGGCGCGCTGCTCGTCGGCGGCATCGAACTCGGGGATCTGCCCGACCCCGGTGCCGCATTGGCGGCGCTGGAGGCTGCCCCGTTCGTCGTGAGCCTCGAGTTGCGGGAAAGCGCCGTCACCGAGCTGGCCGACGTGGTGTTCCCGGTGGCCCCGGTTGTGGAGAAAGCCGGCTCGTTCATGAACTGGGAGGGACGAATCCGGCCGTTCCAGCCGTCACTGATCACCAGCGCCACAACGGATCTGCGGGTGCTGCAGACCCTCGCCGACGACCTCGGCGTCGACCTCGGACTGCGCACGGCACAGGCCGCCGGCGAAGACCTCGGCAGCCTGGGACTGTGGGGCGGCGCTCGCCCCGCGGCGCCGGATGTGGCGCCGCCCGGTCCGGCTCCGGTCGGCCCCGGCGAGGCGGTACTGGCCAGCTGGCGAATGTTGTTGGACAGCGGCCGGTTACAGGACGGCGAGCCGCATCTGGCGGGCACGGCACGCCCGCCGGTGGCGCGGCTGTCTGCTGCCACTGCCGGTGGGATCGGAGTCGGCGACGGCGATCTCGTCACCGTCAGCACCGACCACGGCTCGATCATCCTGCCGCTGGCCATTACCGACATGCCCGACGCGGTGGTGTGGTTGCCGATGAACTCACCCGGTAGCGCAGTCCATGAGCGGCTGGCCGCCGGCGCGGGCGCGGTCGTGCGGCTAGGGCGAGGAGACGTCTCGTGATGCATCCGGATCTCACGGTGTTCGGCCAAGATCCGTGGTGGCTGATCGTGGCCAAGGCGGTCGCGGTCTTCGCCTTCCTGCTGCTGACCGTGCTGGTCGCGATCCTGGTGGAACGCAAGGTGCTGGGGCGGATGCAGATGCGGTACGGCCCGAACCGGGTGGGACCGTTCGGGTTGCTGCAGTCGTTGGTCGACGGCGTCAAGCTGGCGTTGAAGGAGGGCATCACTCCCGCCGGGGCGGACAAGCCGATCTATCTGCTCGCGCCGATCATCGCGGTGATCCCGGCGATCATGGCGTTCGCCGTGATCCCGATGGGTCCGGTGGTGTCGGTGTTCGGACACCGCACCCCGTTGCAGCTGACCGACCTGGCCGTCGCCGTGCTCTACGTGCTGGCGGTGACGTCGGTCGGGGTCTACGGGATCGTGTTGGCGGGCTGGGCATCCGGGTCGACCTATCCGCTGTTGGGCGGGCTGCGGTCCAGCGCTCAGGTCGTCTCGTATGAGATTGCGATGGCGCTGACGTTCGCCGCGGTGTTCTTGTACGCGGGCACGATGTCGACATCGGGGATCGTGGCCGCCCAGCAGCACACGTGGTATGTGTTCCTGCTCCTGCCGTCCTTCCTGGTGTACCTGACGGCGATGGTCGGGGAAACCAATCGGGCGCCGTTCGATCTGCCTGAGGCCGAGGGGGAACTCGTCGGCGGATTCCACACCGAGTACTCGTCGTTGAAGTTCGCGATGTTCATGCTGGCCGAGTACGTGAACATGACCACGGTGTCGGCGTTGGCGACGACGATGTTCCTGGGCGGCTGGCACGCACCGTGGCCGATCAGCCTGTGGGACGGCGCCAACCACGGGTGGTGGCCGCTGGTGTGGTTCATCGCCAAGGTGTGGACCTTCTTGTTCGTGTTCATGTGGCTGCGCGCCACCCTGCCCCGACTGCGCTACGACCAGTTCATGGCGCTGGGCTGGAAAGCCCTCATCCCGGTATCGCTGGCCTGGATCATGGTCGTGGCGATCACCCACACCCTGCGTACCGAGGGGTATGCGGCGTGGGTCACCGCGGTGATCAACGTCTGCTTCATCGTGGCGGTGATCCTCACCGCCATGCTGTGGAAATCGCTGCACCACCGACGACTTCGCGCCGACGCTCCGCCACCACCGCCACCTGAAGCCGGGACCTTCCCGGTCCCACCGATGCCCGGTCATCGGACACCGCGGAAGGAGAAGACTGGTGTCTAAATCCAAGCCCAAGTTCTTAGACGCGGTCGCCGGTTTCGGGGTGACGTTCTCGGCGATGTTCAAGAAGCCGATCACCGACGAGTATCCCGAGGAACCCGGCCCGGTCGCGCCGCGCTATCACGGCCGCCATCAACTGAACCGGTACGCCGACGGCCTGGAGAAGTGCATCGGCTGCGAGCTGTGCGCCTGGGCGTGCCCGGCCGACGCGATCTACGTCGAGGGTGCCGACAACACCGAAACCGAACGGTTCTCGCCCGGGGAACGCTACGGGCGGGTCTATCAGATCAACTACCTGCGCTGCATCGGCTGCGGGCTGTGCATCGAAGCCTGCCCGACCCGCGCGTTGACCATGACCAACGTCTACGAGATGGCCGACGACAACCGCGCCGACCTCATCTACGGCAAGGACAAACTGCTCGCCCCACTGCAACCCGGCATGACCCTGCCGCCGCACCCGATGGCCGACGGCGCCACCGACGAGGACTACTACCGGGGGAATGTCATCGGAGGGCAGGAGCGAAGCGACCCGGGGAATGTCATCGGAGGGCAGGAGCGAAGCGACCCGGGAAACATCATCGGAGGG
>CAZDYH010000048.1:0-10277 GCA_964509355.1 uncultured Mycobacterium sp.
CAGGCGGACACACTTCAGCGTGTGCATCCAGTCGTAGACCTAGGATCGGTGCCATGGTGCGTTTCTTGTTGCGTATGGTCGTCTTTCTCGGATCGTCGGCGATCGGGCTGCTGGTCGCGGCGTGGCTGGTGCCCGGTATGTCGGTGTCGGTGTCGGGCTTTGTCACCGCCGTCGTGCTGTTTTCGCTCGTGCAGGCGATTTTGTCTCCGTTCATCTTCAAGATGGCCAGCCGGTATGCGTCAGCGTTTCTCGGGGGCATCGGCCTGGTGTCGACCCTGGTCGCGCTGATCCTGGCGTCGGTGCTCACCCACGGGCTGACGATCCGCGGCGCGGGATCATGGGTCGCCGCCACGGTGCTGGTCTGGCTGGTCACCGCGCTGGCGACGCTGCTGCTGCCGGTGCTTGTGGTGCGCAGAAAAGTCGACTCGAAGTCCTGACCGCCGGCCAGGCTCAGGACAGTAGGCGCGCCTTTTGCGCCGAGAACTCGGCCTCGGTGAGCACACCGCTGTCGCGCAGCTTGCCGAGCCGTTCCAGCGCGGCGATGACGTCGGCGGCGGCCCAGCGCTGCCGCTGGCGGCACTGGATGTCGCCGTGCACCGAACTGGCGACAGCGACCTTCGCGGCGGTTTTCAGAATTCCCATTTCTTATGCTCCCTGCAGCGCGGCGTCGATGTCGTCGACGTCGACCGGTCCCTCGGAAATGATTCTGGCGCCACCGTTTTCCCACGCCTCGATGACCTCGAGGATCGACAATTCCTCATACACCAGAACCGCGGCGGTCGCGCCCGGAGCCAGTCCGGCAGCCGCGGCGTCGAGATCATCGCGGTCGAGCAGCCCTGAGGACGCCCCCTCGAACAGTGCGAATTCGGGGCCGACTTGGGGCGCGGGCACGATGCGGGCAACACCGTCGGCGTTGCTGACGAACTCCAGATCCAGGACCCGGATCACTCCGGCGTCGACCTGTTTCAGCAGCCGGTCGAAGCCGGCCCGCACGGTGGAACTGTCGGAGAAGTCGACCACGACGAAATCGACTGGGCCGAAATGATCCTCATGCACACCTACTCCTATCGTTGGGGCTGGCTCAGCGCCTTGGCCTTCAGCGACTCGAACTCGTGTTGGCTGATGGTGCCGCTGTCGAGCAGTGTCTTGGCGTCGGCGATCTCTTGCGCCGGCGAGCGCCCGGCGGCCTGACGGATGTACGAAGGCCACGATGACGAACTCCGTCACCATGAACGCGATGACGTTGAAGACAAGAAGCGCCGCGATCGAGGAACCCACCCCCGCGTCAGCTCCGAGTATGGCCGCGATCGCCGCCAGGTAATACACGCTCGGCATGCCGATCGCCACACCAGCGATCCAGCATCTTGACAACGCGGCGTACGACCGTAGCTTGCCGGCGATGACCTCGATCACTATCGCCATTGGTCGCAACGTCGTTCGCGAACACGCTGTTAGTTCGTCAACGCTGCAGGAGTTCGACGCCGAGCTGGTCGACGTCGTTGGTGTTCCTGGTGACCAGCGGAACTCCGAGGGCCAGCGCGGTGGCGGCGATCATGACGTCCATGGCCCGACCGCGCGGACTACGGCCCTGCGCTCGGAGACGTCCGCACAGCAGGCCGTAGTGGTGGGCGGTGTCGTCGGTGAAGGCGATCCCGTGGCCGTAGACGGACTGGATCAGTGTCAACCTGTGCTGGCGGGTCAGCCGGGCGCTGTCGTCGGGTGCGGCGTGGACACCGAAATGAAGCTCGGCATAGCTCACCGAGCTGATCTGGCAGGCCAGCCCCGATAAGTCGGCATCGGAGGCCACCAGGACGCTGGTGTCGAGAATGACCCGTCTACGGCCAGGGGTCGCCAACGATGTCTTCCTCGCGGGCGGCGCGCAGTTCGCCTTCCCAGCTGGGATCCACGGCCGTGTTGTAGATGCGCCCGGCCTGTTCCCCGTCCACCCACGCGGGTGTCTCCAGCGGCACAATCCGGGCCACGGCGCGGCCATTTACCAACACCGTCACCTCGGCGCCGCCCTCGACCGCACGCAAAACGGGGGCGGGATTCTGGCGCAGTTCTCGCATTCCGACGTCGGTCACATCGCCAGCATACACCGATGTAGATCATGATCTACATCGGTGGTCGCGGATCGAAGCACGCCTGTAAACGAGCACGGCGACACCAAGGCACGATACGGACTGGCTGTCGTTACCGGTGCAACCGCGTGCCGCGACCTCGAACCCGCCGGATCCCGCCGCGGACAATCGGTCGCCGAAATTCGGATCACCTGGCAACGCTCGCCGGGGTTTCGCGGGCCCGCGAGGCGGCGTTCACGCTGCCGGTGCAGAACGGCACGCCGCTGTTGGGAACGTGGCAGAGCGTGGTGCTGGTCGACCTCAATCGCGACAATCCCCGGCGCTCGGTGCGGTTGAGCTTCGTCCGCGCCTGAGCCGGCACCAGACGACCCGCCGATTCGTTGTTTCTCCAGGCTCGGTAGGCAGACCGGTACTGTGTGGTGCGGTCAGTTCAGGGCAGAACCAAGGGAAGCGGAGACGTGCAGACACACGAGATCAGGAAGCGGTTCCTGGATCATTTCGTGAAGGCGGGCCACACCGAGGTGCCGAGTGCCTCGGTGATCCTCGACGACCCCAACCTGCTGTTCGTCAACGCCGGGATGGTGCAGTTCGTGCCGTTCTTCCTCGGCGCGCGCACCCCGCCGTATGCCACCGCCACCAGCATCCAGAAGTGCATCCGGACCCCCGATATCGACGAGGTCGGCGTCACCACCCGCCACAACACCTTCTTCCAGATGGCGGGCAACTTCTCGTTCGGCGACTACTTCAAGAGCGGTGCCATCGAGCTGGCCTGGACGCTGCTGACCAATGGCATCGAGGACGGCGGCTACGGGTTCGATCCCGAAAGACTCTGGGCTACAGTCTATTTCGATGACGATGAGGCGGTTCAACTGTGGCGGGAGATCGCCGGCCTGCCGCCCGAGCGGATTCAGCGCCGTGGCATGGCCGACAACTACTGGTCGATGGGCATTCCCGGTCCCTGTGGCCCGTGCTCGGAGATCTACTTCGACCGCGGGCCGGAGTTCGGTGCGGACGGCGGCCCGGAAGCCAACGAGGACCGCTACATCGAGATCTGGAACCTGGTGTTCATGCAGAACGAACGCGGTGAGGGCACCGGCAAGGAGGACTTCGAGATCCTCGGGCCGTTGCCGCGCAAGAACATCGACACCGGCATGGGTGTCGAGCGGGTCGCGCTCCTGCTGCAGGGTGTCGACAACGTCTACGAGACCGACCTGCTGCGACCGATCATCGATACCGTCGCCGCGGTCGCCCCGCGCGGGTATGGCATCGGTAACAACGAGGACGACGTGCGCTACCGGATCATCGCCGACCACAGCCGCACCGCGGCGATCCTGATCGGCGACGGCGTGAGCCCCGGCAACGACGGCCGCGGCTATGTGCTGCGCCGCCTGCTGCGCCGGGTGATCCGGTCGGCCAAGTTGCTCGGTATCGACACCCCTGTCGTCGGCGACCTGATGGCCACCGTGCGCGACGCGATGGGTCAGTCCTACCCGGAGCTGGTCACCGACTTCGACCGGATCAGCCGGATCGCGGTCGCCGAGGAAAAGGCGTTCAACCGCACGTTGGTCTCGGGTTCACGGCTTTTCGACGAAGCGGCCCGTGCCACCAGGGCGGCCGGCAACACCGTGCTCACCGGCTCCGATGCGTTCACGCTGCACGACACCTACGGCTTCCCGATCGATCTCACCCTGGAGATGGCGTCGGAGGCCGGGCTGGCCGTCGACGAGCTGGGCTTTCGCGAGCTGATGGCCCAGCAGCGCCGCCGCGCCAAGGCCGACGCCGCGGCTCGTAAGCACGCGCACGCGGACCTGACGGCCTACCGCGAACTGGTCGACGCCGGCCCCACCGAGTTCACCGGTTTCGACGAATTGACCTCGCAGGCGACGATTCTCGGGATCTTTGTCGACGGTAAGCGGGTCCCGGTTGTTGCGCATCACGGGCGGGTCAAGTCGGTCGCCCCGCCGCCAGAGCGTGTCGAGCTCATTCTGGACCGCACGCCGCTCTACGCCGAGTCGGGCGGACAGATCGCCGATGCCGGCACCATCAGCGGCACAGGTGTCAGCGGCTCGGCCAAGGCCACCGTCACCGACGTCCAGAAAATCGCGAAAACGCTGTGGCTGCATCGGGTCAACGTCGAGTCGGGTGAATTCGTCGAGGGCGACACAATCGTCGCCGAGGTGGACCCCGAGTGGCGCCACGGCGCCACGCAGGGCCACTCGGGTACCCATATGGTGCACGCTGCGCTGCGACAAGTACTGGGGCCCAACGCCGTTCAGGCCGGCTCGCTGAACCGCCCGGGCTATCTGCGTTTCGACTTCAATTGGCAGGGGCCGTTGACCGACGACCAGAGCTCACAGATTCAAGAGGTCACCAACGAGGCGGTCGAAGCGGACTTCGAGGTGCACAGTTTCACCACCCAGCTCGACAAGGCGAAGGCGATGGGGGCCATGGCGCTCTTCGGCGAGGCCTACCCCGACGAAGTCCGGGTCGTCGAGATCGGCGGCCCGTTCTCCCTCGAACTGTGCGGCGGAACGCACGTGCACAACTCGGCACAGATCGGCCCGGTGACGATCCTGGGCGAATCGTCGGTCGGCTCCGGGGTGCGACGTGTGGAGGCCTACGTCGGGCTGGACTCCTTCCGCTACCTCGCCAAGGAACGCGCACTGATGGCCGGGCTGGCATCCACGCTCAAGGTCCCCTCCGAAGAGGTGCCGGCCCGGGTGGCCAACCTGGTGGACCGGCTCAAGGCCGCCGAGAAGGAACTCGAGCGGATGCGGCTGGCCGGCGCGCGGGCAGCTGCGGTGAATGCTGCCGCGGGCGCGGAGCGAATCGGTAATGTCCGTGTCGTGGCGCAGCGGATGTCGGGCGGGATGACTGGCGCGGACCTTCGCTCCCTTGTCGGCGACATCCGCGGAAAGCTCGGGACCGAGCCCGCTGTGGTCGCCCTGATCGCCGAGGGCGAGAACGTGGTGCCCTACGTCGTCGCGGCCAACCCCGCCGCGCAGGAGCTTGGCCTGCGCGCCAATGAGCTCGTCAGGCAACTGTCCTCGGCCGTCGACGGTCGCGGCGGAGGCAAGGCCGACCTCGCTCAGGGGTCGGGAAAGGACCCGGCGGGTATCGACGCCGCGCTCGCCGCGATACGCGCAGAGATCGGCCGGAGCTAGCTGCGTGGACCCGACGGTTAACCGGCTGCCTGATCGGCCCGGCAGCGATGACCCCGGTCGGGGACGACGGCTCGGCATCGACGTGGGCAGCGTGCGCATCGGTGTGGCGACCAGCGACCCGGACGGCATCCTGGCCACCCCGGTGGAGACCGTCCGCCGTGACCGGTCCGACCAGCATGTGCGCCGGTTGGGCCGACTCGTCGCGGAGCTGGAAGCCGTCGAAGTGGTCGTCGGCCTGCCCCGCACCCTGGCCGACCGGAGCGGCCCCGCCGCGCAGGATGCCGTCGAGCTGGCCGACCGGCTGGCCAGCCGCATCGCGCCGGTACCGGTGCGCCTGGTGGACGAGCGGCTGACCACCGTCAGCGCGCAACGTTCGCTGCGGGAGTCGGGTGTGCGAGCCAAGGGCCAACGCGCCGTCATCGACCAGGCGGCGGCGGTGGCCATTCTGCAGAGCTGGCTCGATCAGCGCCGCGACAGGTTGCCGGCGACCGGTGAGGTCAACAGTGGCTGACGACTGGGAACGCGAGCGCGCGCAACCGTTGGCGGTGGGACCGCCGCGGCAACGGATGTCGCGTGCCCGTCGTATCCGCGCGCAGCGCAACCGGCGTAAGCGTCGTATCGTCGGCGGCTTGGCGCTGGGGTTGCTCATCGCGGTTGTCCTCGCCGTGGTCTTCCTGGGCTCCAAGGTCTGGCAGGGTGTGTTCGGATCCGAAAACGACTACGCCGGCGGCGGCAAACGCGATGTCTTGATCGAGGTGCACGACGGCGACTCGACCACCGCAATCGGGCAGACTCTGAAAGACCGGCAGGTGGTCGCCACCGTCAAGGCGTTCGTCGACGCCGCGCAGGGCAATGCGGCCATCGCGTCGATCCAGCCGGGCTTCTACAAGGTGCGGACCGAGATCCCGGCGTCCGACGCGGTCAACCGCCTTGCCGACCCGCAGAATCGCGTCGGCAGGCTGGTCATCCCGGAGGGCCGCCAGCTCGACGACATCGCCGATGTCAAGACCGACGCGGTGACCGACGGCATCTTCGCGCTGATCTCCCAGGCGACGTGTGTGAACCTCGAGGGCGAGCAGAAGTGCGTTCCGGTGGCCGATCTGCGCCAGGCGGCGGGTGCCGGCGCGCCCTCGGCGCTGTCCGTACCGGACTGGGCGGACAAGCCGGTGACGGCGATGGGCGACGACCATCGGCGGATCGAGGGCCTGATCGCGCCGGGGACCTGGAACGTCGACCCGTCGGCATCGGCGCAACAGATTCTGGCGTCCCTGATCAGTGCCAGCGCCACCCAGTACGAGGCAGGCGGACTGCTGGACACCGCCAAGGCCATGAAGATGTCGCCGTACGACATCCTCATCGTGGCGTCGCTGGTGCAGCGCGAGGCCAAGCCGCAGGATTTCCCGAAGGTCGCCCGCGTCATCTACAACCGCCTGCAGGCGCAGACCAGACTCGAATTCGACTCGACCGTCAACTATCCGCTGGACCGCCAGGAGGTCGCCACCGGCGATGCGGACCGTGCGAAGGACACGCCGTGGAACACCTACGTGTCCGAGGGGCTTCCGGCCACACCGATCTGCTCACCGGGGGAAGAGGCGCTCGCCGCCGCCGAGCGCCCCGAGCCGGGCGACTGGCTCTACTTCGTCACCATCGACATGCAGGGCACGACGCTGTTCACCACGGACTACAACCAGCATCTGGCCAATATCGAGCTGGCCAGGCGTAACGGTGTCCTCGACAGCGCGCGCTAGCCTGCACGCTCGAAAGGCCGCGGTGCTGGGCTCGCCGATCGCCCATTCCCGCTCGCCTCAACTGCACCTGGCCGCGTACCGCGCGTTGGGACTCGACGACTGGACCTACGACCGCATCGAGTGCAGTGCCGACGAATTGCCCACGGTGGTCGGCGGATTCGGCCCCGAGTGGATCGGCGTCTCGGTGACCATGCCGGCCAAGTTCGCGGCCCTGCGGTTTGCCGACGAACGCACCGCGCGCGCGGAACTCGTCGGCTCGGCCAACACCCTGGTGCGCACCGCGGGCGGCTGGCGGGCCGACAACACCGATATCGACGGAGTGACGGGGGCGCTCGGTTCGGCCACCGGCTCCGGGTGGAGCAGGGCGATCGTGCTGGGTTCCGGCGGCACCGCGCCCTCGGCCGTCGTCGGGCTGGCCGAACTCGGGGTCGCACACATCACGGTCGTCGCCCGCAATCCCGGCAGGGCCGCGCGGCTGCAGGAGCTCGGCGCGACCGTCGGCGTCACCACGCGGTACTGCAACCTCGACAGCGCGGAGCTGGCCGACGAGGTGGCGGGCGCGGGAGTGGTGATCAGCACCATTCCGGCCGACGTGGCGGCGCGCTACGCCACGATCGTGGCGCGCATCCCCGTTCTGCTGGACGCGATCTATGACCCCTGGCCGACGCCGCTGGCCGCCGCGGTGGACGCCGCAGGCGGTCGGGTGATCAGCGGGCTGCAGATGCTGCTGCATCAGGCTTTCGCGCAGGTGGAGCAGTTCACCGGGTTACCGGCGCCGCGCGAGGTGATGGCGGCGGCGCTGCGCTGACGCTAGCCTCCGAAGCATGGGGGTAGGGCTCATGGTGTGGGCCGGTCCGGTCGTCCTGGTGTGGCTGGTGGTACTGAGCGGCTATGACATTCGCCAGCGCCGGTTGCCGAACGCTCTGACACTGCCGGGCGCTGCCGTGATCCTGGCTGTCGCGTACGTCACCGGCCGCGGACTGCCCGCGCTCGCGGGGGCGGCAGCACTGGCCGGGGTGTACTTGCTCGTTCACGTCGCCGCACCCGCGGCGATGGGCGGCGGTGACGTCAAGCTGGCCATCGGCCTGGGTGCGCTGACCGGCTCCTTCGGCGTCGGCGTCTGGGTGCTTGCCGCGATCGCAGCACCGCTGCTGACCGCGCTGTGGGGGATCGTCGCCGCCCTGCGGCGTCTGATGTCGCCGGCGATGCGGCTCCGGCGGTCCGGGTGGACCGTTCCGCACGGCCCGTCGATGTGTGTGGCGAGCGTGACGGCCGCCGGGTTGGCCCTTCTCTAGCGACTTCGGCGTGCTCAGGTGCGCTCAGCGCCGCTCCGCACGCCGAAATCGGCCCGGCGCGCGCGGCGTGGGAAGATGGTACGCGTGTTGCGATGGACCACCGCTGGCGAATCCCACGGCCGCGCCCTGGTGGCCGTGGTCGAAGGCATGGTCGCCGGCGTGCACATCACCTCGGACGACATCGCGGCCCAGCTGGCCCGCCGCCGCCTCGGCTACGGTCGCGGCGCCCGGATGAAGTTCGAAGCCGATCAGGTCACGATGCTGGCCGGGGTACGGCACGGCAGCACGCTCGGCGGCCCGATCGCAATCGAGATCGGCAACACCGAATGGCCCAAGTGGGAAACCGTGATGGCCCCCGACCCGGTGGATGAAAGCGGCCTCGACGCAGGTGGGGCGCGCAACGCGCCGCTGACCCGCCCGCGCCCGGGCCATGCCGACTACGCCGGCATGCTCAAGTACGGCTTCGACGACGCCCGCCCGGTGCTGGAGCGCGCCAGCGCCCGCGAAACCGCCGCCCGGGTCGCCGCCGGCACGATCGCGCGGGCATTCCTGCGCCAGGCGCTCGGTGTCGAGGTGCTCTCACACGTGATCTCCATCGGCGCGTCGGCGCCCTATGACGGGCCGCCGCCCGTACCGGCCGACCTGCCCGGCATCGACGCGAGCCCGGTACGCGCCCTTGCCCAGACCACCGAGGCCGCCATGATCGCCGAGATCGAGGCCGCCAAGAAGGACGGCGACACCCTCGGCGGCGTGGTGGAGGTCGTCGTGACCGGCCTGCCGGTCGGGTTGGGCTCGTTCACCAGCGGCGATGACCGGCTCGACAGCCAGCTCGCCGGCGCCGTGATGGGGATTCAGGCGATCAAGGGCGTAGAGATCGGCGACGGTTTCGAGACCGCCCGCCGCCGCGGCAGCCTCGCCCACGACGAGATGTACCCGGGCCCCGACGGCGTGGTGCGCTCGACCAACCGGGCCGGTGGGCTGGAGGGCGGGATGACCAACGGCCAACCGCTGCGGGTACGCGCCGCGATGAAGCCGATCTCCACCGTGCCGAAGGCCCTGGCGACCGTCGACATGGCAACCGGTGAGGAGGCCGTCGCCATCCACCAACGCTCCGATGTCTGCGCGGTGCCGGCCGCCGGCGTGGTCGTGGAGACCATGGTTGCGCTGGTGCTGGCACGCGCGGCGCTGGAGAAGTTCGGTGGCGACTCGCTGGCCGAGACCAGCCGCAATATCGAGGCCTACCTGCGCGCCGTCGCCGAGCGCGTGCCGGTGACCGACCTCCGGGCATCGGGGTAACCCGCGATGGCACCGAAGGCCGTGCTGGTCGGGCTGCCGGGATCGGGCAAGTCCACGATCGGCCGTCGGCTGGCCAAGGCGATCGAACTGCCGTTACTCGACACCGACGTCGCCATCGTGGAGAAGACCGGGCGCACCATCGCCGACATCTTCGCCGCCGACGGTGAGCAGGAGTTCCGCCGCATCGAGGAGGAAGTGGTGCGCGCCGCGCTGGCCGAACACGACGGCGTCCTGTCGCTCGGCGGTGGTGCGATCACCAGCCCCGGTGTGCGCGAGGCACTGGCCGGTCATACCGTCGTCTACCTGGAGATCAGTGCCGTCGAGGGAATCCGGCGCACCAGCCGCAATACCGTCCGCCCGCTGCTGGCCGGGCCGGGCCGGGCCGAGAAGTTCCGCGCCCTGATGGCCGAGCGGGTTCCGTTGTACCGGCGGGTCGCCACGATCCGCGTCAACACCAACCGTCGCAACCCGGGGGCCGTTGTCCGCTACATCGTGTCGCGGCTGGAGAATCCGAAGCCGTCACCCGGCGGGCGGCGCCGCCGCCCGTCCTGGCGCCGATCGCCGGAAGCGCCGGCGCTGGCCCGACCCGCGGCGGTGGCCGGACAGACCGGATCCACAACGCCGACCCCGGCCACCCCGGCGGCGTTGGCCGCACGTCGTGCGAGGCCCGCGGATGACTGACCTCACCACGGA
>CAZDYH010000048.1:10377-12645 GCA_964509355.1 uncultured Mycobacterium sp.
CCGGCCGTCACCGTGCAGGTGGCCGTCGATCCGCCCTACCCGGTGCTGATCGGAACCGGGCTGCTCGGAGAGCTTGGCCGACTGCTCGACGGCAGGCACAAGGTGGCGATCCTGCACCAGCCGGTGCTGGCGGAGACCGCCGAGGCGATTCGTAACCACCTGTCCGACAAGGGTATCGACGCGCATCGCATCGAAATACCGGATGCCGAAGCCGGCAAGGACCTGCCCGTCGTGGCGTTCATCTGGGAAGTGCTGGGCCGTATCGGGATCGGGCGTAAGGACGCGATCGTCAGCCTCGGCGGCGGTGCAGCGACCGACGTCGCGGGGTTCGCCGCCGCCACCTGGCTGCGCGGTATCCCGATCGTGCACGTGCCCACCACGCTGCTCGGCATGGTCGACGCCGCGATCGGCGGCAAGACCGGTATCAACACCGAGGCGGGCAAGAACCTGGTCGGCGCGTTTCATCAGCCCGCCGCCGTGCTCGTCGACCTGGCGATGCTGGAAACGTTGCCGCGCAACGAGCTGGTGGCGGGCATGGCCGAGGTCGTCAAGGCCGGTTTCATCGCCGACCCGGTGATCCTCGACCTCATCGAGGCCGACCCGCAGGCCGCGGTGGACCCGGCCAACGACGTGCTGCCTGAGCTGATCCGGCGCGCGATCGCCGTCAAGGCGGAGGTCGTCGCCGCGGACGAGAAGGAATCGGCGTTGCGCGAGATCCTGAACTACGGACACACGTTGGCGCACGCGATCGAACGGCGCGAGCGGTACCGGTGGCGGCACGGCGCCGCGGTGTCGGTGGGCCTGGTGTTCGCCGCCGAGCTGGGCCGGCTGGCCGGGCGCCTCGACGATGCGACCGCCGACCGGCACCGCGCGATCCTGACATCCCTGGGTCTGCCGGTGCACTATGACGCCGACGCGTTGCCGCAGCTCATCGAATACATGGCCGGTGACAAGAAGACCCGCTCCGGGGTGCTGCGCTTCGTGGTGCTCGACGGTCTGGCCAGGCCGGGCCGGCTCGAGGGGCCGGATCCGGCGCTGCTCGCGGCGGCCTACGCGGAGGTGGGGCGATCGTGACTGAGTCGCTACGGCTGGTGAATGTCATCAACGGTCCCAACCTGGGCCGGCTGGGCGCCCGCGAGCCGGAGGTCTACGGCAGCACCACACATGCCGACCTGGTCGCGCTGATCGAGCGGGAGGCCGCCGAGCTCGGGGTGAAAGCCGTTGTGCGGCAAAGTGACAGCGAAGCCCAGCTACTCGAGTGGATTCACCGCGCAGCTGACGCCGGCGAGCCGGTGATCCTCAACGCGGGCGGACTGACCCACACATCCGTTGCACTGCGTGACGCCTGCGCAGAGCTACGTGCGCCGTTTGTCGAGGTGCACATCTCCAATGTGCACGCGCGTGAGGAGTTCCGGCATCACTCCTATCTGAGCCCGGTGGCGACGGGCGTGATCGTCGGGCTGGGTGTGCAGGGTTACCTGCTCGCCCTGCGCTACCTGGTGGCCGACGCTCAGGGCTGATCTTCACCGCGCGCAGTGGTCGGCGCCGGAACATCTTCGTCCTGGGCCGTCGTGACCCACGAGGTCTGCTCTTCGCTTCCGGTCGCCCCCACCGCGGCGAACACATCGGTATCGGCCTGCTCGTAACCGGCATCGGCGCGGCCGACCCGCACCACTTTGTCGGCCCGCCGGTCGGTGAGCCAGCGACCGATCGCCACGCCCGCGACGGCCGGCACGAACACCAGCAGCGCCGTGAACGCCGCGAACGCAGTGAGCTCGTTGACCAGACCCTCGGCGTAGAGCGGCGGGTAGAAGAGCGAGATGAACCATGCCACCGCCCCGCTGAGCGCCCCGGCCACCAGGCCGGCCACCAGCCAGGTCATCGCCAGGTCGGCCCGGCGATCCGGATCCGGGTTGGCGGTGGCGTCGGCACGGCCGTCGATGAACCCCCACACAAACACCAGGACGGCGAAGATGATCAGCAGCACGAGGCTGATCAGCCCCGTCTTCGTTTCCCACTGATTGATCAACGCCCCCTGCACCACGCGGACGACGACCATCGACGCCGCGAACACCAATCCGCGCAGCAACCACTTAGTCATAGCGCCACAGCCTAGCGAGTAGCGTCGTCGGTCGTGACACATTCACAGCGCCGGGACAAGCTTAGCGAGCGGCTGGGCGCTGCCGGCCTGGACGCGATGCTGGTCACCGACCCGATCAACGTGCGTTACCTGTCCGGTTTCACCGGGTCCAACGCGGCGCTGCTGGT
>CAZDYH010000048.1:12745-17885 GCA_964509355.1 uncultured Mycobacterium sp.
TCGTGCTGGAATCCGCGGCGGACTGGCAGCGCGAGATATACGAGGTGGTCGCCGCCGCCCAACTCGCCGGCCGCGAGGCCCTCGAGGTCGAGTCGCCCCTGCGCGACGTGGACGCCGCGTCCCGCCGGGTGATCGCCGACGCGGGTTACGGCGGGTACTTCGGCCACGGACTCGGCCACGGCGTCGGACTGCAGATCCACGAAGCGCCGGGAATCAACTCAGCGGCCACCGGTACGTTGCTTGCCGGCTCGGTGGTGACCGTGGAACCGGGTGTCTACCTGCCCGACCGCGGCGGCGTCCGCATCGAGGACACCCTGGTCGTCGGCGAGCGGATTCCCGAACTGCTGACCCGCTTCCCCAAGGAACTGGCGATTTTGACCTAGCCAACGCTGTGCGCTGACCTGCAAAAACAAGGTCGCGGACGATCGTTGTGGGGCCGATTATCTTGGGAATGACCACCATGACACAGGGGGCCGGCAGATGACACGGACCACCACTCTGTACAGCCAGACGCAGGACACCGGAACATGCGGGTGCTGTGGTGCGCTTGGAGGGAGTACACGGGCGATGGTGGTGCCGTGAACAGGTCTCGCGTCACAATCGACGTTCTGCGTGCTCAGCGCGAGGGCACCGAGGGCCTCATGCGCCGGCAGCGGACCCGCATCGCCAGCCTCGTCTCCCATGCGCACGGGCATTCGCGCTACTACCGCCGCCTGTACGGCGATGCCTCGTCGGTTAACGTCCCACTGAGGAGCCTGCCCCCCGTGAGCAAACCCGATCTCATGGCGTCGTTCGACGACTGGGTGACCGACCCCCGGGTCACCCGCGTAGGGGTCGAGGAGTTCATGTCCGACCCGTCACGCATCGGGCGCCCGTACCTGGACAGGTACTGGGTCTGCAGCACGTCTGGCACCACGGGATACCCGGGTCTGTTCGTCCACGACCCGCAGGCCTTGGCCGTCTACCGGGCTTTCACCATCCGCCTCGACCTGTCGTGGCTGTCCGGCCGGGACTGGCTCGGCGTCGCCCGGCACCGAATGCGCTGGGCCTCCGTGATCGGCACCGGCGCTCATTTCGCGGGTGCCAGCTGGATCGAGGCGGAGCGGAATCGCAGCTGGTGGCGTCGCCACGCCTTCCGCGTGTTCTCGGTGCAGCAGCCGCTGGGCGATCTTGTCGCCGCGCTGAACACCTTCAACCCGGGATTCGTCTCCGGCTACCCCAGTGCGCTGGAGGTGCTGGCCGTCGAGCAGCAGGCCGGCCGCCTTCGGCTCGAGCCCGTCGTCCTGGAGACCGGCGGCGAGTCGATGCTGCCCGAGGATCGCCGACGCGTCGCGCAGGCATTCGGCACCACGCCCAGAGACGTCTACGCGGCATCCGAGGCGATAACGATGGCGTTCGACTGCACACTAGGCTGGCTGCACGTCAACGCCGACTGGGTGGTGCTGGAACCGGTCGACGCCGAGAACCAGCCGACGCCGCCAGGCGAGCCATCCCACACCGTGCTTCTCACGAACCTCGCCAACCATGTGCAGCCGATCATCCGGTATGACCTCGGTGACTCCGTTCTCGCACGTCCCGACCCGTGCCCCTGCGGCAGTCCGCTGCCCGCCATCCGCGTCGAGGGACGGCGAGACGATGTTCTGCGCCTGGAGAACGCGGAGGGTCGCATCGTCCCCGTCCTGCCCCTCGCGATCGGGTCGACTCTGGACGACACGCCCGGAGTGCGTCGCAGTCAGCTCGTCCAGACCGGTGGGCGCACGATCCGCGTGCGACTGGCGTGCGACGTGGGCGCCGATGCCGACATGGCGTGGCAGCGGGTGTCAGAGAGCCTGCGCTGCTACCTGGGGACGATGGGGCTGGGCAATGTCGTTCTCGAACGGGCCACCGAACCGCCCGAGCAGAGCGAGCGAAGCGGGAAGTTCCGACAGGTGATCGGGATGGGGCGCGCGAACTCCGTGTGATGACAGCGAATGCGGTGAGCCCACGCCGCCGTCTGTCGAGGTCATCTCACGGGGCCGTGTCAGGGCAAGGCAGCAGCTAGCAGCCGAGGCCGATGGTGGCCGCGGTGTACACATCGATGGCCGCGCTGGACGACACCGCCAGATCGTTCTGTACCATGTCGATGGCCTGCATATCGGTCATGTCGCCATGGTGGATGGCTTCGCAAACCTTGTAGCCCTCGGCAATCAACTGCTGGCCGCTGTAGTGGGACCGCAGGCAGGCGACGAACTCAACGCCTGCACCGTCTGCAACTGGCCCCCCGGGTCGAAAGTTCTCCCAGTATTCGTGCAAATCCCGAGCGGCTATCGGGCATAGTCCTGTTTCCCAGGTAACTGGTGATCCTCTAGACCCTGACGAACTAGGAGAGCAACCGACCGTGGCATCGACCGCCGACTTCAAGAATGGGCTCGTCCTGCAGATCGACGGCCAGCTGTGGACCATCACCGAGTTTCAGCACGTCAAACCAGGCAAGGGTCCAGCCTTCGTACGGACCAAGCTGAAGAACGTGCTGTCCGGCAAGGTCGTCGACAAGACGTACAACGCCGGCGTCAAGGTGGAGACGGCGACGGTGGACCGTCGCGACACCACCTACCTGTACCGCGACGGCTCGGACTTCGTGTTCATGGACAGCCAGGACTACGAGCAGCACGCGCTGCCCGAATCGCTGGTGGGCGACGCCGCGAACTTCCTGCTCGAAGGCATGCCGGTGCAGGTGGCCTTCCACGACGGCGCGCCGCTGTATATCGAGCTGCCGGTCACCGTCGAACTGGTGGTCACCCACACCGAGCCGGGTCTGCAGGGCGACCGGTCCAGCGCCGGCACCAAACCCGCCACGGTGGAGACGGGTGCGCAGATCAACGTCCCGTTGTTCATCAACACCGGGGACAAGCTGAAGGTGGACTCCCGGGACGGAAGCTATCTGGGCCGCGTGAATGCCTGACGGCAAGCCGTCCAAGGGGCGGCACCAGGCCCGCAAGCGCGCCGTCGACCTGCTGTTCGAGGCGGAAGCCCGCGGACTGACACCGGCCGAGGCGGCCGAGTCGCGGATGGCGCTCGCCGAGTCGCAGCCCGACGTGTCGCCGCTGAACCCCTACACCGTGACCGTCGCCCGCGGGGTCACCGAGCACGCCGCACATATCGACGACCTGATTACCTCGCACCTGCACGGCTGGACCCTGGAACGGCTGCCGGCCGTCGACCGGGCCGTCTTGCGGGTCGCCGTCTGGGAGCTGCTGCACGCTACCGATGTTCCCGAGCCGGTCGCCGTCGACGAGGCCGTCGAGTTGGCCAAGGAGCTGTCCACCGACGATTCGCCCGGCTTCGTCAACGGTGTGCTGGGCCAGATCATGCTGGTGACGCCGCAGATCCGGGCGGCCGCGGCCGCGGTCCGCGGCAGCGGGCGCGCGGAGTAGTCCCCGTAATCGGACCGAGGGGTGGCGGATGAACTGGTTCGAGGGCTTCGAGTCGCGTTGTTTCGACGTCGGCGGCATCGAGCTGTTCGCCCGCACCGGCATTCAGCGCGACGCGCCGCCGCTACTGCTGCTGCACGGCTACCCGCAGACGCATGCGCTGTGGCACCGCGTCGCGATGACGCTGGCCGATCGCTTCTTCCTGGTGCTGCCCGACCTGCGCGGCTATGGGCGCTCGGCCAAGCCCCCGGGCGCCGTCGATCACGCGAACTACAGCAAGCGCACGATGGCCGCCGACCTACTGGCCCTGATGCACTCGCTCGGCCACGAGCGCTTCTTCGTCGCTGGCCACGACCGCGGCGGACGTGTCGCCCACCGGCTCGCTCTCGACAATCCGCAGGCGGTGGATCGGCTTTGCGTGCTCGACATCGTGCCAACGCTCACGATGTACGAGCGCACCGACCAGGCGTTCGCGACCGCCTACTACCACTGGTTCTACCTGATCCAGCCCAGCCCGCTGCCCGAGAGGCAGATCGGCGCCGACCCCTCCTGGTACCTGCGTTACACGCTGTCGGGCTGGGGTTCCAGGAACCTTGACTTCGTCGAGGCGGAGGCGCTGGCCGACTACGAGGCCGGCTTCTGCACACCCGAGGGCATCCACGCGGCCTGCGAGGACTACCGCGCCGCCGCCGGCATCGATCTGGTGCACGACCGCAGCTCGCGTGCCGCCGGTGAGCGCGTGCGCTGCGACCTGCATGTGCTGTGGGGCGAGCGCGGCGTCGTGGCGCACCTGTTCCGGCCCATCGAGGACTGGCAGGCGGCCTGCAGTGGCCGCGTCAGCGGCCGCGCGGTGGCCGCCGGCCACTTCATTCCCGAGGAGCAACCCGGAGTGACGGCCGACGAATTGGCACATTTCTTCACGGCTTGACGATTGACCGAAGCGCTTCGTGGCAAGAGTTGATGTGCGGGTACTCCGTGGGCCGCAGTGCGATGGGGGGCGCCCGGTTCGACATCGTGTTTCCGGCCGCGATATGAGCGCCGACAGCGGCGAGAGTGCTGCTCTGCCCAGTCAGCGGTCGGGTACGTTCCCGGGTGACGGCGCCGTCCACCACGTCAGGTATCACCGAGGACTTCATAGCGCGCCTGGCCGACCGCGCCGAGCGGGCCGAAGAACTGCGGCGCCTCCCGGCTGAAACGATCGCGGAGTTCCGCGCGTCGGGGCTGGCCAACCTGCTGGTGCCGGCCCGCTACGGCGGCCGGCAGGCGGAGTTCCCGGCGATCCTCGATCCGGTGCGCCGGATGGCCCACGGCTGCACGTCGAGCGCCTGGACGCTGGGCTTCTACATCCTGCATAACTGGATGCTCGCGCTGTTCGCGGAGCAGGCGCAGGACGAGGTATTCACGTCCGGACCCGTCCTCGCACCGGCACCGCTGGCACCGACCGGGCGCGGCACTCTCGCCGACGCCGGGATTCGGCTGACCGGCCGGTGGTCATGGGCGACCGGGGTGATGGCCGCCGACTGGGTGCTGGTCGGCGCCATCTGCGGTTCCGATGACCAGATGTATCCGGCTCTGGCGCTGCTGCCGGCATCCGATGTTCAGGTCGAGGATGTCTGGCACACCGCCGGGATGCGCGCGACCGGCTCCAATGATGTGATCGTCAGCGACGTCTTCGTGCCCGGGCACCGGCTGGTGAAGGTGGCCGACATCTACGGCGGCACCGCACCCGG
>CAZDYH010000049.1:0-6889 GCA_964509355.1 uncultured Mycobacterium sp.
GGTCCATCAATGGCCACGCGTAGTGTCGTCTGAACCCCTTGGTGCGCAAGCGAACTCGCCTCACCTGGCCGGTACGTTCGAGCTGACCAAGCACATTGGCCTGGGTGTCCCGACGTAACTTGGCGATTGCCGCGGCCGGGCTGATCGGGCGGTGCAGCAGCAGTTGAAGGGCGGGTTCGACAACAGGATCGTGCGGATCCGGCCCCACGAGCGCCACCAGTCGGCCGGTTTCCACCGGTTCGTTGGCGACCGCCGGGCGGATCCGGCAGGCCAGCGCCAGGTCCAGCAGCACCGCAGCCGTCAACACACGTTCGCGGCGTGCCCGGTCCAGTCCGGGCTGCGCCGATGCGTTGTCGAGCAGCAGGAGAAGCAGTTCCTCGGCGATCTGCGCCATGAGCGGACTGTAGTCGCGCCCGCCGAAACATCCCGGGGTTCCCGGGAAGCTACGAGTGGTAGGGCTCGGCGCTGACCAGCGTCACCTTGACGGTGTTGCCGTTGGGCACGGTGTAGGTGCGGGTCTCGCCGACCTTGGCGTCGATCAGGGCTCCGCCCAACGGTGAGTTCGGCGAGTACACCTCGAGCTTGCCGTCGCTGACACCCTCCTGGCGGGTGGCGATGAGGAAGGTCTCGGTGTCGGACTCGTCGCCGTCGTAGTACACCTTCACCACCGAACCGGGCAGCGCTACCCCGGACTGTTTGGGGGCCTCGCCGACCTTGGCGTTGTTGAGCAGCTCCTGCAGCTGACGGATGCGGGCTTCCTGCTGGCCCTGCTCCTCGCGGGCGGCGTGGTAACCGCCGTTCTCGCGCAGGTCGCCCTCTTCGCGGCGGTCGTTGATCTCGGCGGCGATGACGGGCCGGTTCGCGATCAGCTGGTCGAGCTCCGCCTTGAGCCGGTCATGCGACTCCTGGGTCAACCAGGTCACCTGAGTGTCGGTCATTTCGTCGCGCTCCTCGTGTCGTCGGTCCCGCGATGTTTCGGGTTGGCAGTCTGTAATTCTCGCTGCCGGGAGCATGCGGCTTACCGCGTGTATTGCCATCTCAGAGCCGCGGTTGGACGCGCTAAAGAAGCAATACACGGTCCCAGCAGGAACCGTGTATCAGGCAATGATACCACCGGGAGGTCGGCGGATTTTCACGAATTCGCAGTCCGCCGTTTGTCGGGCGTTCTCTCGACACGGTGGTGGCGCTAGGAGGCCACCAGGTAGGCCGGCACATCCGTGCCGCAACCGTAAATGTCGCCCATCACCGGCGGCTTGCTGGACTTGACCGTGGTCGTCACCTGCACCGTGGCCTGGTCAGACGGCGGTATCAAGAGTTCGCGACGGCCGGTCTCGCTGCCGTCGATCGACCGTGCCCGCACGATGCACACCGCTGGACGGGCCGGGTCGGAGCGGGTCACGCTGATGGTCACCGACACCGTCTCGCTGTCGACCAGCCGGTAGCCGCCGAGCTTGCCTTCGACCTCACTGCTGCCCAACCGCTGGTAGCCGATGACCGCCACCACAACGCCCGCCGCGACGACAAGCGCCCCCAGGGCGATGAGCACACCACGGCGCGAACCGCGCGCCATCCGGCGTCGTCCGTAACGGGTCTCGAGCATATGGTCCGGTACGCCTCTTGGTCGGGATCGGGTTTCGGGTCCAGATCGACGGGATGGAACTATTAGGACAGGAACTATAAGCGCGGAGCGAAGGCAGACGGTGACCGAACTGCGGTTGATGGCGGTACACGCCCACCCGGACGACGAGTCCAGCAAGGGCGCTGCGACCCTGGCCCGCTACGCCGCCGAGGGCCACCGCGTGCTGGTGGTGACGCTGACCGGCGGCGAACGCGGCGATATCCTCAATCCCGCGATGGACCTGCCCGAGGTGCACGGGCGTATCGCCGAGGTCCGCCGCGACGAGATGGCGAAGGCCGCGGAGATCCTCGGTGTCGAACACACCTGGCTGGGCTTCGTAGACTCCGGCCTGCCGGAGGGCGACCCGGCGCCACCGCTGCCCGAGGGCTGTTTTGCACTGGTTCCGCTCGAGGAGTCGACCGAGGCGCTGGTGCGCGTCATCCGCGATTTCCGGCCGCACGTGGTGACCACCTATGACGAGAACGGTGGCTACCCGCACCCGGATCACGTTCGCTGCCATCAGGTTTCGGTCGCCGCGTATGAGGCGGCCGGTGACCACCACCGGTTCGCCGCCGCCGGTGAGCCCTGGAACGTGTCCAAGCTGTACTACAACCACGGATTCCTGAGGCAGCGAATGCAGCTGCTACAGCAGGAGTTCGCCAAGCACGATCAGCAGGGTCCGTTCGAAAAGTGGCTGGCGCACTGGGATCCCGACCACGATATCTTCGCCGACCGGGTGACAACCCGCATCGAATGCCACAAGTACTTCAGCCAGCGCGACGACGCGCTGCGTGCGCATGCCACCCAGATCGACCCCGACGGTGCGTTCTTCGCCGCACCGATCGAGTGGCAGCAGCGACTGTGGCCGACTGAGGAGTTCGAGCTGGCACGTTCGCGGGTACCGGCCAGCCTGCCCGAGGACGACCTGTTCGCCGGGATCGAGATGGACCGGTGAATCACGCGCTCGTCACGGCCATCGGTGTGCTGGCCGACGACTCACCGCCCAACACCGGGCCCGACTTCGGCAAGGCCAGCCCCCTCGGCCTGCTGGTTGTGGTGCTGTTGCTCATCGGCACGTTCTTGCTGGTGTGGTCGATGAACCGGCACCTGAAGAAGCTGCCCGAATCGTTCGATCCGGACAACCCCGAGCCGGACCAGGCCGTCGACGAAGGCACGGTCGGCATCGACGACGAAGGCACCCCCGCCGACCACGACGGATCACCGCATGAGCCCGGCGGTTAACTCTCTGGCCGGGGCGACCAGCCCGTATCTGCGCCAGCACGCCGACAACCCGGTGCACTGGCAGCAGTGGGCGCCCGAGGCGCTGGCCGAGGCCGCCGAGCGGGATGTGCCGATCCTGCTGTCCATCGGTTACGCGGCCTGTCACTGGTGTCATGTGATGGCGCACGAATCGTTCGAGGACGCCGAGGTGGCCGCCGCGATGAACGCCGGGTTCGTGTGCATCAAGGTTGATCGCGAGGAGCGCCCGGATCTTGACGCGGTCTACATGAACGCCACGGTCGCGCTGACCGGGCAGGGCGGCTGGCCCATGACGTGTTTCCTGACCCCCGACGGCAGGCCCTTCTTCTGCGGCACCTACTACCCGAAAGCGGCCTTCCTGGAACTGCTGTCAGCGGTCGTCAACACCTGGCGTGATCAGCGCGGCGATGTCGAGCAGGCCTCCGAACAGGTCGCGGGTGCACTGCGGTCGATGGCGTCCGGGCTGCCCGGCGGCGGACCGCCGGTGTCGTCGGAACTGTGCGACCACTCCGTCGCCGCGGTGCTGCGTGACGAGGACACCGCCCGCGGTGGGTTTGGCCAAGGATCTCAGGCTGCCCCGAAGTTCCCGCCGTCGGCCCTGCTGGAGGCGCTGCTGCGCAGCCATGAGCGCACCGGGTCAGCTGCCCCGCTGCAGGCCGTCGAGCGGACCTGCACGGCGATGGCCCGCGGCGGTATCTACGACCAACTGGCCGGCGGTTTCGCCCGCTACAGCGTCGACGCCTCCTGGGTGGTGCCGCATTTCGAGAAAATGCTCTACGACAACGCGCTGCTGCTGCGGGTCTACGCGCACTGGGCCAGGCGCACCGGAAATCCGTTGGCGCGCCGGGTTGCCGAACAGACCGCGCGGTTCATCCTCGACGACCTGGCCGACGCGGACATGTTCACCTCGTCGCTGGACGCCGATGCCGACGGCCGGGAGGGATCGACATACGTCTGGACGCGAAAGCAACTGCGCGAGATTCTCGGTGACGCCGACGGTCGCTGGGCCGCAGAGGTTTTCGCGGTCACAGAGACCGGGACCTTCGAGGAGGGCGCATCGGTGCTGCAGCTGCCCAGTCTGCCCGGGGCCGGCGAGGACGATCCGGCCCGGTTGGACCGGGTGCGAACCGCGCTGCTGGCGGTACGGCTGACGAGGGTGCAGCCCGCCCGCGACGACAAGGTCGTCACCGCCTGGAACGGGCTGGCGATCACGGCGCTGGCCGAGGCGAGTGTGGCGCTGGAACGTCCGGAATTCCTCGTCGCGGCGCGGCGTTGTGCCGCGGCGCTGGTCGATCTGCACATTGTCGACGGGCGGCTGCGGCGGGCCAGCCTGGGCGGACGGGTCGGCGACAGCGCGGCGATCCTGGAGGACCACGCGACGCTGGCCACGGCGCTGCTGACGCTGTACCAGCTCACCGCGGACACTGAATGGCTGACCACGGCCGAGGCGCTGCTGGATATCGCGCTGGCGCGTTTCCCCGACCGCGATCGACCGGGACGGTGGTACGACAGCGCCGATGACGCCGAGCAGTTGATGGTCCGTCCCGCCGACCCGCTGGACGGCGCCACGCCGTCGGGTGCGTCGTCGATCACCGAGGCGCTGCTGGCCGCCGCCCACCTGGCCGGTGCGGACCGGGCCGACCGGTACGCCGAGGCAGCGGCCGAGGCGCTGCTGGCGCATTCACCGCTGCTGGCGCGGGCGCCGCGGTCGGCCGGGCACTGGCTGGCCGTCGCCGAGTCGGCGGTCCGTGGCCCGCTGCAGATCGCGGTGGCCTGCGATAGGGCGCAGTCCGAGTTGCTGGCCGCCGCGCGCAGGCTGGCGCCCGGCGGGGCGATCGTCGTCGGCGGGGCGGTGGACTCCTCGGAGTTGCTCGCCGGACGAGACCGGGTGGCGGGCGCGGACGCCGCCTATGTGTGCCGTGGCCGGGTCTGCGACCTGCCCGTCACCAGCGCGGCAGAACTCGCCGCCGCGCTTTCGGCACCCGTGTAGCGTTCCAGTCATGCACCCAAGTGATCGGCCCGGGCCGGCCGCCGCGGACATCACCGAAGCCGTCAACCGCTACATCGAGCTGGTCGCCAAGGGCAGCGCCGACGATCTGGCCGAGCTCTACGCCGCCGACGCGACCGTCGAGGATCCTGTCGGTGGGGAGTTGCACATTGGCCGCCGGGCGATCCACGGCTTCTACTCGGCTATCGAAAACCTGGACCGGGAAAGCGAATTGGTGTCGCTGCGGGTGGCCGGTAACGAGGCGGCCTTCCAGTTCTCGCTGACGGTGACCGCCGGCGACCACCGGATGCGAATCGAGCCGATCGATGTCATGGTGTTCGACGACGACGTCAAGATCACGGCGCTGAAGGCCTACTGGTCACCGGAGAACGTCACCCAGCTGTAGATCCGTGCGACGTCAGAAGACGGCGAACCAGATCGCGACGTAGTGGCAGGTCGCGGCCACCGCCGTGCAGGCGTGGAAGAACTCGTGATAGCCGAATGTCGCCGGCCACGGGTCGGGCCACTTCAGCGCGTACATCACGGCGCCCACGCTGTACAGCACGCCGCCGACTGCGAGCAACACGATCGCCGTGATCCCGGCGCCACGCATCAGCGTCCCCGTGAAGGCCACCGCCACATAGCCGAGCAGCAGATAGAGCGGTACCCCCACCCAGCGGGGAGCGTGCGGCCAGCGCATCTTGAGTGCCACCCCGGCCAGCGCGCCGCCCCAGACGATGTACAGCACCAACCTCCCGGTGTCCGGAGGCATGGCCAGCAGCGCGAACGGGGTGTAGCAGCCGGCGATGAAGATGAAGATCATCGAGTGGTCGGCCCGCTTCATCCACATCCTGGCGGTCGCGGACTTCCACGGCACCCGGTGGTAGGTGGCACTGACCAGGAACATCGCGAAGGTCGCCGCGGCATAGGCGAGCGTGGCCAGGCCCGCCCGAGTGGACTCCACCGCCCAGGACACCGCCACCAGTACGGCGCCTGCGACGACGGCCACACCGGCCGAGTAGACGTGAATCCAGCCGCGGGCCCGGGGCCTGGCCAGTGCGTGCGCCACGCCCTCGACCAAGTGGTGGGCGAACTCCTCGACGGCGTGGGTGGGCGACGAATGCGGCCGAGGAACATCGGCGGTATCCATGTGACCGCTCATATCCTCCCTGTCTGACCCGGGATATCTCAGTGTCACAGTAGTCTGGGCTTTCGTGGAGATCATTCCCCCGCGCCTCAAGGAACCGGTGTACCGGATCTACGAGATGCGGCTGCGCCAGGAGTTGGCGCGCTCGAGATCCCAACTGCCCCGCCATATTGCCGTGTTGTGCGACGGCAACCGCCGGTGGGCTCGTGACGCGGGCTACGACGATGTCAGCTACGGCTACCGGATGGGCGCGGTCAAGATCGCCGAGATGCTGCGCTGGTGCCAGGAAGCCGGCATCGAGATGGCCACCGTCTACCTGCTCTCCACCGAGAACCTGCAGCGCGAACCCGACGAACTCGCTGCGCTCATCGAGATCATCACCGATGTCGTCGAAGAGATCTGCGCGCCCGCCAACCGCTGGAGTGTGCGGACCGTCGGCGATCTGGAGTTGCTGGGTGAGGAGCCCGCCCGGCGGCTGCGCGACGCCGTGGAAGGTACGGCCTCCACCCGATCGAGCGGCGGCTTTCACGTCAACGTCGCGGTCGGCTACGGCGGGCGCCAGGAGATCGCCGACGCCGTGCGTGCCCTGCTGAGCAAGGAGATCGCCAACGGCGCGACGGCCGAGCAACTGGTGGACGCCGTCACCGTCGACGCCATCTCGGAGAACCTCTACACCTCCGGTCAGCCCGACCCTGACCTGGTCATTCGCACCTCGGGGGAGCAGCGGCTCAGTGGGTTCCTGCTGTGGCAGAGCGCGTACTCGGAGATGTGGTTCACCGAGGCGCACTGGCCCGCATTCCGCCGCGTCGACTTCCTGCGTGCGCTACGCGACTACAGCCTGAGGCACCGCCGATACGGCAGGTAGCTCCCAGGGGAT
>CAZDYH010000049.1:6989-11517 GCA_964509355.1 uncultured Mycobacterium sp.
GACTCCTTCCCGCTGGAGCCGCCGAGCCGGCGAAGCGGCCTACAGCTTGCGGAGCCGCAGCCGGTTGATCGAGTGATCGGCCTCCTTGCGCAGTACCAGCGTGGCCCGCGGCCGGGTGGGCAGGATGTTCTCGATCAGATTCGGCAGGTTGATCGACTGCCAGATATCCCGCGCGGCGGCGCCCGCCTGTTGATCGTTCAGGTTGGCGTAGTGGTGAAAGTGCGACGCCGGGTTTGCGAACGCGGTGGAGCGCATCGTCAGGAACCGCGAGATGTACCACTGTTCGATGTCCTCGACCCGCGCGTCGACGTAGACGGAGAAATCGAACAGATCCGAGACCATCAGAGTCGGTCCCGTCTGCAGGACGTTGAGGCCTTCCAGGATCAGGATGTCGGGGTGGGCCACCACGTCCTTCTCGCCGGGCACGATGTCGTAGAGCAGGTGTGAGTACACCGGTGCGCAGGCTTTGTCCGCACCGGATTTAACCGACGTCACGAACCGCATCAACGCGCGCCGGTCGTAACTCTCCGGGAAGCCCTTGCGGTGCATGATGTTTCGCCGCGTCAGTTCCGCGTTCGGATAGAGAAACCCGTCGGTGGTGACGAGGTCGACGCGCGGGTGATGCTCCCAGCGTGCCAACAGCGCCTGCAGCACACGAGCGGTGGTGGACTTGCCGACCGCGACGCTGCCCGCGACGCCGATGATGAACGGCACCGGGCGGTCCGGGTGCTGCTGCGGCTCACCGAGGAACTCAGCGGTGGCCGCGAACAGTCCCTGGCGCGCGGCGACCTGTAGGTGGATGAGCCGGGCCAGCGGCAGGTAGACCTCTTCGACTTCGAGCAGGTCGATCTGCTCGCCCAAACCGCGCAGGCCGACCAGCTCTTCTTCGGTGAGTTTGAGCGGTGTCGACATCCGCAGCGCGCGCCACTGACTTCGGTCGAACTCCAGATAGGGGCTGGGCTCGCTCAGCCGCGACATGGGGTCAGTCTTGCAGCAACGGCGGCACCATGAGCGCCTGGGGGCCAGCGATGAGCCTCTCGGGCGAAGGGCGAACTGCCTCGCTACCGTTGTCCGGCATGGAGCCTGCCGCCCTGGTCCGCGAATACCTGTTGCTCGGACTGCGATTCGACCGCATCGAGGAGGGCTACGTCGACTCCTTCACCGGCGACCCGGCGCTGCGCCGCGCTGTCGCCTGCGAACCGGCACCCGACCCCGCCGACCTGGCTCGCCAGGCCGAGCGGTTGATCGACGTACTGCCTGCGGTGCCGCGGGCGGACGCGTTCACCGAGCTGCGCGCCGACTACCTCGGTGCGCAGCTGCGCGCGCTGGCCTGTGCCGGGCGCAAGTTCGCGGGTCAGCCGGTGGGCTTCGTCGAGGAGGTGCAGGCCTACTTCGACGTCCGCATCACCAAGGGTGATCCGGAGCGCTACCGAATGGCGCATGCCCGGCTCGACGCGGCGCTCGGCGGTAGCGGGCCACTGGCCGGCCGGATGCAGGCGCACCGCACTGCCGAGGAGATTCCACCGGAGCGGTTGGCCGAGTGCATCGGGGCTTTCTCCAGTGCGCTGCGCGACCGGGTGCGCGCCGAGTACCCGCTGCCGGACGGCGAGACCGTGGTCTACGAGGTGGTGACGGACAAGCCCTGGTCGGGTTTCAACTACTACCTGGGCGACTACCGCTCGACGGTGGCCGTCAACGCCGACCTCAAACAGCAGATGTCCAATCTGCCGCGGCTGGTGGCCCACGAGTCCTATCCGGGCCATCACACCGAGCACTGCCGCAAGGAGGCCGGGCTGGTCGCGCGTGACGGCCAGGCCGAGCAGACGATCTTCCTGGTCAACACCCCGCAGTGCCTGATGGCCGAGGGGCTGGCTGATCTCGCGCTGCACGCCGCGATCGGCCCGGGCTGGGGCAGCTGGGCCGCCGAGATCTACGCCGACCTGAGTCTTCGCTTCGACGGCGAGCGGGCCGAGGCGGTGGCGGAGGCGTCGGCGGCGCTCGCCGATGTCCGGCAAGATGCCGCGCTGATGCTGCACGACGAACGCCGTGACGTCGACGACGTCGTGGAGTTCTTGCGGCGCTGGCTACTGGTCAACGACAGTCGGGCCCGGCAGATGCTGCGGTTCCTGTCGTCGCCGCTGTGGCGGGCCTACACCAGCACCTATGTCGAGGGTTACCGGCTACTGCGGGGTTGGCTGGACGGCCGTCCGGCCGGGGTCAGCCTCACCGAGAGATTCGGCCGGCTGCTGGACGAGCCGCTCATCCCGTCGGCCCTGCGTTCGGAGGGCTGGAGCGCAGCAACCCGGGAAGGCGCTGGATAGACTGACTCGGTGACCGCCGCACCTGATGCCCGCCCCGCAACCTCGGTGATGTCTGCCCCGTTGGCCGAGGTCGATCCCGACATCGCTGATCTGCTGGGCGAGGAGCTCGGCCGTCAGCGCGACACGCTGGAAATGATCGCCTCGGAGAACTTCGTGCCGCGCTCGATATTGCAGGCCCAGGGCAGCGTGCTGACCAACAAGTACGCCGAAGGACTGCCCGGTCGCCGCTACTACGGCGGCTGCGAGTACGTCGACGTCGTGGAGAACATCGCTCGCGACCGGGCGAAGGCCCTGTTCGGCGCGGACTTCGCCAACGTGCAACCCCATTCGGGTGCCCAGGCCAACGCCGCCGTGCTGCACGCGCTGATGACGGCGGGGGAGCGGCTGCTCGGTCTGGACCTGGCCAACGGCGGCCACCTGACCCATGGCATGCGGTTGAACTTCTCCGGCAAGCTCTATGAAACCGGGTTCTACGGCGTCGATCCGGTCACGCACCGGATCGACATGGACGCGTTGCGCGCCAAGGCGCGCGAGTTCCGGCCGAAGGTGATCATCGCCGGCTGGTCGGCCTACCCGCGGACCCTCGACTTCGCGGCGTTCCGCTCGATCGCCGACGAGGTCGACGCCACGCTGTGGGTGGATATGGCGCATTTCGCCGGCCTGGTCGCCGCCGACCTGCACCCGTCGCCGGTGCCGCACGCTCAGGTGGTGTCGACCACGGTGCACAAGACTCTGGGCGGTCCGCGCTCGGGTCTGATCCTGGGCAAGCAAGAGTTCGCCAAGGCCATCAACTCGGCGGTCTTCCCCGGACAGCAGGGCGGCCCGCTGATGCACGTGATCGCCGCCAAGGCGGTGGCCTTCAAGATCGCCGGCACCCCGGAGTTCGCCGAGCGACAGCAGCGCACGCTGTCCGGTGCCCGGATCATCGCCGACCGACTGCTGGCCGCCGATGTCACCAAGGCCGGCGTCAGCGTGGTCAGCGGCGGCACCGACGTGCACCTGGTGCTCGTCGACCTGCGTGACTCCCCGCTGGACGGCAAGGTCGCCGAAGATCTGTTGCACGAGATCGGTATCACCGTCAACCGCAACGCCGTACCGAACGACCCGCGGCCGCCGATGGTGACCTCCGGCCTGCGCATCGGAACACCGGCCCTGGCCACCCGCGGTTTCGGCGACGCCGAGTTCACCGAGGTCGCCGACATCATCGCCACCGCGCTGGTACAGGGCACGTCGGCCGACGCAACCGCGCTGCGTGATCGGGCGACGCGGCTGGCCCGCGCCTTCCCGCTCTACGAGGGCCTGGAGGACTGGGAACTCGTCGGCCGTTAGGCCCGGCGACACGCGCGCCACCCGATTTTACGGAACCTGTGAATTTGGGTTACGGTTACTTTATGGCACAGAAGACTGTCCCGAACGCGCTCATTCTCGAGCTGGAACCCGTTGTGGCGGACAACTACGCCCGGCATATCGACACCGCGGACGAGTGGTTCGCGCACGACTACGTACCGTTCGACCAGGGGGAGAACTTCGAGTTCCTCGGTGGCCACGACTGGGAACCGTCGCAGGCGACGCTGCCCAGGTCGATCACCGATGCCCTGGAGATCCTGCTGATCACCAAGGACAACCTGGCCGGGTACCACCGCGAGATCGTCGAACACTTCATCCTCGAGGAGAAGTGGGGCCGATGGATCGGCCGCTGGACCGCCGAGGAGAACCTGCACGCCATCGCGCTGCGCGAATACCTGGTGGTGACCCGCGAGATCGATCCAACCGCCAACGAGAACGTCCGCGTCGAGCACGTCATGAAGGGCTACCGCGCCGACAAGTACAGCCAGGTCGAGACGCTGGTATTCATGGCGTTCTTCGAGCGGGCGCATGCGGTGTTCTGCCGCAACCTGGCCGCGCAGATCGACGAACCGGTGCTCAAGGGGCTGGTTGGTCGGATCGCCGCGGACGAGGAGCGCCACGAAGAGTTCTTCGCCAACCTGGTTGCGCACTGCCTGCAGTACACCCGCGACGAAACGTTGGCCGCAATCGCTCGCCGTGCAGCCGAATTGGGCGTTGTCGGGGGCGATATCGACGCCTACCAGGACAAGGTCCAGGCCGTCGCGGACGCCGGCATCTTCGGTCCCGCGCAGTTGCGCCAGGTGATCGCCGACCGGATCACCGCGTGGGGCCTGGCCGATCAGCCGGAGCTTCGCGAGTTC
>CAZDYH010000049.1:11617-17865 GCA_964509355.1 uncultured Mycobacterium sp.
GCCCCGCCTGACGCGGCGCGCCTGCACGACCCACTGGCCGTGACGAGAGTAGCGTCGCTTTCGATGGCTAGCGACATGCTCTGCTGTCCGGGCGGTACCTCTCGTTGCGACTACGACAGGACCGGCCCCGGTCCTGGTGCCGCAGTGCCCGCCGAGATGTTCGTGCGGGGCCGCGCGGGCTCGAGGAGCGCTACGTGACTGATTCGCCGTCGGTATCACACGACGCCATCCGGACCTACGTGCTGGACACCTCGGTCCTGTTGTCCGATCCGTGGGCGTGCACCAGGTTCGCTGAGCACGAGGTGGTCGTCCCGCTGGTGGTTATCAGCGAGCTGGAGGCCAAACGCCACCATCACGAACTCGGATGGTTCGCCCGCCAGGCGCTGCGCTTGTTCGACGACCTTCGGCTGGAGCACGGACGGCTCGATCAGCCCATACCCGTTGGGACACAGGGCGGTACGCTGCACGTCGAGCTCAACCATAGCGATCCCACCGTGCTGCCCGCCGGTTTCCGCACCGACAGCAACGACTCCAGGATCCTGACCTGCGCCGCCAACCTCGCCGCCGATGGCAAGCGAGTCACGTTGGTGAGCAAGGACATTCCGTTGCGCGTGAAGGCCGGTGCAGTGGGTCTGGCCGCCGACGAGTATCACGCGCAGGACGTCATAACCTCCGGCTGGACCGGGATGGACGAAATCGAAGTGTCCGCCGAGGATGTCGACGTACTCTTCGCCGAGGGCGTGATCGACCTCGAATCTGCGCGGGATCTACCCTGCCACACAGGAATTCGGCTGCTGGGCGGAAACTCGCATGCGTTGGGCCGCATCAACGCCGATAAGCGTGTGCAACTGGTTCGCGGTGATCGCGAGGTCTTCGGATTGCGCGGCCGGTCGGCCGAACAGCGGGTCGCGCTGGATCTGCTGCTCGATGAGTCGGTGGGCATCGTGTCGTTGGGCGGTAAGGCCGGCACCGGCAAGTCGGCGTTGGCGTTGTGTGCGGGCCTGGAAGCGGTGCTCGAGCGGCGTACCCAGCGCAAGGTGGTGGTGTTCCGTCCGCTGTACGCCGTCGGCGGCCAGGAACTGGGCTACCTGCCCGGCAGCGAGAGCGACAAGATGGGGCCGTGGGCCCAGGCGGTCTTCGACACCCTGGAGGGGCTGGCGAGCCCGGCGGTGCTCGAGGAGGTGCTGTCGCGCGGCATGCTCGAGGTGCTGCCGCTCACCCATATCCGCGGCCGCTCGCTGCATGACTCGTTCGTCATCGTCGACGAGGCCCAGTCACTGGAGCGCAACGTGCTGCTGACCGTGCTGTCACGGCTGGGCGCGGGATCACGGGTGGTGCTGACACACGACGTTGCCCAGCGCGACAACCTGCGGGTTGGCCGCCATGACGGCGTTGCGGCGGTCATCGAGAAGCTCAAGGGACATCCCCTGTTCGCGCACATCACGTTGCTGCGCAGCGAGCGATCGCCGATCGCGGCGCTGGTCACCGAGATGCTTGAGGAAATCAGCCCGGGTGCGCTTCCGTAACGCGTCGAGTGTGCGCTGCGGGCGGCTCCGCACGGCGATCTGCCGCCCGCACCGCACAGTGAACGCTGCCATGCAGGCCGCTGCCAGCTCAGCCGGGTAAACTGCCTGCGTGTACTGGCGAGCCGTTCTGGGTGTCTGCGCGGCACTTTCGGTGGTGGTGGTCGGGTGCCAGGCCGGTCACACGCCGCCGGCCGGTGCCGACAACGTGGACTGCGCACAGGTCAAGTGCGTGGCGCTGACGTTCGACGACGGGCCGAGCCCGTACACCGACCGGCTGCTGCAGATCCTCGACGACAACGACGCCAAGGCGACGTTCTTCCTGATCGGCAACAAGGTGGCGGCCAACCCCGCGGGCGCTCAACGCATCGCCGACGCCGGCATGGAGGTGGGCAACCACACCTGGGAGCACCCCAACATGACGACGATCCCCCCGAAGGACATCACCGGCCAGCTGGCCAAGGCCAACGACGCGATCACCGCCGCGACCGGGCAGACCCCGCAGCTGTACCGCCCCGCCGGCGGGCTGTCCAACGATGCCGTGCGCCAGGCGGCGGCCCGGCTCGGGCTGGCGGAGATCCTCTGGGACGTCATCCCGTTCGACTGGATCAACGACTCGAACACCGCCGCCACCGCATACATGCTGAAGACGCAGATCAAGCCGGGCTCGGTAGTGCTGTTCCACGACACCTACTCCAGCACCGTCGACCTCATCTACCAGTTCCTGCCGGTGCTGAAAGCCAACGGCTATCACATGGTGACCGTCAGCCGACTACTCGGGCCGCGCGCACCGGGCAGCAGCTACGGCGGCCGCGACAACGGCCCGCCGGCCAACGACATCCACGACATCCCGGCCGCGGAGATCCCGGCGCTGCCGGCGACACCGTCGCCCAAGCCGATGCCGAACTTCCCGATCACCGACATCCCGAACCAGAACTCCGGTGGCCCCAGTAACGGGGCGTAGGGCCCCGAGCCCGCTCGCCGGTCTGATGCTCGCCGTCGCCGGCGCCGTTGGCGCGGTCACAATGGCGCCACCAGCGCAGGCCGACTCGGTGGCCTATCTGGTCAACGTGACCGTACGGCCCGGTTACAACTTCCCCAACGCCGACGCCGCCCTGGCCTATGGCCACAGCATCTGCGACCGGGTCGCCCACGGCGAGAGCTACGCGTCGGTGATGGGGGTGGTCAAGAACGACTTCAACACCAGCGACGAGTTCCAGGCCTCGTATCTGATCACCCAGGCCGTCGGGGAACTCTGTCCCGCTCAGATCTGGCAGCTGCGGAATTCGGCGGCGGGTTACCGCCCGCCGGCCTAATTGTCGCGGTCTTTGACCTTCGCCATCGCCAGCACGTCGAGCCGACGGTCAAGCTCCTCCAGCGACAGCTTGTCGCCGATCAGCCCGCGATCGATCACGGTCTGGCGGATGGTCTTGCGCTCCTTGAGCGCCTCCTTGGCCACCGCCGCGGCCTCCTCGTAGCCGATCGCCGAGTTCAGCGGCGTCACGATCGACGGCGACGACTCGGCGAGCTGGCGCAGGTGCTCGACATTGGCCTTCAGCCCGACGATGCAGCGGTCGGCGAACAGCCTGGCGACGTTGGTCAGCAGGGTGAACGACTCCAGCAGGTTGCGCGCCATCATCGGGATGTAGACGTTGAGCTCGAAAGCGCCGGCGCCGCCGCCCCAGGCGATCGCGGCGTCATTGCCGACCACCTGCGCGGCCACCTGGGTCACCGCCTCCGGCAGCACCGGGTTGACCTTGCCCGGCATGATCGAGCTGCCCGGCTGCAGGTCCGGCAGCGCGATCTCACCCAGCCCGGTCAGCGGGCCCGATCCCATCCAGCGGATGTCGTTGGCGATCTTGGTCAGCGAAACCGCGATCGTACGCAATGTGCCGGAAGCCTCGACCAGCCCGTCGCGGGCGGACTGCGCTTCGAAAGAGTTTGTGGCGGTGCGTAATTCGACTAGACCGGTCTGCGCGACCAGCACCTCGACGACCTTTGCGCCGAAGCCGTCCGGGGCGTTGAGGCCGGTGCCGACGGCGGTACCGCCGATGGCGAGCTCACCGAGCCGCGGCAGCGTGGCGCGCACCCGCTCGATGCCGGCCTCGATCTGGCGGGCGTACCCGCCGAACTCCTGGCCCAGGGTCACCGGCACCGCGTCCATGAGGTGCGTGCGCCCTGACTTCACGACAGTGCGCCACTGCTGCGCCTTGGAGGCCAGCGCCTCGTGCAGGATCTCCAGCGCTGGGATGAGATGGCGCACCGCGGCCTCGGTGGCGGCGATATGGGTGGCGGTCGGGAAGGTGTCGTTGGACGACTGCGACATGTTGACGTCGTCGTTGGGATGCACCGTCACCCCGTTGCGGGCGGCGATGCCGGCGATCACCTCGTTGGCGTTCATGTTCGAGCTGGTACCCGAGCCGGTCTGGAAAACGTCGATGGGGAACTGGTCGTCGTGCATGCCGTCGGCGATCTCCCCGGCGGCGGCGATGATGGCGTCCGCCTTCTCCGCAGTCAGCAGGCCGAGGTCCTTGTTCACCTGGGCGCACGCGCCCTTGAGCAGGCCGAGCGCCCGGATCTGGGTGCGCTCCAGCCCGCGGCCGGAGATGGGGAAGTTCTCCACCGCCCGCTGGGTCTGGGCGCGCCACAGTGCCTTGGCCGGCACCCGGACCTCGCCCATGGTGTCGTGTTCGATGCGGTATTCGGAGTCGGCGTCGGTCGAAGCGGCGGCGGCGCTCATATGTGAATCCCTCGATGGTTGGTGGGTTTACGGCAGGGGGTGTGCGGCGGAGATGTCACCGGTGAAGTCCACCGCCGAATACTCGTTGAGCTTGGAAAGCCGGTGATAGGACTCGATCATCCGGACCGTGCCCGACTTGGAGCGCATCACGATCGAGTGGGTGGTGCAGCCGCCGCCGTAGTACCGGACACCTTGGAGCAGGTCACCCTCGGTCACTCCGGTGGCGCAGAAGAAGACGTTCTCCCCGGACACCAGGTCCTCGGTGGTGAGGACCCGGTCCAGGTCATACCCGGCGTCGATCGCCTTCTGGCGTTCGTTGTCGTCAGTGGGGGCCAGCTTGGCCTGGATCGCCCCACCCATGCAGCGGATCGCCGCGGCGGCGATGATGCCCTCCGGAGTGCCGCCGATCCCGACCAGCAGGTCGGTACCCGAATTGGGCCGGCACGCCGAAATCGCTCCCGCCACGTCGCCGTCGGAGATCAGTCGGATCCGGGCACCGGTGGCGCGAACGTCGTCGATCAACTGATCGTGCCGGGGCCGGTCCAGGATGCACACCGTCATGTCGGATGCCGTCGAGTTGCGGACCCTGGCGATCTCGCGGATGTTCTCCCCGATCGGGGCGGTGATGTCGATGACGTCGGCGGCGTCAGGTCCGACGGCGATCTTGTTCATGTAGAACACCGCCGACGGATCGAACATCGTGCCGCGCTCGGCCACCGCGAGCACCGAGATCGCGTTCGGCAGGCCCTTGCTCATCAGCGTGGTGCCGTCGACGGGGTCGACGGCGAAGTCGCACTCCGGACCTTCGCCGTTGCCGACCACTTCGCCGTTGTAGAGCATCGGCGCGTTGTCTTTCTCGCCCTCGCCGATCACCACGACCCCGCGCATCGAGACCGAGTCGAGCAGCTCGCGGATGGCGTCGACGGCCGCGCCGTCGCCGCCCTCCTTGTCGCCGCGACCTACCCAGCGGCCGGCCGCCATGGCCCCGGCCTCCGTGACCCGCACCAGTTCCATGGCGAGGTTGCGGTCCGGGGCTTCGCGGCGCGAGGGTGTCATGCGCTGATTGTCCCAGAAGCGGGTCGGCCTCGGGGAGCTGGGATACTGGCAGTATGACCCCGCAGCCGCAGCCACCGTCTAATGTCGCCGGCCCAGCGGTTCCGGGTCCCAAACCCGCGAAGCCGCGGCTGCTGCAGGACGGCCGCGACATGTTCTGGTCGCTGGCGCCGCTGGTGGCGGCCTGCATTCTGCTTGCGGGCCTGGTCGGGATGTGCTCCTTTCAGCCCGGCGGCATTGGCAAGGGCACCCTGCCGTCGTATGACGCCGCCGCCGCGTTGCAGGCCGACGCCGAAACGTTCGGATTCCCCATCCGGCAGCCACGGCTGCCCGACGGCTGGCAGGCCAACTCCGGGGGCCGGGGCGGCATCGACAACGGACGGACGGACCCGTTGACCGGGCAGCAGCTGCGCGCGGTGACCTCTACCGTCGGCTACCTCACGCCGACCGGGATGTATCTGAGCCTGACCCAGAGCAACGCCGACGAGGACAAGCTGGCCAGTTCGCTGTATTCACCGGTGTACCCGACCGGCGCACAGGACGTCGACGGCACGAAGTGGGTGGTCTACGAGGGCGGTCAGGACGGAGATGTCGCCGAGCCGGTATGGACCACCCGGCTGGACAGCCCGGCGGGACCTACCCAGATCGCGATAACCGGCGCCGGAAGTGATGAGCAGTTCCGTACGCTGGCGGCGGCGACGCAATCGCAGCGGCCGCTCGCCGCCGGTCGATAGAGGAGATACCGATGACAGCACCGGAAGCGGATCTCACCGGATGGTCGGCAGCACCATTCACCGGGGCAGGTATCACCCACGACGTCTACCGCAAGGGCGACGGCCCCGGCGTGGTACTGATACCGGAAATACCCGGCATCCATCCCGCGGTGCTGGCGCTGGGAAATCATCTGGTGGACAACGGATTCACCGTTGCTT
>CAZDYH010000050.1:0-17644 GCA_964509355.1 uncultured Mycobacterium sp.
CCGGTGTTGTCCCTGCAGGCCGACGGGTCGGCGATGTACACCATTTCGGCGTTGTGGACACAGGCTCGCGAGAACCTCGACGTGACAACGGTGGTCTACAACAACGGCGCCTACGACATCCTGCGGATCGAGCTGCAGCGGGTCGGCGCCGACGGTGTGCCCGGACCCAGGGCGCAGCGGCTGCTCGACTTGACCAGTCCGACAATCGATTTCGTGAAGATCGCCGAGGGGATGGGGGTGCCCGCGCGGCGGGTCAGTACTGCGGAGGAACTCGCCTCGGCGCTGGCCGGTGCGTTCGCCGAACCCGGACCTCATCTGATCGAAGCGGTCGTGCCGTCCATGTTCGGGTAGCGGGCCGGACTTCTCGGTTTCATCGACTGATCGGCCACACCGGATCGCCGCAGTCGACGCCCTCGGCCGACAGCTGGCGCTTGAGCACCTTGAACGTGACGGTGCGTGGCAGTGCAGCGCTGATCCGGACGAACGACGGCCACTGCTTGGGCCCGAGGTCCGGCTGCTCGGCGAGGAAGGCGCGGAACGTCTCGGCATCGAACTCGGTGCCCTGCGCCAACACCAGCGCCGCCATCACCTGGTCGCCGACCAGAGGATCGGGCACGGCGTACACCGCGACTTCGGTCACGTCGGGGTAGCGCAGTAACACCCGCTCGATGGGTGCCGTACCGAGATTCTCACCGTCGACGCGCATCCAGTCACCCAGCCGGCCCGCGAAGTGCGCGAAGCCGGCGCCATCGCGGTAGGCCAGATCGCCGCTGTGATAGACGCCGCCGGCCATCCGCTCTTCCTCGGCGGCCGGGTCGTTGTAGTAGCCGCGGAACTGGCCGGGGCCGCTGGTGTTCACCAGCTCGCCCACCACGCCTGCCGGACAGGGCTTCCCGGTATCGACATCGACGATCGCCACCCCGTCCGTGAGTGGTCCAAGCGCCCCGTCCGGCGTGTCGGGTGTTCGCGCGATCGACACCCCGCCCTCGGTGGAGCCGAACCCGTCGACCACAACCACGCCGAACCGCTGCGCGAACCGGTCGAGATCGCGGGGCGCGCCCTCGTTGCCGTAGAGGAACTTCAGTGGGTTGTCGGCGTCGTCGGGCTTCGCCTGGGTGGCCAGGATGTAGGACAACGGTTTGCCGACGTAGTTGGCATAGCTGGCGCCGAAACGCCTTACGTCGGGTAAGAAACCGGATGCGGAGAACGTACGGCGCAACGCAATTGACGCGCCCGCTGCCACCGCCGGCGCCCAGCCGGCCATCACGGCGTTGGAGTGGAACAGCGGCATCGACAGATAGCAGGTGTCGGACGGTCCGAGCCCGAAACGCTGCGCGAGCATCACACCCGGCAACGCGACCTTGGCATGCGTGCAGCGCACCGCCTTGGGATCGCCGCTGGTGCCCGAGGTGAAGATCAGCATGAACAGGTCCTCGGGGTCCGCATCGGCGAAGGTGATCGGCGACGAGCGGTGTGCGGACAGTTCGTCTGCCCAGGACGCCGATTCCACATCGACGACATCGATCCCGTCCGGAATACCCTCGCGATCGGCGAGCACAACCTGACAGTCGGCGTGCTCGATATCGCGTCGCAGTGCCGCACCGCGGCGGGTGGGGTTGAGGCCCACCGGCACCAATCCCGTCAGCGCCGACGCGACCAGCACCGTCGAGAAGAACGGCGTATTGCCCAGCAGCACACCGATATGCGGGGGCTTGGCCGGGTCGAGGCGAGCCCGCAGCGTCGCCGCCAGATCGGCGGCGTCCTGAATGTGGTCACGCCAGCTGACGAACGAGTCTTGCGAGTAGATGCCCCGGTCGTCGACCTCGACCAGCGGCCGCAGCAGCTCGGTGACCGTCGGTTCGGGCAGGGTCACGGCTAGGCAGGGGTGTCGGCCAGCTCGCGGCCGATGACCCGCAGCTGGCCCGTCGCCCCGCCCACGGCGAACTCGGTCTGCTTGGCGGCCAGGAAATAGCGGTGCACCGGATGGTCGAGGTCGATCCCGACACCACCGTGCACATGCACGGTGGTGTGCGCGACACGGTGCCCGGCGTCGGCGGCCCAGAACGCCGCCGTGGCGACCTCGGTGTCCGCAGGCAAGTCCTCGTCGAGGCACCACGCCGCCTGGGCGAGTGTCAGCCGCAGCCCCTTGACATCGATGTAGGAGTCCGCCAGCCGCTGTGCGACGGCCTGGAAACTGCCGATCGGCCGGTCGAACTGCTCGCGGGTACGCGCATACTCCGCGGTCAGATCCAGCGAGCGTTCCAGGACGCCGAGCTGAAATGCGCTGCGGCCCAGTGTTCCCAGGCCGCAGACAAAGCCGACGACGTCATCGCCGCCGACGGCCCGGCTGCCGTCGACCTCGACACCTGCCAGATCAAGCTGCCCGATGCTGCCCAGGCCGGTGGTCTGCAGCGGCGTCACCGAAACACCCGGGTCGCTGGCGGCGACCAGAAAGACAACGGTGCCGGAATCGGCTTCGGCGGGAACCAGATAGGCGTCGGCGACCGGCCCGTAGCCGACCTGTGTGCGGGTGCCGGTGAGGCGGTGGCCGTCGCCGGCCCTGGTGGCCTGCACCGGGCCCTGGCCCATCTCGCCGTCGGTTGCGACGGTGAGGATCATCTCGCCGGTGACGGCGGGCACTCCCCAGTTCTGCTGCAACTCCTGCGAGCCGAACCGGGCCAGTGCCCCGGCGGCAAGCACCACTGACTCCAGGTACGGCACCGCGGCGAGTTGGCGACCCAGTGCGGTCAGTACCGCTGTCTGCTCCAGTACACCGAAGCCGCCACCGCCCAACGACTCCGGGGCCGCCGCACTGAGAATGTCGGCGTCGATGAGCTTGCGCCACAGGTCCCGGTCGAACCGTTGGCCGAGCCCGTCCAGATCACGCTGATGCTCCGGTGTGCACACCGCGTCGACGATGGTGCCGACCAGACCCGACAGGTCCTGTGCCGCTTCGGTTGTGGTGAAGTCCATGTGTCGTTTTCCTTTGAAAGTCAGCGGTTGGCCCGGGGCAGGCCGAGCGCCACCATGCCGATGATGTCGCGCTGAACCTCGTTGGTGCCGCCGCCGAAGGTCAGGATCAGGCTGGCGCGGTGCATCCGCTCTACCCGGCCGCGCAGCAGCGCCCCGGGGGAGTCCTGGCGCACCGTGGCCGCGGTGCCCAGCACTTCCATCAGCAGCCGGTAGGCCTCGGTGGCCAACTCGGTGCCGAACACCTTGGCTGCGGATGCGTCCGCCGGCGACGGTGCGGCTCCGGAAGACGCGGCCAGCTCCCAGTTGAACAGCTTGAGGTATTCGACCTTCGCGTGTACCCGGGCCAGATTGAGTTGTACCCATTCGGAGTCGATGAGCCGGGCGCCCCGGGCATCCTTGGTGTTCTGCGCCCATTCCCGGACTTGGTTGAGCGCCATGATGATCGGCGCCGCCGACACCAGCGCGACACGCTCGTGATTGAGCTGATTGGTCACCAGCTTCCAGCCGCCGTTCTCTTCCCCGACCCGGTTGCCCACCGGGACCCTGACGTCGGAGTAGTAGGTGGCGCTGGTATCGGGACCGGCCATGGTGCGCACCTTGGTCCAGGAGAAGCCCTCGGAGCTGGTCGGCACGATCAGGACGGAGATACCGCGATGCTTCTTGGCCTCGCTGTTGGTGCGCACCGCCAGCCACACATAGTCCGCGTACTGGATCAGGCTGGTCCACATCTTCTGCCCGTTGACGACATAGTCGTCGCCGTCGCGCACCGCGGCGGTCCGCAGGTTGGCCAGGTCGGTGCCCGCACCCGGCTCGGAGTAGCCGATCGCAAAATGCAGGTCGCCGGAGGCGATCTTGGGTAGATAGAACTTCTTCTGTTCGTCGGTGCCGAACGCCATGATCGTCGGTGCGACACTGTTGATGGTCAGGAACGGCACCGGGGCGCCGGCGACCGCCGCTTCATCGGTGAAGATCAGCTGGTCCATCGGCGACCGCGCCTGCCCGCCGTACTCGGTCGGCCAACTCAGCGTGAGCCAACCGTCACGGCCCATCTGGGCGACGGTCTCCCGGTACACCTCCCCGGTGCCGTATTCGCCGGAGGTCGAGCTCAGGGCCTCGCGGCGTTCGGGTGTGACCAGCGTGCTGAAGTACGACCGGAGCTCACGACGCAACTCCTCCTGTTCAGGGGTGTAACTGATCCGCATCCCGGTCGTCCTTCGCTTCCTTCGAGTACCCGTTTGCCATTCCGGTTGTAACACGTTCTAGTCTTTGGGTCCAGGGACCGGTCGGTGCCGGTCCCCACGGGGGCTGACGCAAGGAGGTTGTCATGCGGGTGGTGGCAGATCTGGATCGCTGCGAGGGCAACGCGGTATGCGTGGGAATCGCCCCGGAGATCTTCGATCTCGACGATGACGAGTACGTCGTGATCGCCGAGGGTGAGGTGCCGCCCGACCAGGAGGCGCTGGTGGAGCAGGCTATCGCCGAATGTCCACGTGCCGCGTTGGTCCGCAAAGACTAGAGGTATTCATACAGTGCCCCTGAACGACGCGACCGCCGAACGAAGCGCGACCGATCTGTCCGGACGGGTCGCGGTGGTGACCGGCGCCGCCGCGGGGCTGGGTCGCGCCGAGGCGATCGGACTCGCCCGCTCCGGTGCGACGGTGGTGGTCAACGACATCGCCAAGGCGCTGGACGTGTCCGACGTCATCGACGAGATCACCGCCGTCGGAGCCGAGGCCGTGGCGGTGCACGGCGACATCAGCCAGCGGGCCACCGCAGACGAGTTGGTGTCCTGCGCCGACGGGCTGGGCGGGCTGGACATCGTCGTCAACAATGCCGGGATCACCCGTGACCGCATGCTGTTCAACATGTCCGACGAGGAGTGGGACGCCGTGATCGCGGTGCACCTGCGCGGCCACTTCCTGCTGACCCGTAACGCCGCGGCCTACTGGCGCTCGAAGGCCAAGGAGGCCGGAGCCGCAGGGCCGGCGACATCGGGCAGCGCCGGGTCGGTTTACGGTCGCATCATCAACACCTCCTCTGAGGCAGGGCTGGTCGGTCCGGAGGGGCAGGCCAACTATGGGGCCGCCAAGGCGGGAATCACCGCGCTGACCCTGTCAGCAGCGCGTGCGCTGGGGCGCTACGGCGTGCGGGCCAATGTCATCTGCCCGCGGGCGCGGACCGCGATGACCGCCGAGGTGTTCGGCGAAGCACCCGAACTGTCCGACGGCCAGATCGACTCGCTTTCTCCCGAACACGTGGTGTCGCTGGTGCGTTTTCTCGCCTCTCCGGCGGCCGACGGGGTCAACGGTCAGGTGTTCATCGTCTACGGTCCCACGGTGACCCTGCTGTCGGCGCCCAGCGTGGAGCATCGGTTCAGTGCCGACGCCGCCTCGTGGGATCCCGCCGAACTCAGCAGCACGCTGCACGACTATTTCGCCGACCGTGATCCGAAGCTCAGCTTTTCGGCGACGGCCCTGATGGGATGACCGCATCGGCCAGTACGTCTCATCTGGTCGTTCGTCGAACACCGCGAACTTGCTCTAGTTAGTATGAGCCGGCTCACACTGAGCGAAGTCCGACCATGGGCTGGAGAGGTCGCCCGGCAAAGGAGTCGCACCGGCTTCGCCCCAGGCAAACGCCCAGCACGCCCCGCCCGAGAAGGGAACCGAGGTTGATCGAACAACTCGCGGTTCCGGTCCGGGCTGTGGGCGGGTTCGTGGAAATGTCGTTCGCCACATTCCGGGAAGCCTTCCGCCGGCCGTTCCAGTTCCGGGAGTTCATCGAACAGACCTGGATGATCGCGCGGGTCTCGCTTGTCCCGACGCTGCTGGTCGCGATCCCGTTCACCGTGCTGGTGGCGTTCACAATCAACATCCTGTTGCGCGAACTCGGTGCGGCCGACCTGTCCGGCGCAGGCACCGCCTTTGGCACCGTCACTCAGCTCGGCCCGGTGGTCACCGTTCTGGTGGTGGCCGGAGCCGGGGCCACCGCGATCTGCGCCGACCTCGGCGCCCGCACCATCCGCGAAGAGATCGACGCCCTTCGGGTGCTCGGCATCGATCCGATCCACCGGCTGGTGGTACCGCGGGTGCTGGCCTCCACCGTGGTGGCGCTGCTGCTCAACGGCCTGGTCTGCGCGATCGGCATCGCCGGCGGCTACGTCTTCTCGGTCTTCCTGCAGGGCGTCAACCCGGGTGCATTCGTGAACGGGCTGACCGTGCTGACCGGCCTCCCCGAACTGGTGCTGGCCGAGGTCAAGGCGTTGCTGTTCGGTGTCGTCGCCGGGCTGGTGGGCTGCTACCGCGGCCTGACCGTCAAGGGGGGGCCGAAGGGCGTCGGCGACGCGGTCAACGAGACCGTGGTCTACGCCTTCATCTGTCTGTTCGTCATCAACGTCGTGGCGACCGCCATCGGCGTCCGAGTCCTGGCCCAGTGATCGCGTCATGTTCCTGAGCTACGACACCACCGTTCGCCTCCGCCGGCTTGTCGGCAGGTTGCCCCGATCGGTCGACGACTTCGGTGAGCAGGCGCTGTTCTACGGCGACACGATCCGCTATGTCCCCAACGCGGTCACCAAGTATCGGCGCGAGACCATCCGGCTGATCGCCGAGATGACGATGGGGACCGGCGCGCTGGTGATCATCGGCGGAACGGTCGGTGTGGCCGCATTCCTGACCCTGGCCTCGGGCGGCGTGGTCGCCGTGCAGGGCTACTCGTCACTGGGGGATATCGGCATCGAGGCACTGACCGGTTTCCTGTCGGCATTCCTCAACGTGCGCATCATCGCCCCGATCGTGGCGGGTATCGCGCTCGCCGCCACCATCGGTGCCGGCACCACGGCCCAGCTCGGCGCCATGCGAGTGGCCGAGGAGATCGACGCCGTCGAAGCGATGGCCGTTCACGCGGTGTCCTACCTGGTGTCGACCCGATTGGTGGCCGGCTTGGTTGCGATCATCCCGCTGTACTCCCTGTCGGTGCTGGCGTCGTTCTTCGCCGCGCGCTTCACCACGGTTTTCATCAACGGACAGTCCGCGGGTCTCTACGACCACTACTTCAGTACCTTCCTGGTGCCCACCGACGTGTTGTGGTCGTTCCTGCAGGCCATTGTGATGTCGATCGCGGTGATGCTGGTGCATACGTACTACGGCTACAACGCATCCGGCGGTCCGGTGGGCGTCGGTATCGCGGTCGGTCAGGCGGTGCGCACATCGCTCGTCGTCGTCGTCGTGATCACTCTGTTGATCTCGCTCGCCGTCTACGGCGGGACCGGCAACTTCAACCTCTCCGGATAGCCGGAAAAGGGAACGATGGCAGGCACCGGATCACGACGCACCCAGGTCAGGCTGGCAGCGGCGCTGCTGGCCGCTCTGATTGCCGGGTTTGCGGCGTTGACCTACCTGTCCTACAACTCCGCGTTCACCCCGACCGACACCATCACCGTGACCGCCCCGCGGGCCGGTCTGGTGATGGACAACGACGCCAAGGTCAAGTACCGGGGCATCCAGATCGGCAAGGTCAAGGCCATCGACTACGCCGGCGGTGAAGCGCAGTTGACCCTGGCCGTCAACAGCAATCAACTCCGCTACATCCCGTCCAACGCGACCGTGCGTATCGCCGGAAACACCATCTTCGGTGCCAAGTCGGTGGAGTTCCTTCCGCCCGATTCACCCTCGGCCATGTCGATGCGGCCGGGCGCTCATGTGCAGGCGTCGTCGGTGTCGCTGGAAGTCAACACGTTGTTTCAGACGCTCACCGACCTGCTGCACAAGATCGACCCGGTCGAGCTCAATGCCACCCTGACCGCGGTCGCAGAGGGTCTGCGCGGACACGGCGACGACCTCGGCGGTCTGCTGGCCGGGCTGAACACCCTGACCCAGCAGCTCAATCCGAAGCTGCCCACCCTGCAGCAGGACCTCCAGAAGACGGCAACCGTGGCCAATATCTACGCCGACGCGGGCCCGGACCTGGTCACCCTGATTGACAACGTGCCTTCGCTCAGCAACACGATCTCCGACCAGAGCGGCAACCTCAACGAGACCTTGCTGGCCACGATCGGCCTGGCCAACAACGGCTACGACACCTTGGCGCCGGCCGAGCAGGACTTCATCGACGCGATCCAGCGGCTGCGTGCGCCGATCAAGGTGCTGTCCGACTACTCCCCGGAGTTCGGCTGTCTTTTCAAGGGCATCACGTTGGGCATCAGGAACTTCGCCCCGCTGATCGGCGGCCGCAAGCCCGGCCTGTTCCTCTCGAACAACTTCATTCTGGGCGCGCCGTCCTACACCTACCCGGAGAGCCTGCCGATGGTCAACGCCTCGGGCGGCCCGAACTGCCGCGGCTTGCCCGACCTGCCGACCAAGCAGAGCGGCGGATCGTGGTACCGATCGCCGTTCCTGGTGACCGACAACGCCTACATTCCGTTCGAGCCCAACACCGAAATGCAGGTGGATGCGCCCTCGACCTTTCAGTTCCTGTTCAACGGCGCCTTTGCGGAACGGGATGATTTCACCGGCGTGGGGGATGGTCGACCCTGATGGCCCGCCCCGCTACCCACAGATCGCTGCTGATCAAGGTCATCATCTTCACGGTGGCGATGCTGCTGGTGGCCGCGGGTCTGGTGGTGGTGTTCGGCGAGTTCCGATTCAGTGCCGTCAACGCCTACCACGCCAACTTCTCCGACGCGTCGCAGCTGAAGTCCGGCCAGAAGGTGCGCATCGCCGGTGTTCCGGTCGGGACGGTCAGGGGCGTCGAGCTCAACGCCGACAACAGCGTCGACGTGACATTCGACGTCGACGGGCGCTACACCCTCTACTCCTCGACGCGGGCGCTCATCCGTTACGAGAACCTCGTCGGCGACCGGTTCCTGGAGATCACCTCCGGTCCCGGTGAACTGCGCAAGCTGCCCGCCGGCGGCACCATCAACCAGGACAACACCCAGCCGGCGCTCGACCTCGACGCGTTGCTCGGTGGACTGCGCCCGGTGCTCAAGGGCCTCGACGCCGACAAGATCAACCAGGTCGGCAATGCCGTCATCGAACTGCTGCAGGGCCAGGGCGGTGCGCTGTCGAACCTGCTGGCCGACACCGGCGCCTTCTCCCGGTCGCTGGCCGCGCGCGATCAGCTCATCGGCGACGTGATCGGCAACCTCAACACCGTGCTGGGCACGGTCGACGAGAAGGGCGCGAAGTTCTCGGCCAGCGTGGACCAACTGCAACAACTGATCAGCGGGCTGGCGCAGGGCCGCGATGCCGTGGCGGGCGCGATCGCGCCGCTGGCCTCGGCGTCGGCCGACCTCACATCGTTCCTGCAGAGCTCACGCAGGCCGCTCCAGGGTGTCATCGAGAACACGCGCCCGCTGGCCACCACGCTGGACAACAAGAAAGGTGAGGTGAACGCGGTCATCGAGCCGCTGGCCGAGAACTATCTGCGGCTCAACGCGCTTGGCTCCTACGGCTCGTTCTTCAACATCTACTACTGTTCGGTCCGCCTCAAGATCAACGGTCCCGCCGGTAGCGACATCCTGATTCCGTTCGGTGGCCCGCCGGATCCCAGCAAAGGGAGGTGCGCCTTTGTCAAATAGCAGAGAGGGGCGTGACCCCGTCCGCACCGGCATCTTCGGCGTCGTGTTGGTGCTCTGCCTCATGCTGGTCTCGTTCGGGTACACCCAGCTGCCGTTCTGGCCGCAGGGCAAGAACTATGACGCCTACTTCGCCGACGCCGGCGGCATCGTGCCCGGAAACGACGTCTACGTGTCCGGTATCAAGGTGGGCCACGTGCAGTCGGTCGGACTGGCCGGGGATGCCGCCAAGGTGACGTTCACCGTGGATCGCGGTATCGCGGTCGGCGACCAGTCGCTGGCGTCGATCAGGACCGACACGATTCTCGGCGCTCGGTCCATCGCGGTAACGCCGGCGGGCGGCGGGAAGGCAACGACGATCCCGCTGAGCAGGACGACGACGCCCTACAGCCTCAACAACGCCCTGGAGGATCTGGGCCGCACCGCCGGGGATCTGGACAAGGACCGGTTCGAGAAGTCCCTGCAGGTCCTCACCGACACCTTGCATGACGCGACGCCCCAGTTGCGCGGTGCCCTGGACGGGTTGACGTCGTTGTCGCGCACCCTGAACTCCCGGGACCGGGCGCTGGCCGCGCTGCTGGTCCACGCCAAGTCGGTGACCTCCGTTCTTGCCCAGCGCGCCGATCAGGTCAATCAGCTGGTCACCGACGGCAATCAGCTGTTCGCGGCGCTTGACGAACGCCGTGCCGCGCTCAGCCAACTCATCTCCGGCATTGACGATGTCTCCCAACAGCTTTCGGGATTTGTCGCCGATAACCGCACGGAGTTCGGCCCGGCGTTGACCAAACTGAACGCGGTGCTCGACAACCTCAACGAACGCCGGGATCACATCAGTGAAGCACTGAAGCGGCTGCCACCGTATGCCACCGCGCTCGGCGAGGTCGTCGGGTCCGGGCCTGGCTTCCAGGTCAATGTGTATGGTCTGCCGCCGCCGACGATAACGGAGGTGCTGCTCGACAGCTACTTCCAGCCCGGCAAGCTCCCGGACAGCCTCGCCGACTACCTGCGCGGTCTGATCTCCGAGCGCCTGATCATCAGGCCCAAGTCACCATGACCAGCCGGACCACCCGCAACCGGGGGCTGCTCATCGCCGTCATCGCCGCACTGGTCGCGGCGCTGGTACTCGGCGGTTATCTGCTGTGGCCCGGTCGCAACACCCGGACCATCGTCGGCCACTTCACCTCCGCCGTCGGGGTCTATCCGGGCGATGAGGTCCGAGTCATCGGGGTTCCGGTGGGCAAGATCGACAAGATCGAACCACGCGCTGCCGATGTCAAGATCACCATGTCCGTCAAGGACGACGTTGCGGTACCCGCGGATGCCCGCGCCGTCATCATGGCGCCCAACCTGGTGGCGGCACGCTTCATCCAGCTCACCCCGGCCTACACCGGCGGCCCGGCGATGGCAGACGGCGCCAGCATTGAGCTGGCCCGCACCGCGGTGCCGGTGGAATGGGATGAGGTCAAGGACGAGCTGACAAAGCTCAGCACGCAGCTGGGGCCCGCACCGGGATCGCTGCAAGGTCCGCTGAGTGCGCTGGTCAACCAGGCTGCCGACACGTTCGACGGTAACGGTGACTCGTTCCGTGCCGCGCTGCGCGAGCTGTCGCAAACGGCTGGGCGACTTGGGGATTCGCGCACCGACATCTTCGGCACCGTCAAGAACCTGCAGGCGCTCGTCAATGCGCTGTCCTCGAGCAACGACCAGATCGTCCAGTTCTCCGGCCACCTGGCATCGGTGTCGCAGGTGCTCGCCGACAGCTCGAGTGATCTCGACGGCACCCTCGGCGCGCTGAACCGGGCGCTGGCCGACGTCCGCGGCTTCCTGCACGAGAACAATTCGGTGTTGATCGGCAGCGTCAACAAGCTGAACGACTTCACCAAGCTGCTGTCCGACCAGAGCGAAGACATCGAGCAGGTGCTGCACGTAGCGCCCAACGGACTCGCCAACTTCTACAACATCTACAACCCCGCTCAGGGCACGCTCTCAGGTCTGTTGGCGGTGCCCAACTTCGGCAACCCCGTCCAGTTCATCTGCGGTGGCACCTTCGACACCGGCGCCTCCCCGGACAACTTCAAGCGTGCCGAGATCTGCCGTGAACGCATGGGGCCCGTGCTGCGCCGCATCGCGATGAACTATCCGCCGATCCTGTTCCACCCGATCAACTCGATCACCGCGTACAAGGGTCAGATCATCTACGACACACCGGGCACCGAAGCCAAGGCGCAGACACCCATCCCGCAGCTCACCTGGCAGCCGGCACCCGGAACACCGCCCGCGCCCGCGGCGGTGGACCTGATGAACCTCTTCCTCCCGCCCGCTCCCGCCGAGCAGCAGCCCGGAGGTGGCCGATGAACCGAATCTGGTTGCGCACCAACGCATTGGCTTCGGCCGCCCTGCTGCTGGCGGGCTGCCAGTTCGGCGGCCTGAACTCCGTCCGGTTGCCGGGCACCGCCGGCCACGGAGACGGTTCCTACTCGATCACCGTCGAGCTGCCCGACGTGGCGACACTGCCGCAGAACTCGCCGGTCATGGTCGACGACGTCACCGTGGGCAGTGTCTCCGGTATCGAGGCGGTCGGCCGGCCGGACGGAACCTTCTACGCTGCGGTGAAACTGGCGCTTGACGAGAACGTCGTGCTGCCGGCCAACTCCACCGCCATAGTCGCCCAGACCTCGCTGCTGGGATCACAGCATCTCGAACTGGCCGCCCCGCAGAACGTGCCGCCGATCGGGCGGCTGGTGGATGGTTCGACCATCCAGGAAGCCAACGCCGGTCGCTATCCAACCACCGAAGAGGTTTTCTCAGCACTCGGTGTCGTTGTCAACAAAGGTAATCTCGGTGCGCTGCAAGAGATCACCGACGAGCTCTACAACGCCGTCGCAGGCCGCCAGGGCCAGTTCGCCGATCTGGTGCCGAGGCTGGCGGAGCTGACCTCATCGTTGAACCGGCAGACCAATGACATCATCGCCGCGGCGGAAGGGCTGAACCGGTTCTCGGCGATTCTGGCCACCAACAAGGACAAGCTGGGTCAGGCGCTGGACACCCTGCCCGATGCGTTGCGGGTGCTCAACGACAACCGGGCGCACATCGTCGAGGCGTTCGGCGCGCTCAAGAACGTGGCGACCGTTGCCGCACATGTGCTTTCGGCGACCAAGGACGACTTCACCGAAGACCTCAAGGGACTCTACGCGGTGGTGAAGACCTCCGCGGATAACGCTGACGACCTGGTCACCTCGCTACAGTTGCTTCCCACGTTCCCGTTCCCGTCCTGGGGCGTCAAGCAGGCGGTGCGCGGCGACTACCTCAACGTATTCGTGACGTTCGACCTAACGCTGCGCCGATTCGGCGAAACATTGTTCACCACTGCATATTTCGACCCGAACATGGCGCACCTGGGTGAGATCGTCAATCCGCCCGACTTCCTGACCGGCGAACTGGCCAACCTGTCCGGCCAGGCCGCCGACCCGTTCAAGATCCCGCCCGGGACCGCGGCGGGTCAGCAGGGAGCGCCGCGCTGATGCTGACCCGACTGACAAAGACCCAGCTGGTCATCTTCGCCGTCGTCACCGTCCTGACGGTCGGCCTGCTTTCCGTCTTCTATCTGCGGGTGCCCGCTGCCCTGGGCATCGGCGCCTACCACGTGACCGCCGATTTCGCCGCCGGCGGTGGTATCTACCAGAACGCCAACGTCACGTACCGCGGCGTGGCCGTCGGACGAGTGGAGTCGGTAGGGCTGAACCCCAATGGGGTCGACGCCCATATGCGGCTCAACAGCGGCACCCCGATCCCGTCGAACGTCACCGCCACCGTCAAGAGCGTGTCGGCGATCGGTGAGCAGTACATCGACCTGATGCCGCCTGCTGATCCGTCACCGAACAAGCTGCGCAACGGGTCGCGCATCAACCAGGACAACACACAGATCAGCCAGGACGTCGCCGCCCTGCTACGGGAAGCCGACTCCCTGGTCAGCAGCATTGCCGACACCCGGCTGCAGGACCTGCTGGGTGAGACGTTCAAGGCCTTCAATGGATCCGGGCCCGAGTTGGCACGGCTGATCGAGTCGGCCCGACTTCTAGTCGACGAGGCCAACGTCGACTATCCGCAGACCGCAGAGCTCATCGACCAGGTGGGCCCCTTCCTGGATGCCCAGATCCAGAGCGGCGACGATGTCAAGTCGTTGGCCGACGGGCTGGCGCGGTTCACCGGTGAACTGCGGCAGGCCGATCCGCAGGTCCGGACGCTGTTGAGCACGGCCCCGGGTGCCGCCGGCGAGGCCAGTACCGCGTTCTCCGGTATCCGCCCGTCCTTCCCGGTGCTCGCGGCCAGCCTGGCCAACCTCGGCCGGGTCGGCGTCATCTATCACAAGTCGATCGAGCAGAGCCTGGTGATCCTGCCGGCGCTGTTCGCCGCCATCACCACGATAGCCGGCGGGGTGCCGGCCGACGAAGGCGCCAAGCTTGACTTCAAGCTCGACTTTGGCGACCCGCCGCCCTGCTCAACCGGGTTCATTCCGCCGCCGCTGATCCGCTCGCCCGCCGACGAGACGTTGCGCGAGTTGCCGACCGACCTGTACTGCAAGACCGCTCAGTCCGATCCCAGCGTCGTGCGGGGCGCCCGCAACTACCCGTGCCAGGAATTCCCCGGCAAGCGCGCCCCGACGGTGGCGCTGTGCCGCGATCCACGGGGATTTGTGCCGATCGGCACCAACCCGTGGCGCGGACCGCCGATCCCCTACGGCACACCGGTTACGGATGGCCGGAACATCCTGCCGCCCAACAAGTACCCGCACATTCCGCCCGAGGCGGACCCGGATCCCGGACCGCCGGTGGTCGGGCCGCTGCCGCCAGGGGAAGTGCCGGGCCCGGGCCCGGCACCACATCAACCGTGGCCGGTGCAGCCACCACCCAACGACGGTCCGCCGCCGCCGCCGCTGACGGCGTGGATTCCGCCGGCGCCGTACCCGCCGCAGCCACCGCTGTTGCCCTACCCGGCTTACATCCCGCCGCCGGGCCAAGCCCCGGCGGATGCCCCGGCACCGGGCCCTGCGCCGCCGGTAGACTTGCCGCTGCTACCCGGCGAGCAACCCCCGCCAGGTGGTGCCCAGCCCCAGGCGAGTGGACCCGCCGTCACCACCTACGACCCGGTGAACGGCAAGTTCATCGATCCCGCCGGTGGGGTCGGCGTATTCGCGCCCGGTGTCTCAGGCGCGCCTAGTGCCGAGAACTGGGCAGACCTCATGCTCGACCCGAGGCAGGCTTAGTGTCATCGACCGATTCGACGACCCCACCGGGCCGGCGTCGCGCCTCCCGCGCGGCGGGACCGGCCAACGGCGAGGCCATCGGTTCCACCGCAGTCAAGGTCGAAGCGCCGGCGAAACCGGCCCTGCCGGTCGGCCCGCCGCCGCGGCGGCCGGCGCACCGGCGGTTGGTTGGCCTGATCGGGCTGGGTGGCGCGCTCGTCGCGATAGGCCTGCTGGCTGGCGTACTGGCGGTCCTGCTCGTCCAGCAGCAGCACGCGGACGCGGCGCAGGCCCGCAACCAGCGCTTCGTCGATACGGCCACCCAGACGGTGGTCAACATGTTCAGCTACACCCCGGACACCATCGACCAGAGTGTCAACCGATTCGTCGACGGCAGCAGCGGGCCGCTGCGGGACATGCTCAGCACCAACAACAACGTCGAGAATCTCAAGGGCCTGTTCCGCGATACCAACGCGACCTCCGAGGCTGTTGTCAACGGGGCCGCGCTGGAGGGAATCGACGGGGTCAGCGGCAACGCGTCGGTGCTGGTGTCGGTACGGGTCACCGTGACCGATATCGACGGCGTGAACAAGCCGTCGATGCCATACCGCATGCGGGTCATCGTCCACGAGGATGACAACGGCCGGATGACCGGTTACGACCTCAAGTACCCCGACGGGGGCAACTGATGCGGTGGCTGATCACCGCCGCCGCCGGAGTCCTGATCGCAGCCTTTGTCGGGCTGGCCGGGGCGGGGGGCTGGCTGTACTGGGATCGGGTCCAGACGCGAGCGGAGCAGTCGGCGCAGGCCGAGTTGCCTCCGCTGGCCGCCAAGCAGATCCCCGAGGTGTTCGGGTACGACTACCAGACCGTCGAGCGCAGCCTGACCGACGCGTACGGGTTGCTCACCCCGGACTACCGTCGCGAGTTCGAGGAACGCGCCAACAAGGACATCATTCCGCAGGCCCGTGAGCGTCAAGTGGTCAGCCAGGCCAACGTCGTCGGTGTCGGAGTGATGGCCGTGCAACGTGACTCGGCTTCGGTGCTGGTCTTCATGAACCGCACCGTAACCGACAAGTCGCGCCAACCCGTATACGACGGCAGCCGGTTGCGCGTGGACTACAAGCGTATCGACGGGAAGTGGTTGATCAACTACATAACGCCGATCTAGGTCGGGTTCGGCTTCTGCACAGGCGAACTGGGACGCGCATCGGCAAGCGCGTCGAGAAACGAACGTGCCCAGCGGTCCACGTTGTGGACCAGAACCTGACGTCGCAGTGCCCGCATCCGCCGCCTGCCCTCCTCGGGTGACTGATTGATCGCGGCCTCGATGGCATCCTTGACACCTTCCAGGTCGTGCGGATTGGTCAGATATGCCTGCCGGAGTTCGGCTGCGGCCCCGGTGAACTCGCTGAGCACCAGTGCGCCACCCAGATCGCTGCGGCAGGCCACGTACTCCTTGGCCACCAGGTTCATCCCGTCGCGCAGCGGGGTGACCAGCATGACGTCGCTGGCCACGAAGAAGGCGATCAGCTCGTCTCTGGGAACCGTACGATGCAGGTAGTGCACCACTGGATGACCGACTTCACCGTATTCACCGTTGATGTGGCCGACCTGACGCTCGATATCCCCGCGCAAGATCCGGTAGCTGTCCACACGTTCGCGGCTGGGGGTCGCCAGCTGGACCAGCACGGTGTCGTCACCCTTGGCGCGGCCCTCGGCCAGCAGTTCCGAAAAGGCTTGCAGCCGAACATCAATGCCCTTGGTGTAGTCCAGCCGGTCGACACCCAGCAGGATCTTGCGGGGGTTGCCGAGTTCGGCGCGAATCTCGCGGGCTCGCCGCCGGATGGAGCGGTTGCGGGCCTTCTGGTCGAGTTCGGTCGAGTCGATGGAGATCGGGAAGGCGCCCACCTTGACGGTGCGGAACCCGACATGGACCTCACCGAACCGGGAACGCACGCCGATCGACGCACGGGATGTGTTCGCGCCGACGAGGCGACGGGACAGGAACAGGAAGTTCTGGGCGCCGCCGGGCAGATGAAACCCGACGAGATCAGCACCGAGCAGGCCCTCGGTGATCTCGGTGCGCCACGGCATCTGCATGAACAGTTCCACCGGCGGGAACGGGATGTGCAGGAAGAAGCCGATCGTCAGGTCGGGCCGCAGCATGCGCAGCATGTTGGGAACCAGCTGCAGCTGGTAATCCTGAACCCACACGGTCGCGCCGTGCGCAGCGGCGTGTGACGTGGCTTCGGCGAACCGGCGGTTGACATCGACGTAGCGGTCCCACCACTGCCGGTGGTAGATCGGCTTGACGATCACGTCGTGGTAGAGCGGCCACAGCGTGGCATTGGAGAAACCCTCGTAGTACTCGGCAACGTCCTCGGCACTCAGCCGGACCGGATACAGCCGCAGGCCGTCCTCGACGATCGGTTCCTCGTCGGCGTCGATGACCCCCGGCCAGCCGATCCAGGCGCCGCGCCGCCGCCGCAACAGCGGTTCCAGGGCCGTGACCAGGCCGCCCGGGCTGCGCTTCCACGTGGTGGACCCGTCGGGAAGCCGTTCCATGTCGACGGGCAGCCGGTTCGCGACCACCACGAAGTCCGAATCCCCGGAGCCGACTGGCTGGTCTTCCCCGGGACTCACTTAGGCCTCGAGCTTTGCCGGTCCAATGCCCAGCATCGACAAGAAGATCCGGCACTCGTCAGCGTCGGTCGCGTACGCGGCGACCACCCGCCTGGCCTGGCGTGCGGTGCTGTCGGCCAGCGGTTCCACATCGCCGATCTCGGCGGAGTCAGATTTTGCAGGCATGGGACAACTGTAGGCCAAGCCTGCTCTGCGTCACAGCCGCG
>CAZDYH010000051.1:0-3106 GCA_964509355.1 uncultured Mycobacterium sp.
TCAGTGCGTCATTGGTGAGCGGACGATGCCATCGGGCCGGTGACCTAGGGTGTGGTGTGGAACGAACAGGAGGTCGTGATGCCTTCCGGTGAGCATCCTCGCCCGGTGCTTGACGACGATCACGTCGATGGACCACCGGGGAACAACCCGGATAGCGAGGCGGTCGGGGCGCAAGCCATCGCCCTCGCTGAAGAAGCGGAGGCGGAGGCCGCCGAAGCGGAAGCGCTCGCCGCGGCCGCCCGCGCGCGCGCCCGCGCCATCCGGCTGCGCCGACAGGCCGAGACGACGGAACCCGCGATCCCGACCGGGGCGACGGGTACCGAGACTGACACCGACGCGGACTCGGCCGAGGTCGATGCAGTCGATACAACCGAGGTCGACGCCGAGATCGACGCTGAACCAGTCGCCGAGCAGGTGTCGGCGGCCAAGGGGCGCCGTTTCCGCCGTCCGGGATGGACGACGGTTGCCGCGGGCATCGCGGTCCTTTGCACATGCGCGCTGCTGGCGGCGAGCGCCTACATGACGTGGCACCACAGACAAGCGGTGGGTGAACAGCAGCGCGCCGCAGAGTTCGCCGCCGCGGCACGGCAGATTGTCGTCACCCTGATGTCCATCGATTCCACCAAGGCCAAGGACGACGTGCAGCGCATCATCGACAGCTCCACCGGTCAATTCCGGGACGATTTTCAAAGCGCGGCGGACGACTTCATCAAGGTTTCACAGGACGCCAAGGTTTCCACCAAGGCGACCGTGCAGGGCGCCGCCGTGGAATCGATGACCGACGACTCGGCGGTCGTACTCGTCGCCGCCCGCTCTACGGTCACCAATGCCGCCGGCGCCAACGAGGAGCCCCGCTCGTGGCGGCTGAGCGTCAACCTGGCCAGGGACGGCGGACAGATCAAGATGTCGAGCCTCGAGTTCGTACCATGACCACCGACCACGTCACCGCTGAAGACGTCGAAGATGTAAGCGCCGATCATGACGACGGGCCGGGTCTCGACGATCCGGGCGCGGCCGGTGCCGACCAACCTGACCAGAATGCCGGGGACACCGAGAACTCCGCGCAGGCGACCGAAGGGGGCGGTGGCTGGGCGCGCCGACTGATGGCGCGCTGGCCGCTGATCGTCGTCGGCCTGCTGTTGGCGGTCTCAGCCGGGTTGGCCGCCGGGCTGTACTTCGCCCAGTATCGAGTCGATCAGCAGACCGATGCCGCCGCCGCGAAGGCGGCGATCGGTGCGGCGTCTGAGGGCACGGTGGCGTTGCTGTCGTATGCGCCGGAGAACCTGGATCGCGACCTGGCGGCCGCGAAGTCTCATCTGACCGGCGATTTCTTGAGCTACTACACCAAGTTCACCGAGCAGATCGTTGCGCCTGCGGCCAAACAGAAGGCGGTCGAGACCAACGCGTCGGTGGTCCGGGCCGCGGTCTCCGAGTTGCACCCCGATTCGGCGAAGGTGTTGGTCTTCCTCAATCAGACGACGACGAGCCAGGACAGGCCAGACCCCGTCCAGACCGCCAGCAGCGTCATGGTCAGCCTGACCAAAGTCAATGGCAGCTGGCTCATCTCGGCGTTCGACCCGATGTAGCCAGCTCTTCGCGTGACACCCGACGTCAGCCCGAGCAGTCGACCGCGACCTCAAGGGCTTCGCAGATCTCTCGCATCCGGGTGTCGGCCAACCGGCCAAGGCGGCTGACGAGTACCGCGACCGAGACGCTTTCGACCGAGTCCAGGTTGACCGCCGAGCGGCGGGGGATCGGGTCGCCACCGGGTTCGAGCACAACCTCGCTGGCGAGCCCTCGGATCGTCGTCGTGCACGGTGCGACGAGTACCCGTCGAAGCCTGGGGATCACCGCGTCGCGGGACAAGACGACGACCGGGCGCCGGCCGACCTCGGCCAGCTCGCACCACCACACCTCCCCACGAGCCGGAAGCGCGCTCACGAGGCGGCGGCTGCCCGCCGCCACGACGCCAGGTCGCCCCATTCGTCCGGCTCGTCGGCCGGGTGTTCGTCGTAGGCGGCGTAGCTCGCGTCCACCTCGGCGGATCGGTGACGAACGAGCAATGCCCCGAGGGCCTCGTCGATAAGGGCGGCGTCGGTAATCCCCGACCGCAGGCTCCGCGCATTGTCGAGGAGGCCCGCGTCCACAGTCGTGCTCAAACGTATGCGGTTCATGCCATTAGTATGCCACTCCAGGTTCGGGGATCTGCGCCCACCGGTGGCCAGCCCCGCACCCCGACAACTGGCGCACTATCTTCGGTGGGGATCGACAAGGGCGCGCGCTGGTACCCGAGACCACGAGAGTAGAGCGATGAGCATCATCCCGAGCACGCCGGAAACTCCGGCCGAGACGCCGACCTGTTACCGGCATCCCGACCGCCAGACGTATGTCCGCTGCGCGCGCTGTCACCGGTACATCTGCCCGGACTGCATGCGCGACGCCGCCGTCGGCCACCAGTGCGTGGAGTGCGTCCGCGAGGGCGCCCGCACGGTGCCGGCGCCGCGCTCGCACTTCGGCGGGCGCCAGAGTTCGGCGACTCCAGTGGTCACCTACGCGCTGATCGCGGTCAACGTGCTGGCGTTCGTCCTCCAAACCGTGTCGGTGAACCTGGAGAGCCAGCTCGCGCTGTGGTCGCCCGCCGTCGCCGACGGTGACCTGTACCGCCTGGTGACCTCTGCGTTCTTGCACTACGGGTTGACACACCTGCTGTTCAACATGTGGGCGCTGTACGTGGTGGGTCCGCCGTTGGAGAGGTGGCTGGGCCCGCTGCGGTTCGGCGCGCTCTATGCATTGAGCGCGCTGGGCGGCTCGGTACTGGTCTACCTGCTCTCGCCGCTGAACGCAGCGACCGCGGGTGCGTCGGGTGCGGTGTTCGGCCTCTTCGGCGCCACATTCGTGGTGTCGAAGCGGCTCAACCTCGACGTCCGCTGGGTCGCCGGGCTGATCGGGATCAACCTGATCTTCACCCTTGTCGTCCCGTTGGTCAGTTCGCAGTCGATCAGCTGGCAGGGGCACCTCGGCGGACTGGTCACCGGTGCGCTGGTCGCTCTGGGCTATGTGTATGCGCCCCGGGAACGCCGGAACCTGGTTCAGGCAGGAGTGACGG
>CAZDYH010000051.1:3206-4493 GCA_964509355.1 uncultured Mycobacterium sp.
TTGAAGTCCGGGAGTCGTCGGCGGCTTTCTGCCAACACGGTGGCTTCGCCGACCGGGCGGCCATCGACGCCGGTGTAGACAGCCGCGATGCGTTGTCCCCAGATTGGGTCGGGGAGTCCCACGACGACGACGTCGCCGACACCCGGGATCGCCGCGAGGGCTTCTTCCACTTCGCGGGGATAGACGTTGTATCCGCCGGAGATGATCATGTCGTTGCTGCGTCCGGTGAGTCGGATGTAGCCGTCCGCGCCGCGGAAGCCGAGGTCGCCAGAATGCAGGTCACCGTCAATATGGTTCTTGCCCAGGTCTTTCCGCCTGTACGCGTCGTGGTAGCCGGGGCTGACCGCAGGTCCATTGATGACCAGCTCGCCGACGACACCGTCAGCTACGGGACGGTTGTTCTCGCGGATTTCGATGCGGGTCTGCGCGCACGGGCGCCCGATGGAGGTGAGGATGTCGACGCCGTCGAGGACCCCGCGCCGGTGGTCTTCCCGGGTCAGCACCGTCAGGGGCGGGACAGCCTCGACCATCCCGTAGTACTGAACCAGATTAGGGGTGATCCGGTGGAATGCCTGCCTGATGTGTTCAGCGGGCATGGGAGCCCCCGCATAGGCCAGCATCCGCATGCGACGCATCACAGCGAGATGCGCGTCGTCGAACTCGAGCAGTCGGGAGATGACGGTGGGGACCACCGCGGTGTGCGTCGCCTGATGCGTTGACACCGCGTCGACCAGGTCCGCCGCAGTGGCGTGGTCGAGGAGTACCTGTCGCCCGCCGGCATCGAGGAAGGGAAGAACGAACAGACCGCTGGTGTGGATGATCGGGCCGGCGTGCAGAAAGACCGCAGGTTCGTCGCTGTCGAAGGTTTCTGCGAGCACGTGGTCACGCATGGCGCGCAGCGAGGCCAAACGGTTGGCATGAGTGCGCTGAGCGCCCTTCGGAATACCGGTCGTGCCAGATGAATAGTGAAGCGCACAAAGCGATTCCACATCCGGCGGCTGCGGGTCGACGCTTGCGGGGGCTGCGGCGATGATCTCCTCGAGGGTGGACCCACCGTGCACAGGCCGGTCCGCCCCGATCACCAGCGGCAGGTCCGCTTCATCGGCGAGCTCGGCGGCGCCCCCGATCCGGGAGTCGACAATGAGTGCCTGCGGCTCGCAATCCTGGATCACCCGCATCCAGTCGGTGGGTCTCACGCGTGGGTTGAGTGAAACCCTGACGAAGCCGCCGACGGCGAGTGCGAGATCCACCTCGACTGCGGAGACCGAGTTGGGCAGCAGACAGACG
>CAZDYH010000051.1:4593-8011 GCA_964509355.1 uncultured Mycobacterium sp.
GCACGGCGAGTCCACTGAAGTGGGCGCCATTCGCTGATTCCGGCACACCGCCGTCGAGACAGGAACGAGTACCAATGTTCTTCGCTACTCATCGTCCGCTTCTGGCAGCGGCAGTCGAGGCCAACCGCACTCGCGCAGCCTGGACCGGTTTCACGGCGATCTCGCCCCCGACGCCCGACGAGGCGGACGCGGTCGTGGGCGACTACGACGGCGCGACCCTGGCGCTTTCGGGATCCACCGAGGCCGTCATCGTGGCCGATGAGACTTCGCCGTACCACGGCAAGCCTCTCAACGTCCGATACACGTCCCCGTCCGCGGAGGAGGCGCTGGCCGGTGCCGCGGCCGCGGCCGTAGCCCTGCGCCATGCCACTGTGCAGGAGCGGGTGGGGGTGGGTCTCGAGGCGCTGCACCGGATCCATCAGCGTGGTCGGGTGTTCGCGGCGGTCACCTCGCACACCACCGGACAGAGCCTCAACATGGCCTGCAGCGGCAGCGGCACGAATGCACTCGACCGGGGACTCGAGGCCCTGGCGATGGCGTGGGCAGCGATGACCCGCGTTCCCGAAAAAGTGTTGTGGCAGCAGACATTCGGAAAGAGCCCGGTAACGCTGGCGAAGAGGTACCGGGTTCGGCCGCTTGGCACCGCGCTCGTTATCACGTGTGCGTCGTTCCCCGCCTGGAACGCCTACCCGGCGATTCTGGCCAATCTGGCGGCCGGCAATCCTGTGCTGGTCAAGCCGCATCCGTGCTCGGTCCTGGCCACCGCGCTCGCGGTGGGCGTGCTGCGCGAGGTGCTGACCGAGGCGAACCTTCCGGTGGACGCCGTCCAGCTGGTTGTCGACACCGTCGACGACCCGATCGCTGCCCGCTTGGCCACCGATCCGGCGGTGCGCATCGTCGATTTCACCGGCAGCCCCGTATTCGGGCGGTGGCTGGAGCACAACACCCCGGGCACGCTCGTCTTCACCGAGACCGCGGGCGTCAACACGGTGATTCTGGATTCGGTCTTCGACCTGGCCGCGACGATGCGATCCCTCGCCGGTGGCTTGGCCCTGTTCAGTGGTCAGATGTGCACCACTCCGCAGAACATCTACATCCCGGACGCCGGTCTGCGCACGGACCAGGGCGTGGTCAGCCGCGATGACGCAGTGGCGGCGCTGGTCGCTGCCATCGACGACATCGCCGACGCACCCCGACGGGCCGCGGCAGTCTGCGGTGCACTGCAGTCCGAGGGCACCCTGGAGTCGGTCACCGCCCTCGCCGCGGCGGCGGCATCGACGGGGACACTGGTCCGCCCGCCCCGGCCCTACGCTCATCCGGATTACCCGCAGGCCCGGGTGGTCACCCCGGCGGTGATACGCGTCGATCCGCGACGGGGAGTACTCCCTCCCGACGGGGAGCAGTTCGGTCCGGTCGCCTTCATCGTGGACTGTGCCGACCGAGCGGCCGCGGTGGAGCATGCGACCGCTACCGTCCGCGATCACGGTGCCATCAGTTCCTACCTCTACTGCACCGACGACGCCGTTGTCGACGAGGTGGCCGACGCCTACGCCGACGCCGGGGCCTCGCTTTCGGCGAACCTGGTGTCATCGATGCCCATGCAGTACGCCGCCGCGTACAGCGACTACCACGTCACCGGGCTCACTCCTGCGGGCAATGCCACCCTGACCGACGAGTCCTTCATCGCCGGACGATTCCGGGTGGTCCAGGACCGCAGACAGGTGCAGGTGTAAACACATGCCGCAGTTCACATCCGACGTGTTCATCTACGATGCGGTCCGCACTCCGAAGGGCCGCGTCCGGCGGCAGGGCGGAACCCTTGCGCACGTTGCCGCGCACGAATTGCTTGCTCAACTGCTCGTCGCACTCGAGCAGCGTGGACTGCCGGCGGACACGGTCGACGATATGCTGATCGGCACCAGCACTGCTGTTGGCGAGCAAGGTGGAAACATCGCCCGTGCTTCCGCTCTGTGGGCCGGCTGGCCCGACGCGGTACCCGGTGGCACTGTCTCCCGGCTGTGTTGCTCGGGACTCGCTGCCATCGAAACTGCCGCGGCCGCGGTGGCCTCCGGCGTGGCTGACGTCGTCGTCGCCGGCGGGGTCGAGTCGATGTCGCGGGTGCCAATGCTCTCCGACCGACCGGCCTTCACCTCCGACGAGGCGCTGCGGGACAGCACGGGCTACGTCACGATCGGGGTGTCTGCGGACCTCACGGCAGCGGAGTACGGGATCACCCGGCAGGACCTTGACAGCTATGCGGTCAGATCTCACCGTCGCGCAGCCGCAGCGCCGAGGAGCGAATCGATCGTGCCTGTCGTGTCCGGCTCGGTGGCGATTCTCGATGCCGACGAGGGAGCGCGTGCCGGCACCGACCTTGCGACGCTGGCCGGGCTCCCGCCGCTCTTCGGTGACGATCCGTCCTGGGACCTGGTGGCACGGCGACTGCCCGGCTCGGCTCGTCCCGACGGCGGGCTGCACACCATTGCGACCGCTCCTGCGCTCGCGGACGGCGCTGCCGCGGCGACTCTGGGTTCTCGGGCCGCGGCAACCCGACTTGGCCGGGCACCGCTGGCGCAGGTCGTGGGTGTGGCACAGGCTGCAGTCCGCTCACCACTGCTGACGGCATCGGTCGTCGCGTCTCGGCGCGCCCTGGCCAATGCGGAAATCAGCGCGGCGCACTTGGATGTGATCGAGGCAAACGAATCGTTCGCGACGTCGCCGTTGGTGATGATCCGCGAGCTCGACCTCGACCCCGAGCGGGTCAATCCGGTTGGCGGATCGCTGGCCACCGGCCACCCGCTCGGAGCCAGCGGCGGCATGCTCCTCGTCAACGCGTTAGACCACCTGGCCCGAACTGACGGCGAGCACGCGCTGATCGCCATTCCCGCCGCGCTCGGGCTTGGCGCTGCCCTGGTGGTGAGGCGGTTGCGTTGAGTCCGATGCCACCGCGGCACCGCCGCGGCGAAACCACAACGGGGGACTCGGGTTCCGGGGCCGGCGGTCGTCCGCGTGACACCCCGATCGGCTCCGTCCGGCCTCTCGCCGAGGAGATGACGGACATGCTCGAGGGCCGATTGCCCGGACTGCTCGGTATGCGGATCCTCGCCGCGTCGCCGACATCAGTGATAGCAGAGCTGATGATCCGCGACGAGTTGTTGGCACCGAACGGATATCTGCATGCGGCAACCGTCGTCGCACTCGCCGACACGGCATGCGGGATCGGCGCCCGGCTCGCATTGCCGGCAGGCGCGGCAGGGTTCACGACCCTCGAACTCAACAGCAACTACCTCGGCACCGCGCGGTCCGGGATGGTCACAACCACAGCGACCCTGAGGCACGCCGGGCGCCGAACGCAGGTCTGGGAGGCCACCGTGAACAACGATGAGGAAAGAACGATAGCGGTGTTCCGCTGCACCCA
>CAZDYH010000051.1:8111-10286 GCA_964509355.1 uncultured Mycobacterium sp.
GTGCTGGCCCGGCCGATGGTGAAGCGGCCCATGAGGTCGCGGTCGCGCCCGATGCCGATCATCGCAAACAGCAGCGGCACCAGCAGTACGGCGTTGAGCACCTGGCTGGCCACCAGGATCGTCACCAGCGGGACGTTCGGGATGAGTACGGCGAGCGCGCCGAGGAGCGTGACCATACCGAACGTCAGGTAGAAGGTTCTGGCTTCGCGGTAGGGGTCGTCTATGGCTGCTTCGACGCCTGCGTACTCGCACACCGAGTAGGCCGTCGAGAGCGGCAAAATGGAGGCAGCCAGGAAGGCCGCCCCGATCAGGCCCACGGCGAACAATGTCGCGGCCGCTCCGCCGGCGAGGGGTTCGAGAGCCACAGCGGCGTCGGCAGCATCCCGGATGGAGCGGCCATCGCGGTGGAGTGTCGCGGCACAGGCGACTACCACGAAGAACCCGATGACGCCGGTGAGCACGGCACCGGTGACCACGTCGACCCGCTCGAGGGGGAGGTCCTCGGTCCGCAGCTTCTTGTCGACCGCGTAGGACTGGATGAAGGAGAGGCCCCACGGGGCGAGCGTGGTGCCGACGGTGGCGGTGACGATGGCGATGGCCTCGCTGTTGGCGGGCACACTGGGCACCAGTAGGCCGTGCGCCGCAGCCCCCCAATCCGGGTGGGCCAGCACGCCGGACGCGACGTATGCCAGGAACACCGTCGACAGCAGTAGCAGGAAGTGCTCGACGCGGTGGAAGCTGCCGCGTAGTACCAGCAGCGAGACGATCACCGCCGCTGCGGGGACGCTCGCGTAGCGGTTGATCCCGAACAGCTCGAACCCGGCAGCGATTCCGGCGAACTCGGCACAGGTCGTGCCGAGGTTGGCGACCACGAGCGCGGCCAGCACGGCGCCGCCCAACCGCACGCCGTAGCGCTGACGCACGAGGCCGATGAGACCCTGTCCGGTGACCACACCCATGCGCACCGCCAGTCCGTGGAAAAGCACGAGGGCGACGGTGGAGAGCAGTAGTACCCACAACAGTTGGTAACCGTGGTTCGCGCCGAGCACCGAGTAAGTCGTGATGCCGGCCGGGTCGTCATCGGAGAGGCCGGCGAGCAACCCCGGACCGGCCACCGCCAGCAGCCCACCGAGGGCGGGCCACTTGCGCCCGCGCCGCCTCACGGCGTGGTGCCCCTGCCGCGGGCCGGCGTGTGACGGCGACGGGGCCACACTCGGGAGCGAATGAAGCGTCGTTCCAGAAGTGCAGGAGCGTGCGCGAGGCGGGCCCGCCATCGGGTTGCGTGCTCGGCGGGCATCGCGGCCACGATTTCTGCCGCATCGGCGTCGGGCATCGCCCGGAGGACGCGCTCGCCGATGACCGGATGGGCGGCGCGGACCACGTCGGCGGCGATGCGAAAGCCCCTGGTGGCGAGGACCTCGGCGGCCGACTCGGTGTCGAGCCGGCTGACCAGCGCAGCGAGCCCGGCCGCGTCCAGATGGTGCACGGCCGACCGTGAGGTGGCGAGCTGCACGGCATGACCCCGCTCGGAGGTCAGGTGCAGGTCGGTCCACGCGACGACGTCCTCGCCGGCGCGGGCCGCCAGTCGGTGCAGGCCGAGCCGCCGGAGCACCCCGCCGAAGCCGACCTCGACACCGACCAGTTCGAGCCGGTCGCCGGCGGTGCGGGTGAGGACCACGTCGGCGACCCGTGCGAGTCGCTGGCCGACGACGTCGATGATCTGAGTGTCGAGCACGTCGCGCACCAGCAGGATCTCGTCGTCACCAAGCGCATCGGTGGTCGAGGTGATCGCGAATGTGGTCGGGTCATCGGTGCCGCGTACCAGGACACCGGTGTGCTCGAAGCTCTCGATCGCTGCCCACGGCATCAGCAGGTCCGGCGCGCGATGGCGCTGCACGAGGAGCCGCTCGACCAGGTGCGGGCCGGTCTGCTCGCCGAGGCGGACGGTCAGATCGGCGAGTCGGCCGAGCACCCGCCCGTCGGGGCCCAGCACGTCCTGGCCGGTCTCCCGGCTGAGCGACAGCACTCTCGGCGGTAAACGGTCAGCCGGCCGAGCGGACCGGCTCGATCGTCAGTCGGCTCAGCGGAGGGCTCGCACTAGACGCAGCCGCTGACACTGACCCGCCGGCCGACATTGGCACACACCGCGACATTGGGCGTCGGATCGTAGTACGG
>CAZDYH010000051.1:10386-12457 GCA_964509355.1 uncultured Mycobacterium sp.
CGGGTGAAGGATGCGGCGCCGTGCGAGAGCGAGCGCAGGTCGATGGCGTAACGGCTGATCTCGACCTGGGGTACCTCGGCTTTCACCAGGGTGCGGTCGTCGCTGACCTTGTCGGTGCCGAGAAGGCGGCCGCGACGGCCGGATAGGTCGCTCATCACCGCGCCGACGAGGTGGTCCGGCACCAGCACCGAGACCAGGTCCACCGGCTCGAGCAGGTCCACCTTGGTCGCTGACGCCGCCTCGCGCAGCGCCAGCGCACCCGCCATCTGGAATGCGAAGTCTGACGAGTCGACACTGTGAGCCTTGCCGTCGAGCAGGGTGACCCGGATGTTGACCACCGGGTAGCCGGCGTTGACTCCCTTCGCCATCTGCGCGCGGACCCCCTTCTCCACGCTCGGGATGAACTGCCTCGGCACCGCGCCGCCGACCACCTTGTCGACGAACTCGAACTCCGAGCCCTCCGGCAGCGGTTCCACTTCGATATCGCAGACGGCGTACTGGCCGTGTCCGCCGGACTGCTTCACGTGCCGGCCATGCCCCTTCGCCTTGCCGCCGAACGTCTCCCGCAGTGGCACGCGTAGTTCCACCGGGTCCACGGTCACGCCGTACCGGTTGGCCAGCGCGTCGAGTACGACGTCCGAGTGCGCCTCGCCCATGCACCAGAGCACGATCTGGTGGGTTTCCGGGTTCTGCTCGATCCGCAGCGTCGGATCCTCCGCGGCCAACCGCTGCAACCCGACGGACAGCTTGTCCTCGTCCGTCTTGGCATGAGCCTGTACTGCGACCGGCAGCAGCGGCTCCGGCATTGTCCAGGGCTTGAGCAGGAGTGGTTCGGACTTGTCGGAGAGGGTGTCCCCGGTTTCGGCCCGGGTCAGCCGGCCGATGGCGCAGAGGTCGCCCGCCACCACGGCGGACGCGGGTCGCTGCTGTTTACCGAGCGGGAACGACAGAGTTCCGACCCGTTCGTCCTCGTCGTGGTCCGCATGGGTGTTCGCAGCACCGAAGAAGGACGTGAAATGGCCCGACACATGAACCGTCGTGTCGGGCCTGATGTTCCCGGAGAACACCCGGACCAGGCTGACCCTGCCGACGTACGGGTCCGACGTCGTCTTCACCACCTCGGCGAGCAACGGTCCGTCCGGGTCGCAGGTGAGGTTCTTGCGCGGTACGCCGTGCGGCGTGAAGAGCTCCGGCATCTGGTGCTCGAGGGGAGACGGGAATCCCTTGGTGGCGACCTCCAGCAGTTCCAGCGTGCCGACGCCGGTGCCGCTGCACACCGGGATGACCGGGAAGAAGGATCCGCGGGCAACCGCTTTCTCCAGATCGTCGATCAGCACCGTCTGGTCGATCGCCTCGCCACCGAGATAACGCTCCATCAGGGACTCGTCCTCGGACTCCTCGATGATCCCTTCGATCAGGGTGCCGCGCCGTTCCTCGATCTGATCGGCGTACGACGGGTCCGGCGCGTGTGTGTTCCGCCTGCCGCCGGCGTACTCGTGGTGCATCTGGGAGAGCAGCCCGATCAACCCGTCACCAGCGGGCAGATAGAGCGGCAGAACCTTGTCGCCGAAGGCGTCCTGCGCCGCGGCGAGCGCGTTCTCGTAGTTCGCCCGGGCGTGGTCGAGCTTGGTGATCACCACGGCTCGCGGCATGGCGACCTGGTCGCACTCCCGCCAGAGGGACTTGGTCGGCTCGTCGACACCCTCGTTCGCCGAGATCACGAAGAGGGCGCAATCTGCTGCTCTCAGTCCGGCCCGGAGCTCGCCCACGAAGTCGGCGTACCCGGGCGTGTCGATCAGGTTGACCTTGATGCCATTGTGCGGCAGGGGAGCCAGAGCGAGTCCGACCGAACGCTGCTGCCGGATCTCCGCCTCGTCGTAGTCGCAGACCGTCGTGCCGTGTACGACCGAGCCGGGTCTGGAGAGCACCCCGGAGGCGACCAGCAGGGCCTCGACGAGTGTGGTCTTGCCGGCACCCGACGGGCCGACCAGCACCACGTTGCGGATGGCGGCCGGACTGTCCGCGGTGGGGGCCGCTCCGGTGCCCTGGGAAGTATTCGTCTTGTCTGCCA
>CAZDYH010000051.1:12557-17351 GCA_964509355.1 uncultured Mycobacterium sp.
CCAACCGCCCGCCGACCTCAGCCGATATGCGCTTCCGCGGCGAGCGCCGGGCTGCTGCGGCGGCGGACCAGGATCAGGGCCTCCGCGGCGAGGAAAACAACGAGGCACGCAATCACGGTTCCGATCACCGTGGAGTACTTGCCGGCGAAGCCGTCGTCGGAGGTGTGCTTGATCAGGATGCCGATGTAGGCCCAGATGAGCACAAGCCCATAGGCGACGTCGCGGTTGCGCAACATCGTCGCCGTCCCGATCGCCATGGCCACCAGGATGATGACGACGGCCCAGGTGGACTCCGCCAGTCCGAAGCCGTCCCAGCCGAGGCTGACCAGCAGCACCGTGATGTTTGCGACCGTAGCGACGGTGATCCACCCGAAGTAGACGCTGAACGGCAGGCCCACGAACAACCGGTCCCGCGTCGTCGGGTTCGCGGCCAGAACCGTCCGGGTGATGGCGATCAAGCAGACCAGGATCACCGTGATGAGCACGGCTGCGACCGCGATCTGGTCGTAGTGCCACGCGAACACCCACACGGTGTTGGCCAGCGATGAAATCGAGAAGTACAGGCCCACCTTGTTCAGCAGTGCCTGGTGACCGCGGTCCCCGTCCGACGCTTGGAACAGGCCGAGCTGATAGAGCACGTGCAATGCCAGCAGCAGGTAGATAACTCCCCAGATGGAGAAGGTCACGCCCGCCGGTGTGAACAGATTCGGGTAGGAGTCCGCGACGTCTCCGGTCTGGACCCCGTTGATCGGCAGTGTGCTCGCCAGCACGTTGACCGCCACCATCAACAGATACGTCACCGCGACCAGGATCTTGATCGGACCTCTACTCATGTCAGCTCCCATCGGTGAACGCAGACGAACCCGGGCCTCACTCTTTCCAGCGAGGTTGTATCACCTTGACAGCTTTTCCCGCGAATGCCAGGCGGGTTCGGGTGCGGCGAATCCGTCCGGGCTCAGCACAGCTCATCGATGTTCCCGATCGAGCCATGCAGATGAACGTGTCCGTCGGTGGAGTCGTAAGTCGCGAAGGCGACCGCGCAGCTACCGTCGTGCACTTTCGCTGCGATGACCGGGGACCGTTGGATCAGTGACATCCCGGTGCTCACCACATGGCGGGCCTCCAGGATCGATTGCACGGCGCAGCAGTGGTCGTGGCCGAGCACCACAACCAACGGCACGTCCAGGATCTGCACGGCGTACTCGAGCGAACCCAGTACTGCATCGCCGGTGGCGTGGCCCAAGGTGGATATGACCAGCACCTGGCCGTCATCTTGATCGAAAACCATTTCCGCTGTCGCGGACGACTCTGCGCAGCCGAACACCACGGCGACCGGAGGACGCTCGTCGACAGCGACGGCGAGTCGACTGGGCGAGGTGTGATCGGGGGACCGCGGTGTGCCGGCGACGAAGCGCTCGTTGCCGGTCCGCAAGGCTTGCCAGGCGTTCTCGGTCTTGGACATGTTGGGCACCTTTCCTTCTCCGTCCTCGGCTGCATTGAGCGAATTCGGTGTGAGGGCTTGGCGGGGCCCGTGAAGCAGGTCCGTGCCTCTGGTGTTATCGGTCATGCGTCTGTCCTTCCGGAGGTTAGGTGAAGTAGTCGGGCCGGCTGACGTAGGCGTCGGTGACGAACAGCACCCCGGGGGAGGCCTCGAGAAACGGTCGGAGCCCGGCGAGCAATGCATCGAGTTTGTTGTCGGGGACGACGGTGATGAGCAGTTCGAGCGTGGCCTGCTGGTTGAAGAACAGTCGTCCCTGGTGGTAGCCGTGGTGGCCGAGGCCGGAGACGCCGGACAGGCTGGTGTAGCCGGTGGCGCCGACGCTGTGGAACAGGTCGCGCACCGCCGGGGCGTCGGTGCCGGTGACGACCACTTCGACTTTGGTCATCTTGGTCAACTCTGCGCGGGTCATGGTGTCCTCTCGGGGGTGGTCCAGGGTTGCCAACCGCGTCGGGTGTAGCGCTGCCATGGGAGCGTGGGGTGTTCGCGGGCTGCGAGTCCGACCCAGTCGTTGCCGAACAGGCGCTGCAGGATCGGGTTGCGGCCGATGATCGTTTCGATCCGTTCCGCGGGTGCCTGCACGACCGCGAGCAGCCGCATCGGTTCGTGCACGATCCGGTCTCCGTCGGCGACTGATTGCCAGGGCAGCCCGAGTTGCAGGTCTCCGTTGTGGCCGGCGAGGACGCCGACTCCGCCGATCACGTTGTGGATGGTCTTGGTTCCGGCGCCGAACACCTCGGGGGCGACGGTGGAGAAGTAGTACTGGCAGTTGATCCACTGGGCCACCACCAGGGGGGCGGTCAGGATCGTTTCCAGCGCGGTTCCGTCGGGGTCGAGGTCGGGTTCATAGGAATGCAGGAACGCGCGCCGGTGCAGGTTGACTCCTTTGGTGAGGCTGCGTGGTCCGACGATGAAGGCGGCGTTTCCGGCCAGTCCCCATTCCGGGTAGACCTGCGCCCAGTCGGTGCTGCGGGCGGCGACATGTCGCGCCGCTGCGCGAGCCGAGGATCCGGTCCTGCCCGGGGCGCCGGGCAGGGCGGCACAGCGTTCGGCGGCCAGTGCGTCGCCCGCGGCGGCCAGGGCGGCGCCGACTCGGTCGGTGTCGTCGTGGTGGCTGGCCGGGATCAGGTGGCGGTCCAGCAGGGTGACAGTGTCGGTGGCGGTGTCGTGTTCGGCGGCGACGAACCAGGTGTCGGCGGGAATGTCGATATCACGTTCGCGCAGGCCGGTGCGCACGCTCGGATCGTTGAGTATCGCTGCGGCGGTGCGGGCGTTGGGACCGCCGCGGTGACCGCCGCAGGCGCCGCAGTCCAGTGCGGCCTGGTAGGGGTTGTTCTCGGTGCGGCTGCCGTGCCCGCACAGCACGACCAGCCGGGCGAACCGGTCGGTTAGACCCATGGTGGTCAACGCGACCTGCGCGAAGAGCACCCGTTCCGGTGGCGGGAACCCGTCGTGCAGGTCGACCTGGCTGGGTGCGGGTGGGGCGGTGCGGGTGTGCAGCCGCCGGCGTAAGGCCCCGCTGGATCGGGGGGCGAGGGTTTTCGCTGCGGCCAGCGGTGCGGCCGCCCATCCGGCGGCTTCGGCCAGGACGAACGGTCCCATCGGGTTGTCCTTGGCGCCGTGGAAGGCTGCCTCGGCACCGGCCAACGCGCGCAGGCCGGCCAACCGTCGCGCTGCGGCGGTTTTCCCGCCTGGTGTGGGTTGTTCGGTGACGGTGTGGGTGGGGTTCAGCAGCACGGGGCACAGGTCGCTGGCCGCGCCGCCGGCGAGGTCGGTGAAGCGGATCGCCACGGCGAAGAATCCGGCGAAGCCCAGCGTGTCGTAGCCGGGGTGGGTTTCGAGGTGTCGGCGCAACCCTTCCGACCGCGCATCGATGCAGCACACCACCTGCGCATCGGGGCGCGCACTGGTCTGCGCCGGTCCCGGCCGGTCCAGCGCGGCGAGCAATGCGTCGCGGTAACTCGTCTCGTAGGCCGCCAACCACACCACGCCCCGTTCGGTGACCGGCATTGCTGACAGCACCGCGGCCACCCCGGCCCGCATGGTCGTATCGCTACCGGTCACGCCCAGGGCTTCGAGCACCGTGTCGGCGCGGTCCAGCGGCGATGGGGATTGCCGGGCGGGCCGCTGCGGTGCGGGGTTCTCGAGTAAGTCCCCGGCGGGTAGCAGCAACGCCTCGTAGGTGAGTCGGACCGCGAGGTAGGCCAGCAGGTCTTCCCCTGCCCGCTGCTCGCTGCGCCACCGCATGTGCGCCGCCCATCCCGGTAGCCGGGTCAGATGGGCCTGTAGGTATGCGCGGTGTCCGCCGGGTTCGATGCCGAGCAGGTGCAGTGCCTGGAGGACGGCGTCGTCGGCGCGTTCGGGCAGGGAACGCAGCGCGGTCCGCGCCGAGCGGGACAGGCTGCGGTCCCGGCCGGCCAGGGCCCGCCACGCGGGGTAGAAACCGTCGCGCCACCCGGGCATCGGCCACGCCGCGCTGCCGGCGGCCAGGAACGCCGCACACCACTTACCGGTCTGGGCGTCCACCTCCGCAGTCACAGCGGGTGCGGAGTGTTCGCTGTGCACCCGGTCACGACGGGCCGGATCAGGCGCGGGGGCGCCGTGCAACAGATCGGTACGCAGCACCGCCGCGGGTGTCACCAAGTGCGCCCCCAGCCGCAGCGGTGCCCCCGCGACAGTGTTCGGGTAACGGCAGGCCAGCACGGCGTCGAGGTCGGCGTCGGTCACCCGCCCACTGCCGTAGGCGGCGCGAAACGCCGCCTCGGTCAGGGTGCCGCGCGCCCCGTAGAGGTCACCGGCACGGCGCAGGGCCTCATCGAACGGCTGATCTTCGAGCCCGCCGAGTGGGTTTACCGCGATGAACGTCTCCAACGGGTAGTGCACCGGCAGCATCCGCGCGGCCAGAACGACGTCGTTGCGTAGCCGGGCCCGGCGCTCATCCAGCGTCCCCGTAGCCGGAGCGAGCATCGGTATCGGGGCAACTGCAGGCGAGTCGAGGACCGGTGTCTGGGTCATGGCTGTACTCCTATCCGGGGCGGGGGTGCGTGCACATGTCCGGCGCTCAGCGCCAGCGCGTAGATCGTCTTGTGAATCGATGCGGCGGGTCCGGAAACCGACCAGTGCCGTATCCCGGCGACGGCGGCCAGTACGACAGCGACCGTGGTGATCAACACGGGTGTGCCGGCGAGCGGGTCGGAAATGGGCAAGGCGGGAGAGATGAACCCGGTCACCATCGCGACCAGGCCGACGTAGCCCACCGCGGCCACGCCCAGTACGCCCGCGGCGGCGAGCGCCCC
>CAZDYH010000052.1:0-16942 GCA_964509355.1 uncultured Mycobacterium sp.
GATGCGTGGCAATCGACGACGACACGCTGGTCAAGATCATCCGGTGGCTGCAGCCCGGAGCGCTGATCGCAATCGCGCAGTAGTCAGGCCAAAGCCCGACCCGGCTTCACCTTGAAGCCGATGCCCTCCAACGACATGGTGGCCTCGTAGGTTCGGTCGTAGCCGGTGGAGCTGATCTTCCAGCCGTCGGCGGTCCGACGGTACCGGTCGTGATAGAACGCCGCGCCGATGAGCATGAAGTTGTACTCGGCCACGATCACCCGATCCTGCAGATACCAGGTGGCCGAGGCTTCGTCGCCGTCGACGGTGATCTCGGGATGCGTCACGCGGTGTTCGGTGATGACACCGGGGCCGAGGGACGAGCGCATGTAGTCCACCAGGTCGGCGCGGTTGGTGAAGTGCAACTCCTCGCCGACCGACGACCCGTAGTCGCCTTGGATGTCCTCGGTCAACGTGTCGGCGAATTCGTCCCAGTGCTTGGTGTCCAGCGCACGCAGGTAGCGGTACTTGACTTGCTTGATGGCCTCGATGGCTTCGGTATCACCCACCTGGCCATTGCAGCACATCGCCGTCGGCGCCAGCCAGGGCTGTTCCCGAACGTTGGCTTTGCAACACTGAGCTGACTATGTTCCGAATGTGAGCGAACCCCGGAGCCGGTACGCCTGGCTGTCGCGCGATGAGCTGGCCGTCCTGGTGCCCGAACTGCTGCTGATCGGACAGCTGATCGACCGGTCCGGGATGGCCTGGTGCATCCAGGCGTTCGGCCGCGAAGAGATGCTGCAGATAGCGATCGAGGAGTGGGCGGCCGCCAGTCCCGTCTACACCAAGCGCATGCAAGAGGCATTGAAGTACGAGGGCAACGACGTCATCACCATCTTCAAGGGACTTCAGCTCGACATCGGCGCACCGCCGCAGTTCATGGATTTCCGGTACACGGTGCACGACCGATGGCACGGCGAATTCCACCTCGATCACTGTGGGGCGTTGCTCGATGTGGAGCCGATGGGCCCCGACTACATCCGCGGAATGTGCCACACCATCGAGGACCCGACCTTCGACGCCACCGCCGTGGCAACCAATCCGCACGCACAGGTGCGTCCCATCCATCGCCCGCCCCGGGTGCCCGCCGACCGCCAACCGCACTGCGCCTGGACGGTGATCATCGACGAGTCTTACCCAGCAGTCACGGGAATCCCCGCCCTGGACACGGTGCGCCAAACCCGTGCTGCGACATGGGAACTGGAATCCATCGACGGTGATGACGAGGGGCTCGCGGACTACTCGGGTGCCCTGCTCAGTGACCTCGACTTCGGCGCATTCTCGCATTCGGCGCTGGTGCGGATCGCCGATGAGGTCTGCCTGCAGATGCATCTGCTCTACCTGGCATTCGCGATCGCGGTGCGGGCGCGAACCGGAACTGACGCGGAGTTGGCCGACTCCATTGCCACCCGTCAGCTGATCGGTCTGGCCGGACTGGCCGCCGGTCGGATTCATCGCGCGCTGGCGCTGCCCGGCGGTGGTGCAGGCGTATTGCGGGTGCTCGAACTGCACCCGCTGCTGAACCCGGCCGGGTACGTCCGCGCCGAGGCCGACGGGGGCAGGCTGCACGTGCGCCATTCTGCGGCCCATGACGACCGCGCCTGGATCTCCCTGTGCACGCCGGCCTCGCCGCAGCCGCTGCAGGCGATCGCCACGGCGGTCGACCCGCACATCGAGGTGCAGATCACTGGAACCGACACCGAGTGGACCGCCGAGCTGGTCCAAACAGAGACTGCCGCAAAGGAACTGCCGGAAGTGTCGGTGGCCAAGGTCAGCGGCGGATCGACATTCCAGTTCGAACAGCGACTGTCGCTGCCGCTGACCGTGCTGTGAGCAGACACTTGTGACGGCTTCAGGGGGAGACGGGCAACCCCAGGGTCGAAAGTCCCGAACCTGCACCCCAGAAGGCCCATTAATGGGCGAAACCGTAGTACGAACACACCTGGTCAAGGACGCTGCAGTCAGAGCTAGTTCGGTCCGACTCGCATTGATGAGATTGAGGTCTGAGCCTTGGATCTGATGGATCCGTTGGACGTGGCAATGATGACGGGGGAGTTGCTGTCCAAACCGCTGCACGTCGGCGCTGTGCTGATCCTGTCCCCGCCCGCGAAGGCGGGTCGGAGGTATGTCGACAAACTGTATCGCGATGGGCTGGTCGCCAGCAGCAAACTGGATCCCCGACTTCTGCGACACCCCCATCGTGGCCTCGACACCGGGGGCGTGTGGGTCTGGCGAAATGTCGAACACGTGGACCGGCGTCAGCACGTCGAGCGCAGGACACTGCCGTCGGGCGCCGGCAAGAGTGAGCTGTGGAAGTTGGTGAGTGAGCTGCATGCCGAGCAACTCGACCGCTCCCGACCGATGTGGAAGTTCTATCTGATCGACGGTCTCGAGGATGCTCGATTCGCCTTCTACATGAAGGTGCACCACACCTTGGTCGACGGCGTGGCCGGTTTGCAGATGATCGCCGATACGCTCACCACCGACCCCAAACGCCGATCGATGGGACATTTCTACGCGGCGCGGCCGGCGGAACCGCACGATCACACCGGTGCGGCGCACGGGCTCCTCCCGAACCCGTTCCCGCTGATCCGCTCGCTGGTAGGTGCCGCCCTGTCGGGCGTGGACCTCACCCGACAGGTGGCCGCGGGCGAGGTGTCGAACCTGGTGAGGAGCCTGACCACGAAGACGGCCCCGCTGCCCTATAACGCCCCTTTCACTCGCTTCAACGGCCCAGTCGGCCGGGGACGCACCTTCGCGGCGGGCAGTTGGCCCAAGGCCCGGATACGGGCCGTGCAGAAAGCGGCCGGAGTGACCGGCAATGACGTGCTCACTGCGGTCCTGGCCGGCACGCTGCGCAGCTGGTTCATCGCACACGATGAGCTGCCCAAGAAGTCGCTGGTGGCGCTCTGCCCGATAACGGTGCGGGGGCGCGAGCATGAGGCCGACGACGGGCACGCCAATCTGTTCGGCGCAGTCCTGTGCCCCCTGGGCACCGACCTGATCGACCCGGCAGAACGGCTGGCTCTGATTCACGCGGCGATGGCGGAGGGAAAGCACCAGGTGGCGATTCGGGGGTCGGGAGCGTCCATGTTGTTGGTCGCGCCGAGCATCGCGCCGACGATACTGCTGCCGATGTTCCCGTTCGCCCCGAGACTGCGCGCCGGGTACAACCTGCCGTTCTCCAACGTTCCCGGACCGAAGGCCGAGATGTACTGGAACGGAGCCCATGTGGACGAGATTTATCCGATATCGGTCGCCTTCGACGGCCAGGCTCTGAACGTCACGGTGTGCTCGTACGCCGACCGCGTCGGATTCGGTTATGTGGCGGGTCGGGAAGTGCTGCCAGACATCGACACGTTGGTTCCTCTGACCGAGCAGTCTCTGGTCGAGTTGGAGACCGCAGTGGGGGTGCTGTGATGAGTTTCGAATCGGTATTGGCGCCCGCGCCCGCAGTCGACCGCGGACAGTCGACGACGCTGATGTCGATCGACCCGCGGTTCCGGCCGGTCGCCGATCGATTCTTCGCGATGTTCGGCAGCCCCGCGCAGGGCGGCGGCGCCCTGGCCGCCTATCTGCACGGTGAGCGGGTCCTCGACATCTGGGCAGGGTGGGCGGCGCGCGACAGGTACTGGGCGCACGACACGGTGTCGCTGTCCTTCTCCACCGGCAAGGGGGTCGCCAGTACTCTTCTGCACCGGCTCGCCGACCGGGGACTCGTCGACTACGACGATCCGGTCGCGAAGTACTGGCCCGAATTCGGTTCGGCCGGAAAGGAAGCCATCACCGTCCGGGAGCTGATGTCGCACCGTGCGGGTCTGCATCGGTCGCGCGGGCTGGTACCCGGGCGGCTGGGACTGCTCGACTCGCAGGCTGTGGCGACGGCCCTGGCGGCGGCAAGGCCGGACCCGCGGCGGCTGTCCGGGCCGGGCTATCACGCCGTCACCTACGGAAACCTGTTGGCCGAGGTCGCTGTGCGCGTCTCCGGCATGCCGTTCACCGAATTGCTGGAGCAGGAGGTCGCCGGCCCGCTGGGAGTGCGTGAACTCTGGTTTTATGTGCCGCCGGAGCAGCGGCATCGCATCGCGCGGGTGTTCCCGAAGATCAACCCGACGCCGGCACCATGGGCCCTGACGGGCACGGTGCTGTCTCGGCTGCCGGGCCTTCGCGGAGCAGCCGAGGCGGGCATGCCGGAGGGCTTTGACGAGCTGGCGCGCAGCCCGTCGGCGCACGACGCGGTGATGCCCGGCTGGAACGGGGTCTTCAGTGCCGACGCACTGGCGAAGATGTACGGGGCGCTGGCCAATGGCGGTGTGGTGGACGGAGTCCGGTTCCTCAGAGCGGAGACCGTCGAACAGTTGCTCGAGGTGCAGACCCGTCGTCGCGACTACGTGCTGGGGATCCGGCCGAACTGGCGGCTCGGCTACCACCCGGGATGGGTGGGGTTGCGGGACCAGCCGCTGCGGTCGATCGGCGCCTACGGGTTCGGCGGTTCGGGCGCGTTTGCCGACCCCGAGACCGGGCTGTCGATCGCCTTCGTGACCAACCGGCTCGGCAACGCGTTCACCACGGTCACCGACTTGCGGCTCACGCGGCTCGGCGGCGATGCGGTAACCACAGCGCGCCGGACCGCATGAGCGGGATGGCGGGATTGGTTATGGTGCCGGACCTTTCGCACCCCTTCTGGTAGCCGGGCGGGTCGCCGGCCGCGGTCTTTGGTCACCGGCCAGATGGCCATAGGACCCTCACCGACAACAGGCCGTTGACTGGCCCCGGCGCTGCCACCAGTATGAGGACCGCAGATTCTCAATCGCCGCGCAGCGATCCAACTGCTCACAGCAAGGAACGTCTCACCATGAAGCTGCCGGTCACCATCGACCCGCGTTACCACGACGCAGTGATCTTCGACCTCGACGGTGTGGTGACCGATACCGCGTCTATTCACGCGGCGGCATGGAAAAAGCTGTTCGACGACTTCCTGGCACGACGGCCTGCACACGAAGGCGAGGACCACACCCCCTTCACCGACGACGACTACCGGCGTCTCGTGGACGGCAAACCCCGCTATGACGGTGTCACCGACTTCCTCGCGTCCCGGGGGATCTCGTTGCAGCGCGGCCTGCCATCGGACAGCGGCGATGACTCGGTGTGTGGGTTGGGCAATCGCAAGCAGCAGCTGTTTCTGGATCTGCTGGCCGACGGTGTTCCGCTGTTCGAGTCAACGGTCGACCTGGTGCGAAAGCTGCAAGACATCGAAGTCGCAACGGCCCTCTACTCGTCCAGCCGCAACTGCGAACAGGTGTTGAAAGCTGCCGGGGTCGGTGACCTGTTCCCGGTCCGGATCGACGGTGTCGTTGCGGACGAGCTCGGGCTGCCCGGCAAGCCCAACCCCGCGGTCCTGCTCGAGGCCACGCGCCGGCTCGGTGTGCGTCCGGACCGGTCCGTCGTCGTCGAGGACGCCGACGCCGGCGTGAGTGCGGGCCGAAGCGGCGGATTCGCTCTGGTGATCGGCGTCGACCGGACGGGCCACGCCGACGAACTCTTGCAGAGTGGTGCAGACGTCGTGGTCGCGGACCTGGCCGACGTCGCGGTTCGCAGGGGTGACAGGCGTATGTCGGAAATCCCCAATGCGCTGGAGTCCTACGGTCAGCTGGTCGGCGTTGCAGGCGCGCGTGAGCTGGCGTTGTTTTTCGACTACGACGGAACGTTGTCCCCGATCGTTTCCGATCCCGGCGCGGCCACGCTTGTCGACGGAGCGGCCGAGGCGCTGGAACTGCTGGCGGCGCAGTGCCCCGTCGCCGTACTGAGCGGCCGCGACCTTGCGGATATCAAATCCCGGGTAAGCACACCCGGGATCTGGTATGCGGGCAGCCACGGCTTCGAGGTGACGGGACCGGACGGCAGCTATCACCAGAACGAAGCGGCCGCCGCCGCGGTGCCGGTCCTGGAGCGCGCGGCCGCCGAGTTACGCGACGCCCTGGCGCAGATTCCCGGAGTACGAGTGGAGCACAAGCGCTTCGCCGTCGCGGTTCACTACCGCGAGGTCGCACCGGAGTTCGTCGGCGAGATCGGCGCGACGGTACACCGGCTCGGACAGCGAGACGGGCTACGGGTGACCAACGGTCGAAAGGTGATCGAGCTGCGGCCTGACATCGACTGGGACAAAGGAACGACGCTGGCCTGGATTCGTGACCGCATCGACGCTGAAGGTGACCTGCTGCCGATCTACATCGGCGACGACCTCACCGACGAAGACGCTTTCGATGCGGTTCGATTCGAGGGCATCGGCATCGCGGTGCGGCACAGCGAGGATGGCGATCGCAGGTCGGCCGCCTATTTCACCCTCGAGAATCCCGGTCAGGTAAGGGAATTCGTCGAGCGAGGGTCGAATTGGCTCGCCTACAAACACCAGACTTCTTCCAAAGCTTGGGATTTCACCTTCGAGGGGTACGACCCGCAGAGCGAGAAGCTTCGTGAGGCGTTGTGCACGGTGGGCAATGGCTACTTCGCCACAAGAGGTGCTGCACCGGAGTCGAAGGCCGGGCAGGTGCACTACCCGGGCACCTATGCCGGTGGTATTTACAACCGTCTTGTCGACGACGTATCGGGTGCCGCGATCGACAACGAGAGCTTGGTGAATCTGCCCAACTGGCTTCCCCTGACTTTCCGCATCGAAGGCGGCAGCTGGTTCGACATCGACGAAGTCGAAGTGCTGTCCTACCGGCAGACTCTCGATCTTCGCGGCGCGTTACTGAGTCGGGAGTTTCGCTTCGTCGACGAAGCGGGCCGTACGACTTCGGTCACCCAGCAGCGATTCGCGGCGATGCACATGCCCCATGTCGGCGCGCTTCAGACGACGATCTCAGCCGAGGACTGGTCAGGGACGATCGAGATTCGGTCGACGCTCGACGGCAACGTGCGGAACTCGCTGGTCGAGCGCTACCGGGACCTGGCCGGCGACCATCTCGTGCTGCTGGATAAGCAGGAGATTTCCGACAATTCGGTGCTTCTGACAGTGCAGACGAACCAGTCGCGCGTTCCGATCGCCCTGGCGGCGCGGAGCACCATATGGCGCGGCGAGACTCCCCTCTGGGCCAGCTATCGGCTCGTCGACCGGGACGCAGAAATCGGTCACGATATCGCCGTCGAGCTGTCAGCGGGCCAGTCGTTGACGGTGGAAAAGATCGTGACCCTGTTCACCGGGCGCGATGTCGCGACGTCCGAGCCCGCGGTCCAAGCCGAGCGCTGGCTCGGCCGACTCGGCCGGTTCGCCGAGTTGCGCGACGGGCACCTGAGCACCTGGGTACATCTCTGGGAGCGCCTGTCCATCGAATTCGACAGTTACACAGACGAATTGCGCATCCTGCGACTGCATCTGCTGCACCTGCTGCAGACAGTTTCACCTAACAGCTCGGACCTCGACGTCGGGGTGCCGGCTCGCGGACTGCATGGCGAGGCATATCGCGGCCACATCTTCTGGGACGAACTGTTCATCTTCCCGGTACTCAACTTGCGGCTGCCGATGGTCACCCGGTCCCTGCTCGGATACCGCTACCGGCGCCTGCCGGAGGCGCGCCGCGCCGCCAGGGAGGCCGGCTACTCCGGTGCGATGTTCCCGTGGCAATCCGGCAGCGACGGACGTGAGGAGAGCCAGAAGTTACACCTCAATCCGCGTAGCGGCCGGTGGAACCCTGACTCGAGCGCTCGCGCGCACCATATCGGCATCGCCGTCGCCTATAACGCGTGGAAGTTCTACCAGGTCACCGGAGACCTCGCGTACCTGATCGACTACGGCGCGGAGATGCTGGCGGAGATCGCGCGCTTCTGGGTGAGTAGGGCCACGTACGACGAAGACCGTGACCGCTACAGCATCCGCGGCGTCATCGGGCCCGACGAGTTCCATTCAGGCTATCCGGACGCGCCGTACGACGGCATCGACAACAACGCGTACACCAACGTGATGGCGGTCTGGGTGATCATGCGGGCCTTCGACGCGCTGCAATTGCTGCCGCTGCCGAACCGGCTCGACCTACTGGAAACGCTCGAACTGCACGAGGACGAACTGGCGCACTGGGAGGAAGTGAGTCGACGGATGTTCGTCCCCTTCCACGACGGCGTCATCAGCCAGTTCGAGGGATATGGCGACCTGGACGAGCTGGACTGGGACCGCTACCGCAAGAAGTACGACGACATCCAGCGCCTCGACCGCATCCTCGAAGCGGAGAACGACGACATCAACCGCTACAAGGCTTCAAAGCAGGCCGATGCGCTGATGCTCCTCTACCTGATGTCGTCGGATGAGTTGCGTGAGCTGCTCGACCGGCTCGGCTACCGCTTCATGCCCGACCAGATCCCGAAGACGGTTGACTACTACATGGCGCGCACGTCGCACGGGTCGACGCTAAGTGGTGTGGTGCATACCTGGGTGCTTGCCCGGGGCAACCGCGAGCGGGCGATGGAGTTCTTCCAGCAGGTTCTCACCTCCGATATTGACGACATCCAGGGCGGTACCACGTCCGAAGGCGTTCACCTCGCTGCGATGGCCGGCAGCGTGGACCTCATGCAGCGGTGTTTCTCCGGGCTGGAGACCCGCTCCAATCGCATCATCCTGTCCCCGAACTGGCCGGAAACCCTTGGCGTGCTGGCATTCCCGATCCACTACCGTGGTCTGCACTTGCATGTGCGGATCAGTGGAAAGGGCGCGATCATCAGCGTGGACCCACGCGACGTCCCCGGAGTCGATGTGGAATGTCATGGTCGGGTGCAAAAGCTGATGCCCGGATCTACGGTCCGATTCCCCGATCCGCTGTCGACGGCCGGAAATGATTCGTCGTGACTGACGCAGGCGGGGCCCTCGCCGCCGCCACGTTGCCGCCGGTGGACGTCGACGGCATCGACTTCGCCCTTGACGACCAACCCGACCTGCATGACATGCTGGCGAGACTTCGCAGCCGGCGGGATTACGCGATCGTGCCGTTCGGGGGAACGCGGGCCATCCTGCTGCTAACCCAGGAACTGGTAGCCGCAGCGTTCAAGGACGAGGACACGTTTCCCGCGTCGGCGGCCTACTCCCTGACCACCGGCCCGGTGTGGGGCAAGACGATTCAGTGCATGAGCGGACGTGAGCATCGGGTGAACCGGGCCATCGTCTCCGCACCACTGCGCCGCAACCACGTCGCGCGGTATGTCGAGCCGATCATCGAGCCCGTCATCAACGAGCTGATCGATCGCTTCGCACACCGCGGCGAGGCCGACCTGGTCGCGGAGTTCACCCACCGCTTCTCGCTGCTCATCAACAACCGCATGCTCGGTATCCCGGTCGAGGACGAAGAGACCGTCTACCAATGGGCGCAGGGTTTGCTGCACTATGCCATCGACCCCGAGGAGGCGAAGCGGTGCGCCCGCGAGCTCACCGACTACGTCCTGCCGATCATTGCCGCCAGGCGCCGCAACCCGGGCGACGACATGATCTCCCGCATCGTCACCGAGACCACCGAGGACGGTGAGCGACTCGACGATGAGCAGGTGCTGTCGTTCATACGGTTGCTGTACCCGGTCGGGGCCGACACCACCATGCTCGCCATGGGCAACGTGCTCACCGCCCTGCTCACCCATCCCGACCAGCTCGAGCTGCTTCGATCCGACCCCGACGAACACATTCCCTGGGCGGTCTGGGAAACGCTGCGTTGGGAGCCACCCGTCGGACTGCTGCCCCGCGCCTGCCCCGAAGCCGCCACCTGGCACGGAATCGACATACCGGCGTTCACTCCGATGCTGTTCGCGATCAATGCCGCCAGCCGCGATCCTGCCGTCTACCCGGATCCCGACACGTTCGACATCACCCGCAAGGTCACGCCGCTGGTCACGTTCGGGCAGGGTCCGCACAGCTGCATCGGAAACTGGCTCGCGTTTGCCGAGCTGACCACGGCACTGCGCACGCTGCTGGAACGGCTGCCAAATCTCCAGCTTCGCCCCGAAGCGGCCGGCACACGTATCACCAGCCAGGTGGTAGCCACGCTGCGCGGGCCCAACGCACTGCCCGTCACCTTCGGCGCATCGGCCCGCTCCAGCTCCAGGGCGTAGAGCGGGTTGCGGCGGCCTGAGAACCGCCCCGTAGCATTCTGCTACGCTTGTTACAGATTGCTACAGGTTTGGGGAGGAAGTTATGTCCGAAGTCGCCGATCGCGTCACGCGCTTTGCCGCCGACCTGGTAGACAGTGCGGCGGCGGAGGGTGCACGCCAGAGCCGCTCCGCGAAGCAGCAACTCGATCATTGGGCCCGCGTCGGACGGGCGGTGTCCAGCCAGCACACGGCTTCTCGGCGCCGTGTCGAGGCCGCACTCGCCGGCGATCTTGCAATGCGCGAACTGACTGTCGAGGAGGGCGTGGTCTTCAACGCCGAGATCTCCGCCGCTATCGAGGAGAGCCTGGCGCGTACCAACTACGGCGACGTGCTCGCCGCACGCGGCATCACCACGGTCGCCCTGAACGAGGCCGGAGACATCGTCGAGCACCGACCGGACGGCACGTCGGTCGTGCTGGTGGCGAAGCGCTGACCGCCACTCCGACAACTCAGTTGCGCGATGAATCGAATCGATCTGGTTGTCGGACCCAACGGCGCCGGCAAGTCGACCTTCGTCGCCCTCACCCTGGCGCCACTGCTACCCGGCAGCGTCTTCGTCAACGCCGACGAGATCGCCAGGCAGCGTTGGCCTGACGACCCCGCGTCTCACGCATATGCCGCCGCGCAGGTCGCCGCCGACACCAGGTCGACGCTGATCGAGCTGGGTCGGCCGTTCATCGCGGAGACAGTGTTTTCGCACCCGTCGAAGCTCGACCTCATCCGCACCGCACGCGCTGCCGGCTACACCGTCTTCCTGCACGTACTGCTCATCCCCGAGGACCTCGCCGTCGAGCGCGTCAAGCACCGGGTGCGGGCCGGCGGCCACGACGTACCGGAGGCCAAGATCCGGCAGCGACACCGCCGCCTCTGGGCGCTCGTTGCCGAAGCCATCGCCCAATCCGACAGCGCGACCGTCTACGACAACACCCGCCTCGACGGCCCACGGATCGTCGCCCAGATGAGCGAAGGCCACATCATCGGCTCCCCGTCCTGGCCGGTATGGACACCTGGGCCCCTTCAATCGAGCTGGCCCAACTGACCTAGGCACAGGCGCGCGAAAATTTCTGTATTACGCTCGGCGTCAAATTCGGGGTTGCCTCAGTAAAGGGAGTGTCTGATGAGTGAAGAGCACGAGCTGGTCCTGGTGGCCGGTTATCAGGATCTCGACCGTGCCCGTCGTGACTTCGATGCCCTGGCCGATCAGGTCAAGAGCAACCGGATCGCGCTCAAGGGTGCGGTCCTGATTGCCAAGGACGCGGACGGTAACGCCGCGGTGATCGACACGGGTAATCACCTCGGCCGAAAAGGCGCAGGCTGGGGCGCCGGGGTGGGTGTCGCGGTGGGTTTGTTCGCGCCGCCGTTATTGGCCTCCGCCGCTATCGGCGTCGCTGCCGGCGGTCTGGCCGGCAAGTTCGCCGAGCACCGGGTCAAGAGTGGTCTGCAGGACAAGATCGGGCAGGCGCTCGCAGAGGGCACCGCCGTGGTGATCGCGGTCTTGCCGCCGGCCAGCCGGCTGTCGGTCGAGCAGGCGCTCGCCGGGTCCGCGCTGAAATCGGTCGTCGAGATGGACTCCTCGACGCTGAAGGGTCTCGAGGCGTCCCTGGCCGAGGCGATGGCCAAGTTCAATCCCGATCGCACGCGGCTGCCGATACCGGACCGCAACTTCGGTGGCACGATCGGGCGCACGCTTGACGACGCGGTCGGCGACTGGTCGATCGTGCCCGGACCGCAGCCGCCGGACGGGGCGCCGAACGTGCTGATCGTGCTGATCGACGACGCCGGGTTCGGTGGTCCGGACACCTTCGGCGGCGCGATCCGGACACCCAACCTGACCCGGGTTCAGCAAGAAGGGTTGACCTACAACCGTTTTCACGTCACCGCGGTGTGCTCGCCGACGCGTGCGGCGTTGTTGACCGGACGCAACCACCACCGGGTGGGATTCGGGTCGATCGCCGAATACCCCGGGCCGTTCCCCGGCTACAGCGCCGCCAAGCCGCGCAGTTGCGCCGCGTTACCCCGCATTCTGCGGGATAACGGCTACGTCACCGGCGGGTTCGGCAAATGGCACCTGACTCCCGACAATGTGCAGGGGGCCGCCGGCCCGTTCGACCACTGGCCGCAGGCCTGGGGATTCGACCACTGGTGGGGCTTCCTGAGCGGCGCGGCCGGCCAGTACGACCCGATCATCACCCAGGACAACTCGGTTCTCGGCGTACCCGAGGGCAAGGACGGACAGCAGTACTACTTCCCCGATGACCTGACCGACCAGGCGGTGCGGTGGCTGCACGCGGTTCGGGCGCAGGACGCGGCCAAGCCGTGGATGATGTACTACTCCACCGGCTGCAGCCACGCCCCGCACCATGTCGGCAAGGAGTGGGCTGATAGGTACCGGGGCCAGTTCGATGACGGTTGGGACGTCTACCGCGTCAAGACCCTGGAACGGCAGAAGAAGCTCGGGATCGTCCCGGAGGACACCGAGCTGACCGAGCGGCCGGAGCTGTTCCCGGCCTGGGACAGCCTCTCGGACACGCAGAAGAAGCTGTACGCCCGGCAGATGGAGGTGTTCGCGGGCTTTTCGGAGAACGCCGACTGGAACGTCGGTCGCCTGCTCGACGCCGTCGAGGACCTGGGTGACCTCGATAACACGCTGGTCTTCTACATCTGGGGCGACAACGGCGCCAGCATGGAAGGCACGATCACCGGCTCGTTCAACGAGATGACCTTCCTCAACGGGGTGGTCCTGGACGCCGACCACCAGTTGGCGCTGATCGAGCAGTACGGCGGGATCGAGGCGCTCGGTGGCGATCACACCGCGCCGCACTTCGCCTCCGCCTGGGCCCACGCCAACAACACCCCGTTCCAGTGGGGCAAACAGATGGCCAGCCACCTCGGCGGGGCGCGGGACCCGATGGTCGTCGCCTGGCCGCACCGGATCCGGCCCGACACGCAGGTCCGGGATCAGTTCACGCACTGCATCGACATCGCCCCGACCGTGCTGGCGGCGATCGGGCTGCCCGAACCGACCGCCGTCGACGGCATCGACCAAGAACCCATGGACGGAACAAGTTTCCTGCCCACCTTCGACGCTGCCGATGCCGCCGATCAGCACACCGTTCAGTACTTCGAGATGTTCGGCAGCCGCGCCATCTACCAGGACGGCTGGTGGGCCTGTACGCGGCTGGACAAGGCACCCTGGGACTTCTCCCCGGAGACCCTCAAACGATTCGCGCCCGGCGTCTACGACCCGGCCAACGACGTGTGGGAGCTGTACTACCTGCCCGACGACTTCTCCCAGGCCAACGATCTCGCCGCGGACAACCCCGACAAACTCGAGGAGCTCAAGCAGCTGTTCTGGCGGGAAGCCGAACGCCACCGCGTGCTGCCGCTGCTCGGCGGGATGGCGGTGTTCTTCGGCATGCTGCCCCCGCTGCCGACCGTCACCCGGTTCACGTTCAAAGGCGACGTGCAGAACATTCAACGCGGTATGGTTCCACGGATCCTGGGCCGCTCCTACGCCATCGAAGCGCACCTCAACGTGCCAGAAGGTGGCGCTCAGGGTGTGCTCGTCGCCAACGCCGACTTCATCGGCGGGTTCGCGCTATGGGTCGACGAGCACGGCCTGCTCCACCACACCTACTCCTTCCTCGGCGTCGAGACCTACAAGCAGGTGTCCACCCGCCCCATCCCCACCGGTGATGTGACGGTGAAGATGTTGTTTGAGACCGAACAGCCGACACCGGGCTCCGGCGGCCACGTGACACTGTGGGCCGGCGAAGAGTCGATCGGCGAAGGCGATATGCCCCGGACGGTCCCCATCGCGTTCACCTCCTACGCCGGGATGGACATCGGCCGCGACAATGGCCTCGTCGTCGACCGCGACTACGAGGACAACGCCCCCTACCCGTTCACTGGAACAGTGAAAGAGGTTGTGTTCGACCTGCAACCGGCACACCACGACGCTGAAATGGCCCTGCACGCCCACGCCGCGATCCAAGCCGTCGGACAAGGCGCCGCCGGCTGAAAACCCAGCACCGGCCGGCATGACTGCAGCTACGGGCGCGGCCAGGTCTCCGGGAGACCGTGCCCACCGTCGGCCACCAGGACAGCCCCGGTGACGAATGAGGCCGACTCGTGCGCCAGGAACAACACGCAGGCGGCGATCTCCGCCGGAGTGCCACTTCGTCCGATCGGACCCGCGGCTGCGGCGGCTGCCTCGAACTCCAGCTGGGAGCCGGTCGCGATATAGCCGGGGGCAACGACATTGACCGTGACACCGTCCGAGACGACCTCGAGGGCCAGCGCACGCGACAGCCCCACCAACGCCGCCTTCGCGGCGGTGTAGGTGGCTTGACCCGGCATCGCGTTGACCGTGCCGGTGGTGGAGCCGATCGAGACGATGCGGCCGTAGCCGGCCGCCGTCATCGTGGGAACCACGGCGCGGCACATCAGGAATGCGGTCGTCACATTGCGCGCCAACGCCGCGTCCCAGTCGGCCAGGGTCAGGTTGGCGACGTCATCATCGGCGTCCCAGCCCGAAGTCACCGACGTCATGCCGGCGTTGTTCACCAGCACGTCGACCCGGCCCCACCGTTCCAGGGCAGCCCGTACCAGAGCGTCCGCGCCGCCCTCGACGGTCAGGTCGGCGACGACCCCGACGGCAGAGGGCCCTAGTTCCGCCGCCCGCTGATGGATGCGCTCAGACGTCGCGCCCAGGACGACCCGGGCACCCTCCTCGACGAGTGCCTTCGCGACCGCGGCACCGATCCCGTCCGGGGCTCCGGCGCCCGTCACGATGGCCACCCGATCCCGGAAACGCGTCATGGCCGCCCATCCTAGTGCCGCTGCCGGTGGAGCCGATGACGGGAAAACCCCGGCTCGGCCCCCGGTTGGAGGGACGATATGCGGTAATGCACGCTGAAGGCGTCACCGCCGGGACATATGAGATTCCAGTGCTGGGCTCTGTTCGCCGCTATGTGGTGATCCGGCCCCGCGGGATAGACCCCGCCACAGTTCCGACCATCATCGATCTGCACGGCAGCGGCTCGTGGCCCGAGGAGCATGTGGCGGTTACGGCTGCGCGATCGTTCGCTGCCGCCGGTGCGGTCGTGGTCGTTCCCCAAGCGGGTATTCCGTTTCGACTGCTGGCGGAGTGGCCGGCGGGGTGGGCATGGAACGTGCCCGGCAGTCCGCTGCCCGGTGAATCCATCGCCCGGGACGAGCCCGACGACATGGCTTTCATGGATGCTCTCACCACCCGCCTGATCGAGCAGCACGGTGTCGACCCCCGCCGGATTCATCTGCGCGGATTCTCCGGTGGTGCCCGACTGAGCTCGCATCTGATCGCCGCGATGGCCAATCGGCTGACGTCGGTGTGTTGCGTCGGCGGGATGCGATTCGTACCCCCATTGGGCGAGGTGCCCCCGTTGCTGGCCATCCACGGCGGCCTCGATGCCCTCAACCCCTACGAGGGAGGCAGCGGGCCACGGTGGTCTGAATCAGTGGAATCGGTGGTTTACCAGTGGGCCGTCGCGTCCGGGTGCGGACCGACGCCGCAGTACCGCAACCTTTCCGACGACGTCCGCGAAGCTCGCTACATCAACACCGGAGGCTTCGCGGCGGTCCGCCTCATCACCGTCGCCGACGCAGCGCACTCCTGGCCGGGAACAGCGCACGGTGATCACATCGCGCAGTTCGGTGCTCCCGGGAGTTTCAGTGCCTCCCAGGCTCATTGGGATTTCGTTCGCGAGGTTGACCAGTTGGGCACAGCCTGAGCGCAGCAAGAAAAACCGGTCTGACGGGCGGTGCGCCCGTCGACATGCGCCTTGTCCAACACGTTCGCTGTTGTCATTGGCTATTGTCCAGCTGTGCCTCAGATGGATCGTCGCCGCATGATGTTGATGACGGGGATCGGCGCGCTGGCAGCCGCGATCCCCGTCCCGCAGGCCCGGGCCGTTCCGGCCGATCGGGTGCCACCGCCCACCGCGCCGCCGCCGAATGCCCAAACCCCGGCCTTCATTTTCCAGGACGAGTTCGACGGCCCGGCGGGCTCAGCCCCCGACCCGGCGAAGTGGACGGTGGCGCGGTCCCGGGAGCTCATCAGAAACCCGGTGTTCTGGGACCGACCCGAGAACATGGGGCAGTACCGCGACGATCGCCAGAACGTGTTCGTCGACGGCAACTCCAATCTTGTGATCCGCGCCACCAGAGAAGACGGCAGGTACGTCAGCGGCAAGATTGTTGGCACCTGGTGGGGTGGCATCGGCACCACCTGGGAAGCGCGCATCAAATTCAACTGCCTCACTGCCGGTTGCTGGCCCGCCTGGTGGTTGTCGAATGACCATCCTGTCGCCGGCGGCGAAGTCGACATGGTCGAGTGGTACGGCAACGGCGAGTGGCCCTCGGGAACCACCGTCCACGCACGATCGGACGGCACGTCATTCGCGACGTTCCCGTTCCCGGTGGACAGCGGGTGGCACACCTGGCGCGTGACATGGAATCCGGCCGGTTTGTACTTCTGGCGGGACTACGTTGACGGCGCGGAACCGTACTTCTCGGTTCCGGCCAACTCGATCGATGATTGGCCGTTCAACTTGCCCGACTACCGGGTGTTTCCGGTCCTGAATCTTGCGGTGAGCGGTTCGGGTGGCGGCGATCCCAAGGGGGGTACGTATCCGGCGGACATGCTCGTCGACTGGGTACGCGTCTGGTAAGACACGGTTTGCGTCCAGCGCTCAGCGACGCCGGCGATATCGACTTTGCGCGTATTCATCCACCCATCGGC
>CAZDYH010000053.1:0-2177 GCA_964509355.1 uncultured Mycobacterium sp.
CGGGTCAGGCCCCGTGTCGTCAGGCATCGGTCTTCACCTCCCACACGGTGTCCACATTTCGAGCTGCAGCCGCCCAAGCATCCCTCAGAATCCCTACAGGTACGACGTCTGGTTCACCAGCCGCACCGACGACGCGCCGTCGGGGTAGAACTCCGCAATGCTCAACGATGCCAGATCCAGATGCAGCCGGTAGAGCATGTCCGGTCCCGCGCCAAGGGCCACCCGCAGCAGCGTCTTGATCGGCGTCACATGCGACACCAGCAGTACCGTCGCCCCGCCGTACTCGGCGACGATCCGGTCGCGGGCCCGGCGCACGCGCGCATGCACGCCGTCGAAGCTCTCGCCGCCCGGCGGCGTCACGCTGGTGTCGCGCAGCCAGCGCCGATGCAGATCGGGGTCCCGCTCGGTGGCTTCGGAGAACGTCAGCCCCTCCCAGTTGCCGAAGTCCGTTTCGATGAGGTCGTCGTCGACTCTGACATCGAGGCCCAGCGACTTGGCCGCCACCGCCGCGGTGTCGTAGGCCCGCTGCAGTGGCGAGGTGACCACCGCGGCGATGCCGCCGCGCTGCGCCAGGTACTGGGCCGCGGCACCGGCCTGGCGGCGGCCGAGATCGGTCAGCGCCGGATTGCCGCGCCCGGAATAGCGCCGCTGCGCGGACAATTCGGTCTGGCCGTGCCGCAGCAGCAACAGCCGGGTGGGGGTGCCCTGTGCGCCGGTCCAGCCCGGCGGGGACGCCGGTGTCTCCGCGGTCTCGGGTGAGCCGGCCGACGACGTCTCGGGCGACCCCGCCGCCCCGTCCATGGCTTCGTTGGCCAGCCGGTCAGCGTGGGCGTTCCTCGACCGCGGAATCCAGGTGTAGGTGACGCGCTCGAACTTGGACGCGAGTGCCCGCGCCTGCTGGTGCAGCTCGGCCATGTCCCGGTGCTTGACCTTCCACCGCCCCGACATCTGCTCAACCACGAGTTTCGAGTCCAGGTACACCGCGACCTCGGTGGCACCCAGCGTCGCCGCCTCCTCGAGACCCGCGATCAGCCCGCGATACTCGGCGACGTTGTTCGTGGTGCGGCCGATGGCCTGCTTGTTCTCGGCCAGCATTGTGGTGTGGTCGGCGGACCACACCACCAAGCCGTATCCCGCCGGCCCCGGGTTGCCACGCGACCCGCCGTCGACCTCGACTATCACCTTCACTGGCCGGCATCCCGCACCCGCAGCAGGATCGCGCCGCACTCGGGGCAGCGCAGTACCTCGTCGTCAGCGGCCGCCGAGATCCGCGCCAGCTCCCCGCGGTCGATCTCGATCCGGCACGCGCCGCAGCGACGCCCCTGCAGCAGCCCGGCCCCCGCTCCGCCCGCCGCACGCTGCCGCTCGTAGAGGGCGACGAGCTCGGGATTCAGCTCCACGGTCAGCTCGTCACGACGCGAATTGCGCTGGTGGCGAGTCTGGTCGAGCTCCGCGAGCGCGTCGTCACGGGCCTGCTGCGCGTTGGCCAGATCACTCTGGAGCCGGTCGATCGTAGCCGATTCACCGGCCCGCTGGCCTTGCAGCTCTTCGCGGCGCTCCATCACCTCCAGCAACGAATCCTCCAGGCTGGACTGGCGACGTTGCAGCGTCTCCAACTCGTGCTGCAACTCGGAGAGCTGCTTGGCGTTCGTCGTCGCTGAATCCAGCAGCAAACGGTCCCGATCCTCGCGCTGGCGCACGGCGTCGATCTCGGACTCGAAACGAGAGACCTGGGCGTCCAAGTCCTCCAACGCGATTCGCAGGGCCGCCAACCGATCGTTGGCGGCGTGGTGCTCGGCCTGAATCTCCTCGTAGCGCTGCTGCTCGGACAGGTGGGTGGACCGATGCGCGATCCGTGACAGCTCAGCGTCCAGTTCAGTCAGCTCGAGCAGCGAACGCTGTTGTACCACTTCAGCTTTCATGACCAGCCTCTCCCAGGCTTCTCTCAATGTTCCACGGATCGGTGCGGATGGTGGAGACATGCACCGGCAGCGCCGCACCGAAATGGGTGTCCAGCAACTCGGCCGCCTGGGCGCACCAGGGGTATTCACTGGCCCAGTGCGAGACGTCCACCAGGGCAACATCGGAGGCCCGGCGATGCTCGTCGGCCGGATGGTGCCGTAGGTCGGCCGTGACATAGGCCTGCACACCGGCACCCGCCGCGGCCTCCAGCAGCG
>CAZDYH010000053.1:2277-6875 GCA_964509355.1 uncultured Mycobacterium sp.
GCCGGTGCGATGACCTCGACCCGGTCCTCTGGCAGTCGCTCGACGGTCCCGATGCTGCCGATGACCGGGGACGCCCCCTCGTGCGGCAGGAACTGCCCGGTACCGGTGACACTCCAACTGCAGTGCGAATAGTCGCCGATCCGGCCGGCGCCCGCCGCGAAGACCGCGGCCCGCACCGTTTCGGCGTTCTCGGGCGGCACGTAGATGATCCACTTGTCCAGATCCGGACGAGCGGACAGCGGATCGAGCACCCCCTCCACGGTGAGCCCAAGCGCCTGCGCGAGCGCGTCGGACACCCCGGGCGATGCGGAGTCGGCGTTGGTGTGTGCGGTGAACAGCGAACGGCCGGTGCGGATCAGGCGATGCACCAGCGCACCCTTGGGCGTACTGGCCGCGACGGTGTCCACGCCGTGCAGGAACAACGGATGGTGTGCGAGCAGCAGTCCGCCGTCGGGTACCTCGTCGACGACGGCGGCGGTGGCGTCGACGGAGATGGTCACCGACTCGACGGCCTCGGCCGGGTCACCGCATACCAGGCCAACCGAGTCCCAGGACTGGGCAAGCCGCGGCGGGTACGCCGCGTCGAGCACGTCGATGACGTCGGCGAGCCGAACACTCATCGGGGCCTTCCCCCTTCGCGCAAGCGGCTCATCGCAAGACCTCGGCGATGGCGGCCACCAGCACCGGCCATTCCGGGCGCACGGCAGCACGTAGATACTGCCCGTCCAGCCCGATGAAGGTGTCGCACCGACGAACCGCAATTCCTCTGGTGTGCAAGTGCTTTCGCATCAACTCGGCGTCCGGGACAGTGAAAAGCACGAACGGGGCCTGCCCGTCGACCACGTGCAACCCCACCGACGCCAGGCCCGCAGCCATGGCCGCACGAACTGACACCAGCCGCTCGGCACCCACGGCGGCCTCGGCGACCGCTCCGGATGAGCTGCACGCGGCGATCGCCTGCAGCTGCAGGGTGCCCAGCGGCCAATGAGCGCGCTGGGCGGTCAGCCGGTGCAGGATGTCCGCGGCACCCAGGGCGTAGCCGACCCGCAGCCCGGCCAGCGACCACGTCTTGGTCAGGCTGCGCAGCACCAGCACATCGGGCAACGACAAGCCGGCCAGCGATGCGGGCTCGCCGGGGATCGAGTCGGCGAAGGCCTCGTCGACGACCACGATGCGGCCGGGCCGGCGCAGCGCGAGGATCTGCGCACGGGTGTGCAGCACCGAGGTCGGGTTGGTCGGGTTGCCCAGCACCACCAGATCGGCGTCTTCCGGCACCTCCGCCCCGGCCAGCCCGAACGGTGGCCGCAGCACGGTGTGATGCAGCGGTACCCCGGCCGCGGCGAGCACCGCCTCGGGTTCGGTGAACGAAGGCGCGATCAGCGCCGCCAGCCGCGGCCGCAGACCGGCCAGCAGGGCGAACCCCTCCGCGGCCCCGGCCAGCAGCGTGACCTCGTCGGGGCTGCGGCCATGCCTGGTCGCGACCGCCTCCACCGCCGCACGCTCGTCGGCGGCAGCCGGGTAGCGGGCCAGCTCGGGTAACCGCGCGGCCAGTCGTTCGACCAGCCACGCGGGCGGTTCGCCGTGGCGGACGTTGACGGCGAAATCCAGCACGCCGGGCGCCAGCGCCTGGTCGCCGTGATAGCGCGCCGCCGGACGCGGGAACGGCCCGCTCGGATCCAGACTCGCCACACCTGGAACAGTAGTGCGCCACCCGGCGGCCCCGGGCGCACCTCCCGCTTGCGGGGGAGTATCCCGACCACACCGAACATCGGGGACAATGACGTCGTGACATGCATGCGTGAGGTGCCGGGTGTCTGAGCAGCGCCTGCACATCACTTTCATCTGCTCGGGCAATATCTGCCGCTCGCCGATGGCAGCGAAGATGTTCGCCCACCAGATCGCCGAACGCGGACTCGACGACTTCGAGGACGTGTTGTCCGTCATCGAGGCGGCGCTGCCCGGCCTGCATGACTGGGTCGACGATCAGCTCGCCGACAGCGGAATCGCGGGCTGATGCGGCGCTTGCCCTTTCTGCTCAGGCCGGGCTGGCTGGCCCTGGCCCTGGTGGTCGTGGTGTTCGCCTACCTGTGCTTCACGGTGCTCGCACCGTGGCAGCTCGACAAGAACACCAGCACGTCGCGGGAGAACGGTCAGATCGAGCGTTCGCTGAACACCGATCCCGTCGCACTGACAACGCTTCTGCCGCAACAGGACTCATCAGCTCCGGACGCGCAGTGGCGCAGGGTGACGGCGTCCGGGCGCTACCTGACGAATGTGCAGGTGCTGGCCCGGCTCCGCATGGTGGACGGCGAACCGGCGTTCGAGGTGCTGGTGCCGTTCGTCGTCGAAGGCGGACCAACCGTCCTGGTCAACCGGGGTTACGTGCGGCCCGGGCAGGGATCGCAGATACCCCCGATCCCGCCGCCGCCCAGCGAGACTGTGACGATCACCGCGCGACTGCGGGATTCCGAGGGCCCCGTCGCCGGTAGAGATCCGTTCCGGGAGAGCGGCGTACAGCAGGTGTATTCGATCGACACCGGGCAGGTGGCGACACTCACCGGAGTGCAGCTCGCCGGATCCTATCTGCAGCTGGTGGACGGTCAGCCCGGTGGGCTCGGCGTCATCGCATTACCGCACCTGGATGCCGGGCCGTTCCTGTCGTACGGCATCCAGTGGATCGCATTCGGCATCCTCGCGCCGATCGGACTGGGCTACTTCGTGTACTCCGAGATCCGGGTGCGCCGCCGGGAGAAGGCCTATAACGACGGCAACCAGGCCGCCGACGGCAGCCCCGCCCCGGTCACCGTCGAGCAGAAACTCGCCGACCGCTACGGCCGACGGCGCTGAGGCCGACAGCCAGCGTCACCGCAGCCGCCTGCACCGCGCGCGAGAGCAGCACCGCCCGCCGCAGATCGGCGACACCCGGCGGCCGCCCGTCGCCGAGGGTCGGCCTGATCTGCAGCTCGTGGCGATACTGCGTCGGCCCGCCGAGGCGCACGCCGAGTGCGCCGGCGAAGGCGGCCTCGACGACACCGGCGTTGGGGCTGGGGTGACGCGCTGCGTCGCGGCGCCAGGCACGCACCGCCCCCGACGGTGAACCGCTGACGATCGGAGCACACACCACGACGAGTGCGCCGGCCACCCGCGCAGCCAGGTAATTGGCTAAGTCATCCAATCGTGCTGCAGCCCAGCCGAATCGGGCATATTGCGGGCTGCGGTTACCGATCATCGCATCGAGCGTGTTGACGCCGCGATACGTCAGGACCGCGGGCACTCCCCCGGCTGCGGCCCACAGCAGCGGTGCCACCTGCGCGTCGGAGGTGTTCTCGGCGACCGATTCCAGCGCGGCGCGCGTCAACCCGGGACCATCGAGCATCGCGGGGTCGCGCCCGCACAGCGACGGAAGCAGCCGCCTCGCGGCCTCGATGTCATCGTGAGCCAGCAACTCCGCCATCTCCACACCGGCGCGCGCCAGTGACGTACCGCCCAGCGAAGCCCAGGTGGCGGCGGCCAGCGCGACCGCCGACCAGACGGGGCCACGACGGACGGCCGCATACTGGACCGCCGCCCCGAGCACACCCAGCGCGGTGACCAACATCCCCGTATGCGCGGCGCCGGCAATCCTGGTGTCGCGGTAGGTGACGCGCTCGAGCATCGCCGCGGTGCGGCCGAAGCCCGCGACGGGATGGCCGCGACGCGGATCGCCCAGCACAAGGTCGGCCAGGCAGCCGGTCAGCACCCCGGCGGCCCGCGCATCACTTCTGGGCGCAAACACCCCGGCAGCGTCTCACAAAGTGGTCTACTCGCCCTATGAAGCCGGGTTTGAAACGGCCCGCGACGCGGGTCGCCGATCTGCTCAATCCCGCCGCGGTGCTGCTGCCCGCCGCGAACGTCATCATGCAGCTGTCCTCGCCCGGTGTCGGCTACGGCGTGCTGGAGAGCCCGGTGGACGGCGGCAACGTCTACATACATCCGTTCAAGCGGGCACGCACGACGGGCACCTACCTGGCCGCGGCCACCGTCGGGACGGACGCCGACCGGGCGCTGATCCGGGCGGCGGTCGACACCGTTCACGCCCAGGTGCGTTCGGGAGCCGCGAGTCCGGTGTCCTACAACGCTTTCGATCCCCGGCTGCAGCTGTGGGTGGCCGCCTGCCTGTACCGCTATTACGTCGACCAGCACGAGTTCCTGTACGGACCGCTCGACGATGCCTCGGCCGACGCGGTCTACCGGGATGCCGAACGCCTCGGCACCACGCTGCAGGTTCGCGAGGGCATGTGGCCGCCTGACCGCGTCGCGTTCGACGAGTACTGGAAGCGCTCACTCGACGAGCTGCGCATCGACCCGCCGGTGCGCGAGCACGTGCGCGGGGTGGCCGCAATGGCGTTCCTGCCGTGGCCGCTGCGCGCGGTTGCCGGTCCGTTCAACCTCTTTGCGACCACGGGCTTCCTGCCCGCGGAGTTCCGCGCGCTGATGCGGTTGGCGTGGACGCCGGGCCAGCAGCGGCGATTCGAGTGGTTGTTGTCCGCGCTGCGGCTGGCCGACCGGCTCATTCCGCACCAGGCCTGGATCCTGGGTTACCAGATGTACCTCTGGGA
>CAZDYH010000053.1:6975-8245 GCA_964509355.1 uncultured Mycobacterium sp.
GTGGGCGGGGCGGCTCACCGAACTGGGTGTCGAGCACGGCGGCATCGTCGATGCGGGCTACGGCTCGGGCCTGAGCTTCCGCGACCCCGACGGCATCGCGCTGGAGTAGTTCTTCGCACCACCTGCCTGAAAGAGCGCGGGGGTGCAAGATACGTGGTTGTGCACAGTCATGCGGGAGCGGGGCGCAAACCGCAATGACCTTGTCGACCGACCTGGACCAGGGCGGGCTCGAGCAGGTTTCAACCGTGGACCGGGTCGCGTCCCTTACCGGTATCCGGGCGGTCGCCGCCCTCCTGGTCATGGGCACCCACGCGGCATACGGCACCGGCAAGTACACCCACGGCTATATCGGGCTGTTCTATGCGCGCCTGGAGATCGGCGTGCCGATCTTCTTCGTGCTGTCCGGTTTCCTGCTGTTCGGTCCGTGGGTGAATGCGGCCGCCACCGGGTGTACCCCGCCGTTGGTGCGCCGCTACGCGCGGCACCGGGTTCGGCGCATCATGCCCGCCTACATCGTCACCGTTCTGCTCGCCTACCTCGTGTACCACTTCCGTACGGCCGGTCCGAACCCCGGTCACACCTGGATGGGCCTGTTACGCAACCTCACCCTGACGCAGATCTACACAGACAACTACATGTCCACCTACCTGCATCAGGGCCTTACGCAGATGTGGAGCCTGGCGGTGGAAGTCGCTTTCTACGTGGCGTTGCCGCTGCTCGCCTATCTACTGCTGGTGGTGCTGTGCCGACGGCGCTGGCGACCCGTGCTGCTGCTGACCGGCCTCGCCGCCCTGGCCGTGCTCAGCCCGGCCTGGCTGATTGTGCTGCACACCACCGGCTGGTTGCCGGACGCAGCCCGCATCTGGCTGCCAACCTATCTGGCCTGGTTCGTCGGCGGGATGGCGCTGGCGGTACTGCAGGCCATGGGGGTCCGTTGTTATGCGTTCGCGGTGATTCCACTGGCACTGGTCAGCTACTTCATCGTGTCCACCCCGATCGCCGGTAATGCGACCACGTCGCCGGTCATGCTGTGGGAAGCGCCGACCAAGACCGTGTTCTACGCGGTGATCGCCACGCTCGTGGTGGCGCCGCTGGCACTCGGCGACCGTGGCTGGTACGCGCGCCTGCTGAGCAGCAGGCCGATGGTGTGGCTGGGCGAGATCTCGTACGAAATCTTCCTGGTCCATGTGATCGTGATGGAGATCGCGATGGTGTCAGTGCTGCGCTGGCGGGTCTACACGGGCTCGATGTTCGGGCTCTTCGTCGTGAC
>CAZDYH010000053.1:8345-16888 GCA_964509355.1 uncultured Mycobacterium sp.
CGCGTCCGGAATCTGACAGCGGCATACCCATCCGAGAGGAGCCCGCGGTGACCGAATCGGAGTCGACGGCCCGACCCTGGGCGCTACGGCTGCGCCCTTTGGTCGAGCCGACCTTGTTGGTGGTCACGGTGTCGGCGCTGACGCTGGGCGCGATCGCTTGGCTTGTCGGGTGGCGCGCGGTGGCCGACGGGTGTTGGGTCGCCGGCACGCTGGCCGCCGTGGTACCCGCGCTGGTCTGGGTGATCGCGGCGCTGCGCCGGGGACGGGCCGGAGTGGATCTGATTGCGGTGCTGGCGCTTGTGGGCACGCTATTGGTGGGTGAGTACGTGGCCGGCGCGTTGATCGCGGTCATGCTGTCCACCGGGCGTGCCCTGGATGCGGCGGCGGCGCGGCGGGCCTCGCATGATCTGCGGGCTCTGCTCGAGCATGCGCCTCGTTTCGCGCGGCGCCGGATCGGTGACGAGGTGACCGTGATCCCGTTGGCCGAGGTCGCGGTCGAGGACCTCCTGGTCGTGGGCCCTGGCGAGGTGGTGCCGGTGGACGGACGGATCGAGGGCACGGTCGCGGTGCTCGATGAGTCGGTCCTCACCGGTGAACCGCTGCAGGTCGAACGCGCGGCCGGTGAACCGGTGCGCAGCGGTGTGGTCAACGCCGGAACCGCGTTCGAGATACGCGCTACGGCTACCGCCGAGGAGAGCACCTACGCCGGGATTGTGCGGTTGGCCGAGCAAGCAGGCGCCGAAAGCGCCCCGATTGTTCGGTTGGCCGACCGGTACGCGGCGTGGTTCCTGCCGTTGGCGGTAGTTCTGGCAGGCGTGGCCTGGTTGGCCAGTGGGTCGGCGGTGCGGGCGGTGGCGGTGCTGGTCGTGGCGACGCCATGTCCGCTGTTGCTCGCGGCGCCGGTGGCGATCGTGTCCGGTTTGTCACGCGCCTCCCGGCAGGGTGTGGTGATCCGCAGCGGCGGTGCGTTGGAAAACCTCGGCCACGCGACGACGTTGGTGATGGACAAGACCGGAACCCTCACTGCCGGTCGCCCGGTCGTCGTCGATATCCTCGCCGCACCCGGCCGCGACACCACCGAGATCCTGCGACTGGCCGCATCGGTGGACCAGATGTCACCCCACGTGCTGGCCGAGGCGATCGTCACCTACGCCCTTGCTCGGGACCTGTCCCTTTCTTTGCCCGCCGACGTGATAGAGGAACCCGGCCAAGGCGTCACCGCCACGGTGGACGGCCGCAGGGTTCGGGTGGGCAAACTCAGCGGCGAAGCGTCCGACGCGGCGTGGGCCCGCGCGGCCGTCAACCGGGCAAGCCTCGATACCGCCGCGATCGCCTGGGTCATCGCGGACGACGAGGTCGTCGGCGCGGTGCTGCTACGAGATCCATTGCGCCGCACCGCTCCCCGGACCATGCGGCGGATGCGCGCCGCCGGTTTCAACCGATTGGTCATGCTCACCGGTGACCGCGCGGAGCCCGCGCGGGAAGTCGCCACCGTGCTCGGACTCGACGAGGTGTATGCCGACCAGAGCCCGGCTGACAAGGTCGCCGCCGTGCGTGCCGAACGGCAACGCGCGGTGACGGTCATGGTAGGCGACGGTGTCAACGACGCCCCCGCGCTCGCCGCGGCCACCATCGGTGTCGCAATGGGTGCCCGGGGTGCCACCGCGTCCTCGGAGGCCGCAGACATCGTGTTGACGACCGACCGCTTGGACCGGCTCGCCGATGCCATGGATATCGCCCGCTGGTCAAGGCGCATCGCGGTGCAGAGTGCGGTGGTCGGCATGACGTTGTCGCTGCTGGCGATGGCCATTGCAGCGGTCGGCTGGCTGCCGCCCGCGGCGGGGGCGTTGCTGCAGGAAGGTATCGACGTCGCCGTGATCCTCAACGCCCTGCGCGCTCTGCGCGGCAACCCGGCCGCCCGGGTCGAGATATCGCAGGACACCGAAGAGATGCTGCGCCGCTTCGCCGGCGAACACGACGAACTGCGCGACACGCTGACGCTGCTGCGCGATGCCGCTGACCAACTTGCCGCCGGGACCGACAAAACGGCGATGGGCATGTTGGGCCGAGTCCACCGCTTCCTCACCGAGCGACTGTTGCCGCACGAGTACGCCGAACAGACTCAGCTCTACCCAGCACTCGCCGCACCGTTGGGCAGCGCTGAAGCCACGGCCACGATGAGCAGGACCCACGCCGAGATCCAACGGCTGACCGATCGGATCGGCACCCACCTCGCACTGGCTCAGACCTACGGCGACGTGCAACCCGATCAGGTCAACGACTTGCTTGCCTCACTCTACGGGCTGCATGCGTTGCTGCGCCTGCACTTCCTGCAAGAAGAAGAGAACTACTTCACTCTCGCCGACACCGATCGTCCCGACACCGTCGAAAACCACCACAAGAGTCACGAGGGAACTCAGCCACCTCGCTGAGCGGACGACTCCAACGCGTCGTATTCGGGCCTGGTGTCCAGCCCGGGTCCCGTCGATACTGAAGTAATCACTTCACAATTCATGCCAAACTATCGATAGACAGCTTCAGGGTTGGGTGGCAGCATTCGAGGCATGGCAGACAGATGGAACGCGGGAGTCATCCCCTACGCGGAGATGGGCTATTGGCAGCCAGACTACGTCCCCAAGGACTCCGACGTGCTGTGCGCCTTCCGGATCACGCCCCAGGAGGGCGTCCCCCCCGAGGAAGCCGGCGCCGCGGTCGCCGGCGAATCCAGTACCGCGACGTGGACGGTTGTGTGGACCGATCGCCTCACCACCTTCGAGCACTATCAGGCCAAGTGCTACCAGGTCGAAGCCGTCCCCAATGCGCCCGGTCAGTGGATCGCGCTGATCGCCTACGACCTCGACCTCTTCGAAGAGGGGTCGATCGCGAACCTGACCAGCTCGATCATTGGCAATGTCTTCGGGTTCAAACCGCTCAAGGCGCTGCGGCTGGAGGACATGCGTATCCCGACGCACTACGTCAAGACCTTCCAGGGCCCCGCACACGGCATCGTGACGGAGCGCGAGCATCTGAACAAGTTCGGCCGTCCGCTGCTGGGTGCCACCACCAAGCCCAAGCTGGGCCTGTCGGCACGCAACTACGGCCGCGTCGTCTACGAGGCGCTGCGTGGCGGGCTGGACTTCACCAAGGACGACGAGAACATCAACTCCCAGCCCTTCATGCGGTGGCGTGACCGGTTCCTGTTCTGCATGGAGGCAGTCAACCGGGCGCAGGCCGCGACCGGCGAGATCAAGGGCCACTACCTCAACGTCACCGCCGGAACGATGGAGGAGATGTACGAGCGGGCGGAGTTCGCCAGCGAACTCGGTTCGGTCATTGTGATGATCGACCTGACGATCGGCTACACCGCCATCCAGTCGATGGCCAAGTGGGCCCGCGACAACAGCGTCATCCTGCACCTGCACCGTGCCGGTCACGGCACCTACACCCGCCAGAAGACCCACGGCGTCAGCTTCCGGGTGATCTCGAAGTGGATGCGGCTGGCCGGCGTCGACCACATCCACGCCGGCACCGTTGTCGGCAAGCTCGAGGGCGACCCGAACACCACTGCGGGCTTCTATGACACGCTGCGGCTGAACAGCATCAAAGCCGATCCGGTCAAGGGGCTGTACTTCGACCAGGACTGGGCGTCGATGCCGGGCGTAATGCCGGTGGCCTCCGGCGGCATTCACGCCGGCCAGATGCACCAGCTGATCCACTATCTCGGCGAAGACGTGGTGCTGCAGTTCGGCGGCGGCACCATCGGACACCCGATGGGCATCGCGGCCGGCGCCGAGGCGAACCGGGTCGCGCTGGAAGTAATGATCAAGGCCCGCAACGAGGGACGGGATTACTTCAAGGAGGGTCCGGAGATCCTCAAGAAGGCGGCATCGCGGAACCGCGCGCTGGACACGGCGCTGGCCACCTGGGGTGATATCACCTTCAACTACGAGTCCACCGACACCCCCGACGTCGTCGCGACGCCGACCGCCAGGTAGCCGGCGTCAGCCGAAAGGAACACGGCATGCGTATCACTCAGGGCACTTTCTCCTACCTTCCCGATTTCACCGACGAGGAGATAACCGCGCAGATCAACTACGCGCTCAACAACGGCTGGCCGCTGTCGGTGGAGTTCACCGACGATCCCCATCCGCGCAACACCTACTGGGAGATGTGGGGTCTGCCGTTGTTCGACCTCAAGGACCCCGCTGGCGTGCTGCTCGAGGTCAACGCCTGCCGGGCGGCCAACCCGAACTCCTACATCAAGCTCAACGCCTACGACGCCAGCCTGGGCCGGCAGACGACGGCGTTGTCGTTCATCGTGAACCGTCCCGCTGAAGAGCCGGGCTTCCGGCTCGACCGCGCCGAGAAGGCCAACCGGGAGATCGGCTACACCACGCACTCCTACGCCACCGAGCGTCCCGCGGGGGATCGGTACCCCGCTGAAAAGGCATGACGAGTGTGAACTCATGACGGTCGGACCCGCCGAGAACCCGCGCAGAGCGTTCGGGTACCGGCCTGGTCCGGCACCCGAGCCCGACGAGTCGGACCGCGACGAGTCAGACCGCGACGTCCTGCCCGCTGATGCAGTGGTCGATCTCGCCCTTGCGCGGGAAGAGTCGGGCGTCGACGAGGTGCTGGCAAAGCTTGACGCCGAGCTTGTCGGCCTCGAGCCGGTGAAGACGCGCATCGCCGAGATCGCGGCGCTGCTGCTGGTGGACAAGATGCGGGCGCGCTACGGAGTCAGCGCGCCGCAACCCACCCTGCACATGTCGTTCACCGGAAATCCCGGCACCGGAAAGACCACGGTCGCCCTGCGGATGGCCGATCTGCTGCACCGGCTCGGCTACCTGCGACGCGGTCACCTGGTCAGCGTCACTCGCGACGACCTGGTGGGCGAATACGTCGGGCACACGGCGCCGAAAACCAAGGATGTCATCAAGCGCGCGATGGGCGGTGTGCTGTTCATCGACGAGGCCTACTACCTCTACAAAGTCGAGAACGAGCGGGATTACGGCTCCGAGGCGATCGAGATCCTGCTGCAGGTGATGGAGAACAACCGCGACGACCTCGTGGTCATCCTCGCCGGGTACGCCGACAAGATGAACCAGTTCTTCTCGGCGAACCCGGGAATGCAGAGCCGGATCGCCCACCACATCACGTTTCCGGACTACACCGTCGGTGAACTCGAGCACATCGCCGTCCTGATGACCGACACCCTGGGCTACACCTTCTCCGACGAGGCGCGCGTGGTGTTGCGTCAGTATCTGCACCGCAGGATCGATCAGCCGTGGTTCGCCAACGCGCGCAGTGTCCGCAACGCGCTGGAGCGCGCCCGGCTGCGGCATGCGCGGCGACTGCTGTCGGGTGCGACCGGCCCGGTGGATCTGCGGGCGCTGACCACCATCGAACCTGCCGATCTACTGGCAAGTCGGGTCTTCACCCGCGACACGGACGGCAATGAAGAGCACACTGCTTGAACACACTTCGGGGAGCGGGGCAACATGACTACCAATGCGCGCCTGCGTGTGCTCGTCGAGTTAGCTGATGCGGGGTCCGTACGCGGCGCGGCGGAACGCCTGGTGGTCACTGAGTCGTCGATCTCGTCGGCGGTCCGGGCGTTGAGCGCCGACATCGGTATCGCGCTGGTCGACCGCCACGGCCGCGGCGTCCGGCTGACGCCGGCCGGCCAGCGTTACGTCGAGTACGCCCGCCGGATTCTCGGGCTGCATGACGAGGCGATCCTGGCGGCACGCGGGGAGGCCGACCCCGAGAACGGTTCGATCCGGCTCGCCGCCGTCACCTCGGCAGGAGAGTTCTTGATCCCCGCGGCGTTGGCGTCGTTCCGCGCCGAGCACCCCGGCGTCGTACTGCACCTTGAAGTCGCATCGCGCAATGCCGTCTGGCCGATGCTGTCCCGGCACGGGGTCGACCTCGTGGTGGCCGGGCGCCCACCTGACGACCTCCGCAAGAAGGTGCAGGTGCGTGCCATCAGCCCGAACACCCTGATGGTGGTCGGGCCGCCGGATGCCGCACGTGACTTCGAGCCGGCGACGGCCACCTGGCTGCTACGCGAACCGGGCTCGGGCACCCGGGCGACGACCACCGCGCTGCTCGACGAACTGGACATCGCGCCGCCTAAGCTGGTCCTCGGCTCGCATGGCGCCGTTGTCTCCGCGGCAGTGGCGGGCCTTGGCGTCACATTGGTCTCCCGGCAGGCGGTGCGCCGCCAGCTCGCCGCGGGTGTGCTGGTGGAGCTGCCGGTTCCGGGCACGCCGATGAACCGCCCTTGGCATGTGGTCAGCCAGATGACCCCCACGATGTCGACCGAGCTGCTGGTCGAGCATCTGGTGTCGCAGCCCGAACTCGGGTGGCGGGCGGTCAACGCGATCCGGGGTCGGGCCGCTTCTTGACCCAGCCGCTGGCCGGTCTTCGCCATCCTCGCCGCCACCGCGTTGACCCCGGCGCGTTGTTCCTGCAGGAACCCGACGCTCAGCGAGCGGAGAGTTCGGCCTTGCGGCGCTCCAGCAGTCGCAACACCATCGGCGTGAAGACCAGCTGCATCGCCAGATCCATCTTCCCGCCGGGGCACACAATGGTGTTCGCGCGCGACATGAACGAGTCATGCAGCATCGCAAGCAGATACGGAAAGTCGATGCCGTGCGGATCGCGAAATCGGATGATGAGCATCGATTCGGCGGCCGTCGGAATAGTTCTGGCGACAAAGGGATTCGATGTATCGACCACGGGAACCCGCTGGAAGTTGACGTCGGTATGGGAGAACTGGGTGCACATGTAGTTCACGTAATCGGGCATGCGGCGCAGGATCGTGTCGGTGACCGCTTCGGAGGTGTAGCCGCGGGCCACCTTGTCCCGGTGCAGCTTCTGGATCCACTCCAGGTTGATCACCGGCACCACCCCGATGCGCAGGTCGGCGTGCTTGGCGACGTCTACCTCGTCGGTGACGATCGCGCCGTGCAGGCCCTCGTAGAACAGCATGTCGGTATCCTCGGGAAGCGCCTCCCACGCGGTGAACGTCCCCGGTTCCTGCCCGTACGGCTCCGCCTCCGCCTCGTCGTGCAGGTAGCGGCGGACCTTGCCGGTCCCCGTCTGGCTATAGGACTCGAACAGGTCCCGGAGCTCGTCGAACAGGTTCGCTTCGGGCCCGAAATGGCTGAAGGTGTGGTTGCCGCGCGCGTGGGCATCGGCGATCGCGGCCTTCATCTCGGCCCGGTCGAAGCGGTGAAAGCTATCGCCTTCCACGAAGGCCACATTCATTTCCTCGCGCCGGAAGATCTGCTCGAATGTGCGCATCACGGACGTGGTCCCGGCCCCCGAAGATCCGGTCACCGAAATGATGGGATGCAGGCGGGACATGCCATTCCTCCTTCGTTCAGTCGATCGACGCACGAAACAACCCGCGGGTGCCGTACAACGGCGAGTCATCCGCGCGGTCGTTGTTCTCGCGGTGGTATTCCTCGATCCGCTCCACCTCCTCGGCGGCCCCGAAGATGAACGGCACGTGTTGATGGAGGCTGCGCGGTACGACGTCGAGCATGCGAGCACGGCCGGTGCTGGCCAGGCCGCCCGCCTGCTCGATCAGGAACGCCATCGGGTTGGCCTCGAACAGCAGTCGCAACCGGCCCGGCTTGACGGAGTCCTTCGAGTCGCGGGGATAGAGGAAGACGCCGCCCCGGGTGAGGATGCGGTGCGTCTCGGCTACCAGCGACGCCACCCACCGCATGTTGAAGTCCTTGCGTCGCGGCCCGGTTGGGCCGGCCAGGCACTCGTCGATGTAGCGCTGCACGGCCGGTTCCCAGAAGCGCCGGTTCGACGCGTTGATGGCGAACTCGGTTGCGGCCCGCGGGATCCGGATCGAGGAGCGGGTGAGGAAGAACTCGCCCAGACCCGGATCGAGCGTGAAGGCATGCACGCCGGTTCCGACGGTGAGCACGAGCATCGTCGAGGGTCCGTAGATCGCGTAGCCGGCACACACCTGTTCCGAACCGGGCTGCAGGAAGTGCGCCAGGTCTGGGTCCGTGCCGGGGCTGGGCGCCCGAAGGATGGAGAAGATGCTGCCGACGGAGACGTTGACGTCGATACTGGACGATCCGTCGAGGGGGTCGAAGATCAGCAGGTACTTGCCCCGCGGATACTGCACGGGCAGCAGGTAGTGCTCCTCGATTTCTTCCGACGCCATACCGGCGACCTGTCCGCCCCATTCGTTGGCGCGCAGGAAATACTCGTTGGCCAGCACATCGAGCTTCTGCTGGACCTCGCCCTGCACGTTCACGACGTCCGTGGAAATGAGGACACCACCCAGTTCGCCCCGAGCCACCCGGTTCGAGATCGCCTTGCATGCCAGCGCCACGTCGAGGATCAGGGCATTGAGGTCACCGCTCGCACTCGGATGGCGTCGTCGCTCCTCGATGAGGAACTGCACCAGCGTGGTGTGGTGGGTGAGCATGAGTCCTACCTCGTTGCGTGGTCGTGTCGATGACTGTCAAGAACATCGGCAATGAGTCGCAATCGTACTTCGGGGATAA
>CAZDYH010000054.1:0-16616 GCA_964509355.1 uncultured Mycobacterium sp.
TTCTTCCTAGTGCTACGCCTCTCGGCGCCCCGGGTCATCGTTTATTCATCGTTTATGTCCACGTGCGGCTCTTGTAGAGCCGATCTATTCAGTCTCGACCGGCGATCGCGGGAACAAGAGCGATTTGTCCGGACCGCGGGCCTTATAACGGCTTGGTCGCGTGATCGAACCCCGTCGCCCCGCAACGTTCTCCTTGTGCCAACTGGCCGGTGCTCAGAAATCGTATGCGGGCTCGGCGTCGAGAATCTTGGCGCACATTGCGGTTAAGCCGCTGAGGTCGGATCTAGCTCGCGCAGCGTGACATGCGCCATGTAACTCGGACGAATCGGTCTAATCGGTCTTCTCCCAGTCGAGTCCGCTTCCGCGTTCGGCAAGTAGAAGGTCGAAGAATTCGCGGGTGGCGCGGCCATTGCCCTCGCGGAAGGGATGCGCAAAGTTCGCGTAGTCGTACAGATATGCAACGGTGCCCGACAAACCCTCCTCGGAGACCGCCTTGAGTCGGCCTAGACGGTGAATCTCTGCGGCTAGGTGATCCATGGGCTGAGGGATGTTGGCCGGTGGGCAGAAGGACTCGTCGCCCTTTTCAATCCCGACGGTCCGGAATTCTCCGGCCCAGTCGTACACATCCTGAAAGATCTGACGGTGGATCGCTCGAATGAAGCGACGATCGTATGAGCAGTTCCGCGTGCGTACGCGTCTTGGTCGTCGCGGGTGGCGTTGGTGCTACGCGACCCTTCAAGTTCGGTGCTGCGGCGGATTGACTTAACGACCTTGACCCTGCGCCCGGCCTTCTGCACGTCGCTCACGTGCTGCGAGCGAGAAGCGCCGTCACCGGGGCCATGGCGGCGGCTGGGCCACCATAAACGGCGGATACCGTCGATCCGATCCCGGGAACGGAGCGTGAAACTTGCCGGGATGGTGGGGCAGGATCCTCCTGTTGCCGGTCGGCACGTCCGAGAAGAAGTAGTTCGGCTCGGACTCGACCCGAATTCCTAGGACGAACTTAAATTTCTGGGAACTAACTGCGGCCGCTTCACGACTAACCCGGGTGTGAGCAATGTATTGCCTGGCCGGTCCATTTCCGGTGGCCCCGCAGTGCGCTGCCTCGGCGAACAGAGCCGTTTCCAGCCTGGGTCCGGCCGTCTTGTGCGAGGCGGTGACCATAGGTAGCGACATCCTCCGGGCCCCGGCGGCCGCCCGGATCGACGATGACATCATCAGCCGTTTCGCGGCTTGCTGTATGGCGTTGGGCCTGGCGGTGGACGAGCGGCGTCGCCCCGCTGATCTCGCCGCCGCCCGAACCGGGTTCGCCGCGCTGACGCGTCTTGCCCACGATCAGTGCGATGTTTGGACAGGGTTGGCGGCCGCGGGTGACACCTCACCGGCGGTCATTGAAGAAATCGCGGCGACGTCCCGCACCGCGGGTGTGCTCGCCCGCCGCATCGAACTGGCGCCCACTGCGCTGGGCTTCAGCTATGACACCGGCCTGTATCTGAAGTTCCGGGCGACCGGTCCGGATGACTTCCAGCTGGCCCACGCGGCTGCGCTCGCCGCGGCGGGTCGGTTCGCGGATGCCGACGTGATCGCGGCCGAGGTGATGGGCCACCGTCCCGATTCCCGAGAAGCGCGCTGGGTCGCGACCGCCGTCCACTATCGCGCGCAGCGATGGGCCGACGTTGTCAAGTTGCTCACCCCGGTGGTCAACGACGAGAGCCTTGACGAGCTGTTCGCGCACGCCGCGAAGGTTGCGCTCGGAACGGCACTGGCCCGGCTGGGGATGTCCGCGCCGGCGTTGTCGTATCTGGAGGAACCCGAAGGTCCGTTGGCGGTGGCCGCGGTGGACGGAGCGCTGGCCAGGGCACTGGCGTCACGGGCGCACGGCGATGAAGAGACAGCAACCGAGGTGCTGCAGGGCCTCTACGCCGCCAATCCGGGGAATGCCGAGGTCGAGCAGGCGCTCTCGGATCCGTCGTACGGCATCCTCACCACTTCGGCCGCGCGGATCGACGCGCGCACGGATCCGTGGGATGTCGAGACCGAACCCGGCCACGCCGACTTCGTCGATCCGGGTGCTCACGAGCGCAAGGCCGTGCTCCTGGCCGAGGCCGAGATGCAGCTGGCCGAGTTCATCGGGCTGGACGAGGTCAAGGATCAGGTGGCCCGCCTGAAGAGTTCGGTGGCTATGGCGCTGCTGCGCCAAGAGCGCGGACTGACCGTGTCGCAGCGGTCGCACCACCTGGTATTCGCCGGGCCGCCCGGCACCGGTAAGACCACCATCGCGCGCGTCGTCGCCAAGATCTACTGCGGTCTGGGCCTGCTGAAGAGGGAGAACGTCAGGGAGGTCCACCGCGCGGACCTGATCGGACAGCACATCGGCGAGACCGAAGCCAAGACCAATGCAATCATTGACAGCGCGCTCGACGGTGTGTTGTTCCTGGACGAGGCCTATGCGCTGGTTGCCACCGGCGCCAAAAACGACTTCGGCCTGGTCGCGATCGACACGCTGTTGGCTCGCATGGAGAACGACCGGGATCGGCTGGTGGTGATCGTCGCAGGTTACCGCGCCGATCTTGATCGCTTTCTGGACACCAATGAGGGTCTGCGTTCGCGGTTCACCCGCAGCATCGATTTCCCATCCTATTCGCCTGGGGAGCTGGTCGAGATCGCCAGTGCGATGGCCAGACAGCGCGACAGCGTGTTCGAGGACCGTGCGCTGGACGATCTTGCAACCCTGTTCGGCCACCTGGCATCGACGATGACTCCGGACGCCAACGGCATGACCCGCCGTTGCCTCGACATCGCGGGAAACGGCCGATTCGTGCGCAACGTGGTCGAACGCTCAGAGGAGGAGCGCGAGTTCCGGCTTGACCACGCCGAGCCGACGGGTACGGAGAGCCTCACCGACGAGCAGCTGATGACGATCACCGCCGAGGATGTGAGCAATTCCGTCACGCCCCTGCTGCGCGGCCTCGGGCTCAGGGTTCCCGCATGAGCTTCACCTCGCGCACCCCGGCCAACGAGAATCCGGGCCAGATCAGCTACCGTCGCGGATTCGTCACAAAGCACCAGGTCACCGGATGGCGCTTCGCGATGCGCCGAATCGCGTCGGGCGTGGCGCTGCACGACACCCGGATGCTTACCGATCCCCTTCGTGCACAATCCCGTTCGGTCCTGATGGGTGTGCTGATCGCCATCACCGGTCTAATCGGATGCTTCGTATTCTCGTTGATCAGGCCCAACACCGCGATCGGCAACAACACCGTACTGGCCGATCGCGACAGCTCCGCGCTGTACGTGCGAGTCGGCGATCAACTCCATCCGGTTCTCAATCTGGCCTCCGCGCGTTTGATTGCCGGCCAAGCCGTTCAGCCTGCCCGGGTGGCCAGCTCGGCGTTGGACAAGCTGGCCCGCGGTTCAATGGTCGGCGTCCCCGGCGCTCCGGAACGCATGGTGCAGAACAGTTCCGGCGACGCGAATTGGACCGTGTGCGACAGCATGCGTGCGGAGTACCCCGGTGTCACCGTGATCGCCGGTCCGCCGGCCGAGGGCGGTGAGCGCGCTTCTGCGTTGGCGCGGGACAAAGCCTTGCTGGTAGACAGCGGTTCACCCGGGGCGCCGATGATCTGGCTGCTGTGGGACGGGCGGCGCAGCCTGATCGACCTGGCTGATCGGGCGGTCACCGGGGCACTGGGTTTCGGGGCCGACACTCCGCCCGCCCGGCCCATCGCGGCAGGCCTCTTCAACGCGATCCCGGAGAGCGCTCCGTTGCGGCCACCCGCCATCCCGGATGCAGGTGTTGCGCCGCAGTTCCCGCTCTCGGTGCCAGCTCCGGTGGGTGCGGTCGTCGTGGCCTACGGATCCGACAACATCATGCTTTACTACGCAGTGCTGCCGGACGGTCTGCAACCGGTCTCACCGGTGCTGGCGGCGCTGCTGCGGAACACCAATTCCTACGGTCTGGAACAGCCGCTGCAGTTGGATGCCGACGAGATCGCCCGCGCACCGGTTTCACGGATGCTGGATACGGCGGCTTTCCCAGCTCAGCCGGTCGAATTGATGGACGCGTCAAGTGCGCCGGTCACGTGTATGCGGTGGGCCAGACCCGCCGACGCCAGCGCCAATTCGCTGACGTTGCTGTCCGGCGCAGCTCTGCCTGTCGCCGACAACACAGGCTCCGTCGATCTGCCCGGTGACCCCGGCAGTGTGACGGCTTCGCGAGTGGTGGTGCCGGCGGGAACGGGCTACTTCGTTCAGACGGCGGGTCAGGATCCGGCCTCGCCGCCGGCAGGAGCGCTCTTCTGGTTGTCTGATACCGGTATTCGGTACGGCATCGAGGCGCCGAACCAGGATGAATTGGCCGCGACTGTTGCCGCCCTGGGTCTGCGAGGACCTGCGACGCCGGCTCCGTGGTCCGTGCTGACTTTGTTCGCCGCCGGTCCGGCGCTGTCGAAGGACGATGCACTGACCGCATACACCGGCCGGGCGAGCCGATGAGTAGGCTTATCTTCGAAGCTCGTAAGCGGCTGCCGCGCCCAGTCGTACGCAAGGGCAGCATCGTGATCGAGCCCCCGCCGGAGCTCCAGCGAGTCGTGCCACCGTCGTTGCTGCGTCGGGCCCTGCCGTATCTGATCCTCATTCTGATCGTCGGAATGATCGTGGCGCTATTCGCGACCGGGATGCGGCTGATCTCGCCGCAGATCCTGTTCTTTCCGTTTGTGCTCCTGCTCGCCGCGACTGCTCTCTACCGCGGCAACGACAACAAGGTGGGTACCGAGGCGGTCGACGCCGAGCGGGCCGACTATCTCAGGTACCTGTCGGTGGTGCGGGACAACGTTCGCGCCCAAGCCGCTGATCAGCTTGCCGCACTTGAGTGGTCGCATCCGGATCCCGTTGCACTCGCTTCTGTCCCGGGGTCCCGGCGGCAGTGGGAGCGCGACCCGCCCGACTCCGACTTCCTTGTGCTGCGGGCCGGCCTGCACGATGTGCCACTGGACACCGTCGTGCAGGTCAAGGACATAGCCGACGACGTGGACCTGGAGCCCTTGTCACACAGCGCGCTTCGCGGACTATTGGACACCCAGCGCACCGTGCGCAGCGCCCCGAAGGGCATCGACTTGTCCAAGATCTCGCATCTGAGCGTACTCGGCGACAGCAATCGGGCGCGTTCGGCCGTACGCGCCTGGGTCGCGCAGGCTGTTACCTGGCATGACCCGGGCGTTCTCGGCGTTGCGCTGGCCTGTCCCCACCTCGAGTCCGGGGACTGGGAGTGGCTCAAATGGCTTCCTCACGTGGATATCCCGGGTGCGATCGACGGCGTGGGCCCGGCCCGCTACCTGAGCGCCACAACCGACGAACTGATCTCGCAAATCGGACCGGTGCTCGCCGACAGGCCTTTGTTCGATGGTGCCACCCGGCACGGCGGGCGACACCTGCTGATCCTGGTCGACGATCCGGATCATGACTTGTCGGCATCGGTGCTATCGACCGGACTGGCTGGGGTCACCGTGGTACAGATCACCGACTCCGAACCGCACCGCGAGCAGTATCCGAATCCCGAGCGGCCGGTACTCAAAGTCTCCGACGGGCGCATCCAGCGCTGGGCGGACGGAGGCTGGCAGCCCCATGTGGACCGCGCCGACGGACTGACCGCAGCTGAGGCTACCCACCTGGCCAGGCTTCTATCGCGCTGGGACTCCAACCCGACTCACGCCGGCCTCCGTTCGGCCGCAACCACTGGCGCCACGTTCACCACGCTGATGGGCATCGACGACGCGACGCAACTCGATGTACCCGCGTTATGGGCCCCGCGCCAACGCGAGCAGGAACTGCGGGTACCGATCGGTGTGACCGCCACCGGCGAACCGCTGTACTTCGACCTGAAGGATGAGGCCGAGGGCGGCATGGGCCCGCACGGACTAATGATCGGCATGACGGGATCGGGCAAGTCCCAGACCCTGATGTCCATTCTGCTGTCGCTGTTGACAACCCACTCTGCGGAACGGCTCATCGTGATCTACGCCGACTTCAAGGGTGAGGCGGGGGCCGACATCTTCCGCAATTTTCCTCAGGTCGTGGCCGTCATTTCGAACATGACCGAGAAGAAGTCCCTCGCCGACCGGTTCGCCGACACGCTGCGCGGCGAGGTGGCGCGCCGCGAAGCACTGCTGCGCGACGCGGGACGCCGCATCCAGGGCAGTGCATTCAACTCGGTCACCGAATACGAGGCGGCCGAGGGCCTGGCCGAGGCGGCCGGAATCACGCTGCCGCCGCTGCCGACACTGTTCGTGGTAGCCGACGAGTTCACCCTGATGCTCGCCGAACATCCCGACTATGCGGAGTTGTTCGATTACGTTGCCCGCAAGGGCCGGTCGTTTCGGATCCACATCCTGTTCGCATCCCAGACTCTGGACGTCGGCAGGATCAAGGACATCGACAAGAACACGTCGTACCGGATCGGCCTGAAGGTGGCCAGTCCGTCGGTTTCCCGACAGATCATCGGCGTCGAAGACGCCTACCACATCGAGTCAGGCAAGGGGAGCAAGGGCGTCGGATTCCTCGTCCCCGCGCCGGGCGCCGAGCCGATCAGGTTCCGCAGCACCTACGTGGACGGTATCTATGATCCGCCCCTTCGGCCGCAGTCGTATGTGGTGCAGACGGACCCACGCCCCCGCCCGTTCACCGCGGCGGCCGTCGAAGCGGATCAGACCGTGGTCGCGTTACCCGAGGACGGCCGGTTACCGGTCGGGCCGCCGAAGAAACTCATAGCGACTATCGGCGAACAACTGGCCGCGTACGGTCCGCGCGCCCCCAGACTGTGGCTACCACCACTCGATGATGCCATCGCCCTGACCGAGGTCCTCGCTGCTGCCGCGGTGCCTGCAGGACAGGGGCGCTGGCCGCTCGGTGAGATTGACCGACCCTTTGAGATGCGCCGCGATCCGCTGATCTTCGACGCCAACTCGGCAGCCGGGAACGTGGTCATCCACGGTGGTGCGAAGTCGGGCAAATCGACTGCGCTGCAAACGTTCATCCTCTCCGCTGCGACGCTGCACTCTCCGCGTGACGTGTTGTTCTACTGCCTGGATTACGGCGGTGGACAATTGCGGGCACTTGAGAACCTCGCGCACGTTGGAAGCGTCGCGTCACCCTTGGAGCCCGAACGGGTTCGGCGAACCTTTGGCGAGATCGAACAACTGCTGCACAACCGGCAGCGTGCCGGGCACGGCACCGCGCACTCGCACGTGTTCCTGGTGATCGACAACCTGTATGCGTTCAGCCGCGACAACACCGACCAGTTCAATACCCGAAATCCGCTGCTGGCCAGGGTAACTGAGCTGGCAAACAGCGGATTGGCGTACGGGATTCACATCGTGGTCACCACGCCGAACTGGCTCGAAGTTCCGCTGGCGATGCGCGACGGTTTGGGTCTGCGGCTGGAACTGCGGCTGCCCGACCCGCGCGACAGCAATGTTCGGGTCGCCGCTGCGTTGCGCCGGCCCGCCGAGAGCGTGCCCTACAACCAGCCGGGGCGGGGTCTGACTATGGCCGCTGAGCACTTTCTGTTCGCCGCCCCTGATATCACCGACGTTCCGGCGCTCAACGCGCGCTATCCCGGCCAGGCCGCGCCACCGGTGCGGCTGCTACCGCCCGAGCTCGCACCAGCCGATATCGCTCCGTTGTACGTCGGGCCCGAGCAGGTGGTCATCGGTCAGCGCGAGGAGGACCTGGCACCGGTCGCCCTGGACTTCGCGATGTACCCGCTGCTGATGGTGCTGGGCGACAGCAAGTCCGGAAAGACCATACTGCTGCGCCATCTCATCCGGACACTGCGGGAGAACTCGACCCAGGATCGGGTGGCCTTCACGGTTCTGGACCGCAGGCTGCACCTCGTCGAGGAGCCGCTATTCGACGACAATGAGTACACCACCAACATCGACCGGATAATTCCGGCGATGCTGGGGTTGTCGGCGATCATCGAGGGACGCCGCCCGCCGGCCGGGCTTTCGCCGGCCGAATTGAGGGCATGGACCTACACAGGTCATACGCACTACCTCATTATTGACGATGTGGATCAGGTTCCGGACGGCCCGGCGATGTCTGGACCCTATGCGGGACAGCGGCCGTGGACACCGTTGATTCCCTTACTGCCCCAGGCTGCGGATCTGGGACTGCGGGTGATCGTCACCGCACGCGCCACCGGCTCGGCCCACGCCTTGATGACGAACCCGTTGCTGCGACGGATGAATGACCTGCAGGCAACGGCGCTGCTGCTATCGGGCAACCCGCAGGACGGCGGCAAGGTCCGAGGCCACCGATTCACCAGGCTGATACCGGGTCGCGGGCTGCTGATCGACGACACCGGCACCCCGACGCATCTCCAACTGGTCAATCCGTTCGCGGGTATCCAGATCGAAGGAAGGACACAACCATGACACTTCGGGTTGTCCCCGAGGGCCTGGCTGCCGCCAGCGCAGCGGTCGAAGCGCTAACCGTACGGCTTGCCGTACTGCATGCAGCGGCGGCTCCGGTCATCACCGCGGTGATTCCGCCTGCGGCCGACCCGGTTTCACTCCAGGCAGCGGTCTCCTTCAGCACCCGGGGCGCCGAGCACGCCAGCGTGGCGGCACAGGCCGTGGTGGAACTGGGACGCTCCGGTGTTGGCGTCGGCGAAGCCGGCACCAGCTACGCCACCGGCGACGCGCAAGCGGCGCTGACTTATCCGATCGGGGGCGCCGATTGACGTTCGACGACCAACGAATTCCGCTTTCGTCCACATTGATTGGAGATCATCAACTATGAGTCATCTCGATGCGCACATTCCACAGCTCATCGCGTCCGAGTCTGCCTTTGGTGCCAAGACGGCTCTGATGCGCAGCACCATCGCGCAGGCAGAGCAGGAGGCGTTGGCCGCCCAGTCGTTCCACATGGGCGAGTCGGCGGCGGCCTTCCAGGCGGCGCACGCGCGCTTCGTGGAGGCTGCCGCCAAGGTCAACACCCTGCTGGACATCGCGCAGGCCAATCTTGGCGAAGCCGGGGCTACCTACGTTGCCGAGGATGCCGCAGCCGCAAGCACCTACGGAGGTGTCTGATGTCCCAGATCCACTACAACTACCCGGCGATGCTCGGGCACGCAGCCGACATGGCGAGCCTAGCGGGCAGGTTGCAGGCCGTCGGTGCCGATATCGCGACCGAGCAGGCCGCGTTGCGGGGGGCCTGGCAAGGCGATACCGGTCTGACCTACCAGGTGTGGCAAACGCAGTGGAACTCCGCCATGGAGGAGTTGGTGCGCGCCTACCACGCGATGTCGACCACGCACGAGACAAACACCCTTTCCATGCAGGCCCGAGACCAGGCCGAGGGGGCCAAGTGGGGCTGACCGACCAATGGTGATCCGGAGCCAGGACCGGCGCCGTGCCTGACGCGGTCGAACTCACCGTCGACGCGGCCTGGTTCATCAAGGACGACGCAGACGCCGGTGCCTTCCCCTGGGTGCTGGCGATCACCGTCCCTTACCGCGATGGGTCCGAGCGCGCGGCGTTCGAGTCGCGACAAGCTGGTGAGCTGAACCGTCTCGGCGTCATGGCCGACGGCAAGATCAATCCCGTCGTGCGGCAATGGATTCGTACCGTTTGCTTCCCGGAACAGTGGCTGGAACTGCGCTACGTCGGCAGCGCCGCGTCAGCGGGAGACCTGCTACGTGGCATCGTTGCCCGCCGCAGCGGGCAGACGGTCGTCGCACTGCGCAATGCCCAGCTGATCACGTTCACCGCGGTGGATATCGACGACCCCCATGCGTTGGTGCCGGTCGTCACGGCCGGGCTGTCCGGCCGCCCACCCGCGGGGTTCGACGAGTTCTCACTTCCGGCCCGGGTCGGAGCCCGAGCGGACAAACAGATACGCGAAGGTGCGGAACTGTCAACGGTCATGGACTACCTGGGCGTCCCTGCCACCGCCCGCGGCGTCGTGCGAGCAGTCTTCGAAGGCCCGCGCAGCTACGTCGAGGTGGTGGCCGGCCAACGCCAGGACGCCACCCGGCAGACCACCGAAGTCGGGGTCGCCGTTGTGGACACCACCGCCGGCCGGGTCGTGGTCAGTCCCAGTCGCGGATTCGACGGCGGTTGGGTCTCGACTTTCGCGCCTGGCACTGCATTCGGCACAGCCCTTGCGCTCGACCGCCTCAGCGCCACCCTGCCGGACGGCCGATGGTTCCCCTCGGCTCGACTGACCCGCGATTTCATCACCCAGGGAAGCTGAAAGTGAACCAACCACATGAATGACATCTCCTCGGCTCCCGTCGGCACCCCGGTCCTGCCGATCGTGCGGGTCGCGATCCTGGCGAACGGTCGGATCGTCGACATCGCGCTTCCCGCCGCGCTGCCGCTTCGGGAGATCCTGCCCGCGGTAAACCGACTGCTGCCCGCCGGTGACGCCAGCGACGGCGGGCCGGGTCGGGTGAGCCTGGCACCGATCGGCGGCGCGCCGTTCTCTCTGGATGCGAGCCTTGACACCGTGGGCGTGGTCGACGGTGACCTACTCGCCCTGCAATCGGTTCCCGCGGGCCCCGCCGCACCAGGCATCGTCGAGGATATCGCCGATGCGGCCGTGATCTTCTCGCAGTCACGCTTGCGGCCTTGGGGAATCCCCCACGTCCGACTGGTCGCGCGAACCGCCGTTGTCGCATTGATAGTGGCCGCCACTGGTTTCGCGGTCGCGTACCGCCTGGCCGGCGGCGACGCGAGGGCCGTCTATGCCCTCGGCGCACTGGCGGCCGTTGCGGTGGTTGCCGCGCTCTCGCTACACGCGCGGTCAGCTCAGTCCACGGCCTGGCTGTCGATCGCCGCGCAACTTCCGGTCGCTGCGGCATTCGCGTTGGCGGTGCCGGGTGAGTTCGGATCGGCTCAGGTGATGCTCGCCGCCGCCGGTGTGACGGCCTGGTCGCTGATCTGCATGATCCTCGCCGAGCGGGGTCCGGCGTTCCACACCGCCGCGACCGTCGTCGGTGCAACCGTCCTCGTCGCCGGCGCGGTTGCGCAGATCTGGCACCTGCCGCCGAGGACGCTCGGCTGCGGTCTCATCCTGGCGGCACTCCTGATAACGGTGCAGGCCGCCCCACTGTCCGCGCTGTGGGCGCGGTTGCCCCTGCCCGTGATCCCGGCGCCGGGCGATCCGGCGCCGTCGGCTCCCGGGCTGCGGGTTCTCGGGGACCTGCCCCGCCGTGTCGGGATCAGCGAGTCGCACCAACTCGGGTTCATCGCAGGTTCGGTGGTGTTGTCGGTCCTCGGATCGCTGGCCGTCGTGACCCGGCCGGAGTCGCTCGGCGGGTGGGCCTGGTACGCCGTGATCGCGACCTCGGCGGCCACCGTGTTACGGGCACGGGTGTGGGATTCCGCCACCTGCAAGGCCTGGCTGCTGGCACAACCGTTCCTGGTGTCCATCTGCCTGCTGGTGCTCTTCACCGCACAGGGCCGCTACCCGACCGCGTTGTTCGTCCTGGCCGCAATGGCCGCCCTGACCGCGGGATTCGTGATCGTCGGCGCGAATCCCGCGCTTGCTGCCGCGGAAACCTATTCGCTGCCGGTTCGCCGAGCAGTCGGGTTGCTGGCATCTGCTCTGGACGCATCACTGATCCCGGTCTTGGCTTATCTCGCCGGCCTCTTCGCCTGGGTGCTCAGTCGATGATCCGAGCCGGGCTGCGTGGGGCCGCGTCCAGTTTGGTCGCGGTGCTGATGATGAGTCCGTCGGCGTGGGCAATCAGTCCGCCTGGGGTCGACGCCGGCGCAGTGCCTCCACCCGGCGACACGGGGCCGGCGGTTGCGATGATGCAGCGGACGCAATGCGTTGCCGCCGGTGTCATTCCCGGTACCGCGCCTGGCCGGACCGCACCGAATCAGCAGATGCTGGGTCTCGCCGGAGCCTGGCGGTTCTCCCGGGGCGATGGCCAGACAGTCGCGGTGATCGATACCGGCGTGACGCCCGGGCCGCGGCTGCCCAACGTCGAAGCCGGTGGTGATTTTGTCGGCGACACGGGAGGGCTGGCCGATTGCGACGGGCATGGCACCCTGGTGGCCGGGATCATCGCCGGACAACCGGGCGACGACGCCTTCTCTGGTGTCGCGCCGGCGGCCCGGTTGCTGTCGATCCGCCTGACCTCGGCGGCGTATTCACCACTGGAGCAGGGCGAAGATCCGGCAGCGACAAGGGCCGCCATCGATATCGCCGCCCTGGCGCGCGCCGTCGTCCGTGCCGCAGACCTGGGGGCGCGGGTCATCAACGTCTCAGCAGTCACCTGCCTGCCCGCCGACAGCGCCGTGGACCAGCAGGCGCTGGGGGCGGCCTTGCGCTATGCCGCCGTCGACAGGGATGCCGTGATCGTCGCCGCAGCCGGTGACACCGGGCCCGCAGGTTTCGCGGGTGGCCCAGAGTGCACGGCTAATCCGATCAGCCAGGCTGCCGATCCCGAGGATTCACGAAACTGGGGCGGGGTCAGCGCTGTTTCGGTTCCGTCGTGGTGGCAGCCCTACGTATTGTCGGTCGGCTCACTGATGGCCAACGGCCAACCCTCCGCGTTTTCGATGGCCGGTCCCTGGCTGGGTATCGCAGCACCCGGGGAGAACATCGTCTCGGTCAGCAACGCCGGCGACGCCGGCTTGGCCAACGGAATCCCGGGTCCGCGCGAACAGTGGACGGCGCTCAACGGCACAAGCTACGCCGCGGCCTACGTCGCGGGTGTGGCCGCGCTGGTCCGCAGCCGCTTTCCGAATCTGGCAGCGGCACAGGTGATCGAACGGATGCAGGCGACGGCGCACAACGGCGCGCGGGACCCGTCCAATCTGGTGGGTACCGGCACGGTCGATCCCGTCGCCGCACTGACGTGGGCGTTGCCGCCGTCCGTCGCCGATCAGGTGCGTGGCGGGCCCACCCGGATCGCGGGTCCGGCGGTCCCTTCGCCCGAGGATTACACGGGGCGAACCATCGCGTTCGCCGGCACGGCCGCGCTGGCGCTGGCCGTGGCCGCGACCGGAATTGCGGCGCGTCGACGAAAGGAACACCGGGCGTGAGGGTCCTTCTGCCCGGCCCCGGCCGTGTCGCACTGGCACTGTTGGCCGTTGTGCCGGCCGCGATGGCCTGCCCATGGCAGGCCGAATCGGGACGTTGGATGCTCGGGGTGGCCGCGGTGGTGGTGCTGGTGCTGTTCGGATGGTGGCGCGGCCTTCACCTGACGACCATGGCGCGACGCCGACTCGCCTTATTGTTCCGCAGTGGGCGTCACGACGGGGCGCACCAGACGGTGGATCAGACTCACGCGGACGCACGCACCACAGTCGCGCTGCGGGTGCTCAACGGTGCCGACTCCGGCCTGCCGCTGGACCTTGTCCGCGGCTATCTCGATCGCTACGGAGTTCGCTGTGAATCGCTGCGGGTCACCAGCCGCGACACTGGGGCGGGGCGTACCACCTGGATCAGCTTGACCATGTCGGCGACCGCCAATCTCTCCGCACTGCAGGCTCGTTCGCCGAAGATTCCGCTGCGCGAGACCGCCGAGATCACACTGCGGCGCCTCGCCGATCACCTTCGCGAGCAAGGGTGGTCGCTGACCACAGCCGATCTCGCCGTCCCGGACCTGCCAGGCCCAAAGGCCAGGGAACACTGGCGCGCGGTGGCCGACACCGGTGGATATATGACCGCTTACAGCCTGGCCGCCGACTCGTTACCCGATGTCCTGAACGAATTGTGGTCCTACGAGTGGGACGAACTGTGGACCGTGATTGAGATGAGCGAAGCCGGGCTGGCCGCAGGTTGTGCGATCCGGACCGCGGAGATGCCGGCAGCAACACCTCCGCTGACCGGCCTGATCTCGCGGCGCGGGACCCAGCGCAAGGCCCTGCTTGCTCTGACGCCCAGGTCGACGAATCCGCTTGAGGCCGAGATATTTCCGCCGGGCCCGCCCTTGGCCGTGCAGTGGCCCGCGAACGGTCAGCCGGTCGGTCGATGAATCGCCGCGGAAAGCATGCCGCAGACGCTGCACTCCCGCCGGACGCACCTGGACCGCCTGAGCGGTCCCGCACCGCCAGATGGATTCGCCGGCTGGCTGTCCCGATCATCATCGGATGGATCGCGCTCGTCGCCGTCCTGACCGTCAAGGTTCCGCAGCTCGAGGTCGTTAGCGAGCTTCGCTCGGTGCAGATGAGTCCGGACTACGCGCCCTCGGTCGTCGCGATGACACGGGTCGGCGAGGTGTTCGAGGAGTACACCTCCGACAGCTCGGTGATGATCGTGTTCGAGGGCGACGACGTGCTCGGCGACCAAGCGCGCCGGGCCTACGACTCCATTGTCGCCCAACTCGACGCCGACACCGAGCACGTTGAATACGTCCAGGACTTCTGGGGTGACCCGCTGACCTCGGCCAGTGCCCAGAGTGGCGACGGCAAGGCGGTCTATGTTCAGGTCCACCTCGTCGGAAACCAGGGCGAGACCGCCGCCACCAAGTCGGTCGAAGCGGTCCGCGAGATCGTCAACGCCACCCCCATGCCACCCGGAGTCGCGTCCTACGTGACCGGCCCGGCGGCGCTGGCCGCCGACCAACATGCCGCCGGTGAGCGCAGCACGCGTGTCATCGAGACGCTGACCTTCGCCGTGATCACCACGATGCTGCTGCTGGTCTACCGGTCGATCCCCACGGTGCTGATCGTCCTGGCGATGGTCTTCCTCCAACTGACGGCGGCGCGCGGGGTGGTGTCCTCCCTCGCTTACCTCAATCTCATCGGCCTGACGCCATTCGTCACCAGCCTGCTCGTCACGCTGGTGATCGCCGCAGCTACCGACTACGCGATCTTCCTCATCGGCCGATACCAGGAAGCCAGAGCGGCCGGCGAGGACCGGGAATCGGCGTACTACACCATGTTCTCCGGAACGGCCCACGTGATCCTGGGCTCCGGATTGACCATTGCCAGCGCCACGTTCTGCCTCCAATTCACCAGGCTGCCGTACTTCCAGACGCTCGGCATCCCGCTCGCGGCGGGGACACTGGTCGCAGTGCTCGCGGCCCTGAGCCTGGGGCCCGCCGTCGTCACCGTCGCAAGCCGGTGGGGCCTGCTGGAACCCAAGCGCACGATGCGCGTTCGCGGCTGGCGGCGGATCGGAGCCCTGATCGTCCGCTGGCCCGGTCCCGTGCTGGTAGCAACCGGTGCGATCTCCCTGGTAGGCCTAGTGGCGCTGCTGGGCTACCGCACCAACTACAACGAGCGCAACTACATGCCCCCGGACCTGCCCTCAACCGCTGGCTACGCAGCCGCCGAAAGGCACTTCTCCGCCGCCCGGCTGAATCCCGAGGTCCTGCTCATCGAGACGGGCCAGGACCTACGCAACCCGGCCGACTTCCTGGTGATCGACAAGGTCGCCAAGAACATCGTGCGGCAGGAGGGGATCAGCCGGGTGCAGACGATCACCCGGCCGGATGGAACACCACTAAAATTCAGCACTTTGCCCGCGCAGTTGAGCATGCAGAGCAGTCTGCAGACGTTGCAGCAGAGCTACCTGCAGGACCGCATGGACGATCTCCTCGTCCAGGCCGAGGAAATTCAGGGCGCCATCGACACGATGACGCGAATGCAGGCGCTCATGACCGAAATGACCGACACCACCAGCAGCATGGTGGACAAAACCCACCAGATGGTCGACGACGTCACCGAATTGCGAGACAGCATCGCCGATTTCGACGATTTCTTCCGGCCACTGCGCAACTATCTCTACTGGGAACCGCACTGCCATGACATTCCCGTCTGCTGGTCGATGCGGTCTGCTTTCGAAGCCCTTGACGGCACCGACAGGCTCACCGGGAACCTCCAGGAGTTGCTGCCGGACCTCGACCGACTCGACGCCCTGACTCCGCAACTGGCACAGCAGTTGTCGCCGCAGATCGAGGCGATGCGGACGATGAAGACAATGGTCCTGGGCATGCATTCAACCCAGAGCGGGATGCTGGAGCAGAGCGCCGCGATGCAGAATGACCCGGCGGCCATGGGAAAGGCATTCAACGACTCCAGGAATGACGACTCGTTCTATCTGCCGCCGGAGATTCTCGATAACCAGGACTTCAAGCGCGCAATGACGATCTTCCTCTCACCCGACGGCCAAGCTGTGCTTTTCGTCATCAGCCACGAGGGAGATCCGCTCACCCCCGAGGGTTTCGATCGACTCGACTCCATCAAGCGGGCGGCGAAGGAGGCGATAAAGGGAACGCCACTGGAGGGCTCGACGATCCTCCTCGGCGGAACCGCGTCGGTCTTCAAGGACATGCAGGAAGGCAACAACTACGACCTTCTCATTGCGGGGATTGCCGCGATCTGCCTGATTTTCATCATCATGCTGGTCATCACCCGCAGCCTGATCGCCGCCGCCGTGATAGTCGGAACGGTTGTGGTGTCACTGGGGGCGTCATTCGGTTTGTCGATGTTGTTGTGGCAGTACCTGATCGGGCTTGAGCTGCATTTCATGGTGATGGCGATGTCGCTGATCATCCTGCTCGCCGTGGGAGCCGATTACAACCTGCTGCTTGTCGCGCGCCTCAAAGAGGAAATCCACGCCGGACTGAACACCGGCATCATCCGGGCGATGGG
>CAZDYH010000055.1:0-9063 GCA_964509355.1 uncultured Mycobacterium sp.
TGGCCTCGAGCGCGGCGAGCCTGATCACGACCTTCCTGCCGACTTCACGCACCATGCTCGGGATGGCCACCTACAAGGCCCTGCCGCCGCGCTTCGCGACGATCCACCCGCGCTACCTGTCGCCGTCGTACGCGACTGTGGTTGCCGGTGTCGCCGCTGCACTCTTCTACTCGGTGCTCACATTCCTGAGCGAGAACGTGCTGACCGACACCATCTACTCGCTGGGCATCATGATCTGCTTCTACTACGGGCTGACCGCGTTCGCCTGCATCTGGTTCTTCCGCAACGAGCTGTTCGCGAGCCCGTCGAGCTTCGTATTCAAGCTGCTCTTCCCGCTACTCGGCGGGATCGGCCTGTTCACGGTCCTCGGCATCACGCTGAGGGACAGTGCCTCGCCCGACTACGGCAGCGGCGCCAGCATCTTCGGGGTCGGCCTGGTGCTGATCCTGGGTCTGGGCCTGATCCTGTTGGGGCTCGTGCTCATGTTTGCGTGGCGCGCGGTGGAGCCGGCGTTCTTCCGCGGCGAAACGCTACACAAGGACACCCCCGTCCTCATCGTCGACTAAGCGGGTCGACTAGGTCGTGTGACAGCCGTCGGCCTTGGGTGTCGGCGGGGCGTCGACGGACGGGTTCTGGTCGAAGAAGCCGGAGGGTTTGAGCCAGAACGACACCGTGTCGACGGCCATGATCGGCCACTCCTCCATCCGGGTGATGTGGTGAATCCCGAAGACATACCACAGGACCACATCGGTGTTCTCCAGTGACGCGTCGTCCTTGACCCACTCGCTCATCCCGGTGTCCACCGTGGACTGGGTCGGGTAGGCACCGGCCGGCCACCGCTCGTCGGCGCTGTTCTTGGTGACCCAGAGGGTGTGCCCGATCACGGGTGCGCGCAAGTACTGCGGCGTCGACGGGTCCATCATGGCCGGGAAGCACGCCCCGGGTACCAGCTTGTAGGACACGTTGGTGCCGTGCTTGTTGACCTTGTCGGGGTTGACGACCTTCCATGCGCGCTGGGTCGACCAGTCGAAGTCGCGGGCCGCCTCCGCCTCAGAACGGATCGGGGTGGAGCGGGTGACGAGCGCCAGTCCGTAGGGGTTCTCCTCCGACACCGGTGGGACAACCGAGTCGACCTCCATCACGGTGTTGGCGTCACCGTCGACGTCAAGGTCGAGTCTGGCCACCAGGAAGTGCTGGTGGTAGGGAGCGTAGGTGTTCTTGTCCACGACGGTGCCGTACGGCGGCGCCTCCTCGCCCTCGGGGTACGGGGTGGTGACCATGATGCCGGTGGCGCGGACCTCGCACTCGATGTTGCCGTCCTGGTAGAACCGCCAGTAGACGAGGTACTCGTAGTTCGCCACGGTCGCGTGGCAGGAGACCACCATGCGGCGCTGCCGGCGCACCTCTGCCCCGGTGCGCTCGTCGACGTGCTTCCAGAGGACCGCGTTATCCTCCTCGTGCAGGCAGATCGCGTTCTTGATGGTGTAGGGCTCACCCCTGGTGTCGGACAGGGTCGCGTCGGCGTACACGATCTCGCCCAGGCAGTCACAGCCGAGTTCCAGCGACTGGGTCATGTACCCGAGCCCCCACTCGCCGATGTCGTAGGCGGTGCGTCGGTAATGGTCGAAGGTGGGATCGCGGTAGGGCACGACCATCTCGGCGAACGACATCCGGTACGCGACGTCGCGGACGGTGCCGTGGTCGTCGAAGGTCACCTGGTAGATCACCGGGCCCTCGCGGTAGTTGAACCCCAGCCGCATGGTCCAGTTCTGCCACTTCAGCTCGGTGCCCTCGACGGTGAACGATGTGCCCTCAGGCTGGGTGATGTGCAACGGCTTGAGGTCGGTGCGCACCTTGGTGCCGCGCACCGACGGGATGTACTCGGCGTCCACCGCTGGATGTCCGCGATCGTCGTCGCGATCGATCTCGAGCAGCTCGAGCGTGTTCATGTCCACCAGCAGCTTCAGGCCCGAGACCGGATGGGCGTACGGGTTGCCGTCGGGGGTCTCGCGCACCCACAAGTCGCACCAGCCGAGTCGGCGGTGCCTGTGCTCCGCGGGCATCACCGCCTTGCCATAGGTCCACACGTCGATGAGCACCCGGCTCATGTCGGTGAACCCTCGTTCGGCAAGTGCCGCGATGACATCGGGATGTTGGTGCATCGCCTTGTCGACGTCGTGGAACTCGTCGAGGGTGAAGTTCGGCGTGACGTCCGGGATGTGCTCGAACGAGACGACCGAGTCGCCGGTCAGGTCGACGGTGGCTTCGTAGGTCTGGTTGTCCGTTCGGTTGAACACCACCGCGAACGAGGTGCGTGGGACGGCGTCGCCCTGGCGCCACGCCTTGACCTCGCCCTTGGGTGGCTCCTTCAGCTCGATGGACGCGAAACGGAAGCTGTCACTCACATGCCCCTCCCGACGCAGGATCGCGGCGGTCTGCCGGAACTCGCCGGCGGTCAGTGGTTCAAGGGGATGCTGCGCCATTTCGGGAGCCTCTCTTGTTGTGGACATCCGGTCAACGGTGGATCGCTACCATTGCACGGTCAAGTGACAATACCGCGAGAGGCAGGCAGCCGTGAGCGACAACCAGAGCCTGATTTCCAAGATCTTCGGATCCCGGAAGCTCAAGGGGATCTCGGAAATTCGGACGTTCTTCAGGACGAACGAGCAACCGATCTTCTTCATCGGGCCCACGGCGTTCAACCTGCTCGGAATCGACCGCTGGGTCCGCGGTTTCGAGTACATCGTCTACTACGACTCCTGGGACTCGGCGCACCCGCGGGTCTTCACTCCCAAGAGCAAGCCGTTCGTCGAGTTCGAGAGCAGCGAGGAGATCAACAACTACCTGCTGCGCGACCCCGAGGTGCAGAAGTTCGTCGAGTCGCGGTGCGAAGCACCGGGGGTCCGCCCGATGGTCGCCATGGTCTTCTTCGACGAGGAGACCGAGGAGATCTGCCGGGAACTCGACTACAACCTGATCCTGCCGCCGGACTCGCTGCGCCGGCACCTCGACTCCAAGATCGTCACGACGAAGCTCGGCGAGGAGGCCGGCGCACCGTCGGTGCCCAACGTGCTGGGTCACGCGGACAGCTACCAGGAGCTCAGCGCGCTCGCCACCAAGGCCGGGCTCGGATCGGACCTGGTGGTGCAGACCCCGTACGGCGACTCGGGGAAGACGACGTTCTTCATCACCTCGGAAGCCGAGTGGGACCGCAACAGCGAGGACATCATCGGCCAAGAGCTCAAGATCATGAAGCGGATCAACAATCACGCGGTCGCGGTCGAGGCGGTCAACACCCGACACGGCACGGTCGTCGGTCCCTTCATGACCGACCTGACCGGTTACTCCGAGCTCACGCCCTACCGTGGTGGCTGGTGCGGAAACGACCTGTATCCCGAGGCCCTCTCGGAGGTGCACCGCGCCACCGCGATCCGGCACGTGCAGCGGCTGGGTGACCGGCTTCGCAAGGAGAATTACAAGGGCTTCTTCGAGGTCGACGTCCTGGTCGACCTCGACTCGGAAGAGGTCTACCTCGGCGAGTTGAACCCGCGTATCTCCGGGGCGTCGTCGATGACCAACGTCACTGCGGGCGCCTACTCCGACATCCCGCTCTTCTTGTTCCACCTGCTGGAGTTCATGGAGGTCGACTACACCGTCGACGTGGACGAGATCAACGAGCGTTGGCGCGAGCTGGCTGCCGTCGACGTCTGGGCCCAGTTGATCATGAAGGAGCCGAACGACTCCGTGGAACGGATCCTCGCCGCACCCCGCACCGGCAGCTACCGGCTGGAGGAGGACGGCAGCCTGACCTTCGTGCAGGTCACCAATGACTGGCACGAGGTAACCCACGAGGACGAGTGCTTCTATATGCGGGTGTACGGACCCGGTGACTACCGCTTCAAGGGCGCCGACCTCGGGATCCTGGTGACCAAGGGCCGGATGCAGACCTCGGACGGCCTGACGAAGCGCTGCCGGAGCTACATCGACGGGATCCGCTCGATGTACCAGAGCGAAGTACCGCCCGAGCCGCCGACGTTCGTGCCCATCGGGTACGTCAAGTAGTCGTCACCAAACCCGGCCGCAGGGTTGCCGGGTCAGCTGTGCCCGCGCACCCGGCCCTCGACCACACCGACGGGTCCGCCCGCGCTGACCCGGTCGTGGGCCGCGTCCGTCAGCCCGGCCAGGTGCTGTCCGGCCGCGACGAACGCGCGGATCGTGTCAAGCAGGTAGGCCGGGTTCTGGGCAGTCGGCCACGACGACATCTTCACCGACACAGTCCGGGTCGCCCGGTCCACCAACACCATCTGACCGTGGATACCCAGGCACACCTGGACGTCACCGAGCGTTCCGGGCACGAACCAGAACTGGTTGCGATACCACCCCCCCGTCAGGAAGGGCTCGGAGTCCGACGCCGCGAACGCCCCTCTGATGTCCGGGTCGAGCGTGCACGCCTGACGCAGCCATTGCTTCGGCACGATAGGTGTGTCGTTCAGAGCGCCCTCGTCGAGAAGCAGCTGTCCGAACCGGGCCATGTCGCGCACCCGCGCTGACATCCCTCCGTCATGGATGGCCGAGCCGACCCGGTCGCAGGTGATCTCGGCGTCGAACTCCGCCCCCATCCGCGCCCAGATCAGCTGAGATATCAGGTCGGCCATTCGGGTGTTCGCCGCGCGTTCACACACCCACCCCAACATGTCGGTGTCGCACGAGCGGTACACGAACTTGCCGCCGTGTTCGGTGTCAGTTCCGAGGGTGGCCAGGTAGGTGTACATTCCGCCCTCATCGTCCCGGTGGCAGGGACTCCATCCCATGTGACGCTCCATGACGCGGACCTCGGCGTCCTCATCGGTGTACTCCTCGCGGAACCTGACCCCGGTGCGCATGTCCAGGAGGTGGCGGACGGTGGCACCCTCATACCCGGAGCCGACGATCTCCGGGGCATAGGCGCTGGCCTGCTCGTCCGGGTCGAGCAGGCCCCGCTCGACCAGGATCCCCGCGACACAGCCGACCACGGACTTCGTCACCGACATCAACAGGTGCGGGGTCTCATGGGTCATGCCGGTGGAGTAACGCTCGAGCACGATCCGGCCCTCATGCAGAACCACGACGGCGTCGGTCCAGGTCTCCGCCAGCACCTCCTCGAGGGTCGACGTGCGGTCTTCGAGCCTGTGCACGGTGACGGCGTCCGGTGAAAGTGGGTGCTCGTGGTACGACAGTCCTGAGCACGCACCGATCCCCCGAGAGATCCGCTGCGTGGGGATCAACTCGCGCAGGTGCTGGAAAGACCAGCGGTTGTACGGCGGGTTCTGCCAGTTCGCCAGCGTCACCCGCGACTCCGACTCGGGTGGGAAACCGGCCATCAGGGGCGGCTGCGACATGCTCTGGACCCTACCTTTGCGCCACCGGGAGCGGGGCAGCGCGGGACATCAGCCGTTCATCGCCCGCCCGGCCACCGCGATCAGCAGCCGTTTCGGCACCACCCGGGTGAGTACCCGTGCGACGAATGCATTGGCCGCGCCGTCGACGAAGCTGGGCTTGTTGCCGTCCAGGGCGCGCATCGTGTTGTCGACGACCTGCTTGGGTGTCCGTTTGATACCCACCGCGGCGGACTCCCCGGCAACCTCGAAGAACGGCGTGTCGGTTGCCCCGGGGCACACGGCGAGCACCCGAATGCCGTGCTTTTTCTCCTCCGCCCACAGCGCCTCGGTGAACGACAGCACGAAGGCCTTTGTCGCGCCGTAGACGGCCATCCGCGGAAGTGGCTGGAACGCGGCGGTCGACGCCACGTTGACGATCGTCCCGCCGCGCTTCGCCCGCATCGCGGGCAGATAGCGTGCCGTCGCGCCGACCAGCGTTCCGCAGTTGAGCTGGATCTCGTCGGCCAGTCGCTGTGGATCGGCCGCGGCGAGTTCACCATGCGTGGCGAAGCCGGCGTTGTTGACCAGCACGTCGACCTCGACGCCCGCGCGTTGGGTCCGCTCCCAGAGCTCGGCCGCCGCGCCCGGGTCCGACAGGTCCATCGCGACCACGGTGACATCGACGCCGTGTGCCGAACGCAGCTGCCGCGCAAGCTCGTTCAGCTTGTCCTCGCCGCGCGCGACGACCACCAGATCGTGGCCGCGCGCGGCGAACTGTCGCGCGAACTCCGCACCGATCCCCGTCGACGCACCGGTGATCAGGGTTGCCATCTTGCCTCCAAAGGGCGCAGTTGGTGCGGCGTTGTCGGATGACGCGTTGTTACGCCGCGGACGTCACACGATAGACGTCGTAGACGCCTTCGACGTTGCGGACCACGTTGAGCACATGGCCGAGGTGCTTCGGGTCGCCCATCTCGAAGGTGAACCGGCTGATCGCCACCCGGTCCCCCGATGTGGTCACCGACGCCGACAGGATGTTGACGCGTTCGTCGGCCAGGACGCGGGTGACGTCGGAGAGCAGCCGGTGCCGGTCGAGCGCTTCGACCTGGATGGCCACCAGGAACACCGACGATGGTGACGGCGCCCACTTCACCTCGATGATCCGCTCGGACTGCTCCTGCAGCGACGCGGCGTTGGTGCAGTCGGTGCGGTGCACGCTGACCCCGCCGCCGCGGGTGACGAAGCCCATGATCACGTCGCCGGGCACCGGGGTGCAGCACTTGGCAAGCTTGGTCAGCACACCCGGCGCACCGGGCACCGCGACGCCGACATCGTCGGTGCTGCGCTGGCGCACCGGCATCGTCGCGGGAGTGGAACGCTCGGCCAGTTCGTCTTCGGCGCTGTCGGCGCCGCCGAGCTGCGCCAGCAGCCGCTGCACGACGTGGCGGGCCGACACATGTCCTTCGCCGACGGCGGTGTACAACGCGGACACGTCGTTGTAGCGGAGCTCACGCGCCAGCGCGGCCATCGACTCGCCGTTCATCAAGCGCTGCAACGGAAGTCCGCCGCGGCGGACTTCGCGGGCGATGGCGTCCTTGCCGGAATCCAGCGCCTCCTCGCGGCGCTCTTTGGCGAACCACTGCCGGATCTTGGCCTTGGCGCGCGGCGACACCACGAAGGTCTGCCAGTCCCGCGACGGTCCGGCATTGGCCGCCTTGGAGGTGAAAACCTCTACCACTTCCCCGTTCTCGAGCTTGCGCTCCAGCGCCACCAGCCGGCCGTTGACCCGCGAGCCGATGCAGCGGTGGCCGACTTCGGTGTGCACCGCGTAGGCGAAATCGACCGGCGTCGAGCCGGCCGGCAGCGTGATCACGTCACCCTTGGGGGTGAAGACGAAAATCTCCTGCACCGCAAGGTCGTAGCGCAGCGACTCCAGGAACTCACCGGGGTCGGCGGCCTCTCGCTGCCAGTCGAGCAGTTGGCGCATCCAGGCCATATCGTCGATCTCGGCGGCAGCGTGGCCGGCCGGAACCCCGTTGCGGCCCTTGCCTTCCTTGTAGCGCCAGTGCGAGGCGATCCCGTACTCGGCCGTGCGGTGCATATCGCGGGTGCGGATCTGCACCTCCAGCGGCTTGCCCTCGGGCCCGACGACGGTGGTGTGCAGCGACTGGTACACCCCGAATCGGGGCTGGGCGATGTAGTCCTTGAATCGGCCGGGCATCGGCTGCCACAGCGAATGCACCACGCCCACAGCGGCATAGCAGTCGCGGATCTCCTCGCACAGGATGCGCACGCCCACCAGGTCGTGAATGTCGTCGAAGTCGCGGCCCTTGACGATCATCTTCTGGTAGATCGACCAGTAGTGCTTGGGACGACCCTCCACCGTGGCATTGATTCGCGAGCTGTTCAGGGTGTTGGTGATCTCGGCGCGCACCTTTGCCAGGTAGGTGTCCCGCGACGGCGCCCGGCCGGCGACCAGCCGCACGATCTCCTCGTACTTCTTGGGATGCAGGATCGCGAACGACAGGTCTTCGAGCTCCCACTTGACGGTGGCCATGCCCAGCCGATGAGCAAGCGGCGAAATCACTTCCAGCGTCTCGCGGGCCTTGCGGACCTGCTTCTCCGGCGGCAGGAAGCGGATGGTGCGCATGTTGTGCAGCCGGTCGGCCACCTTGATCACCAGCACGCGGGGGTCGCGGGCCATCGCGATGATCATCTTGCGGATGGTCTCGCCCTCGGCCGCGTTGCCGAGGACCACCTTGTCCAGCTTCGTCACGCCGTCCACAAGATGCCCGACCTCGTCGCCGAAGTCGGCGGTCAGCGCCTCCAGCGGGTAGCCGGTGTCCTCGACGGTGTCGTGCAGCAGCGCCGCCACCAGCGTGGTGGTGTCCATGCCGAGTTCGGCCAGGATGTTGGCCACCGCCAGCGGATGGGTGATGTACGGGTCACCGGAGCGGCGCAGCTGGCTGGCGTGCCTCTCCTCGGCGACCTCGTAAGCGCGCTGCAAGAGGCTCACGTCGGCCTTGGGGTAGATCTCGCGGTGCACCGCCACCAGCGGTTCGAGCACCGGGTTGAGCGTGCTGCGCTGCGCGGTCATCCGCCGCGCCAGCCGGGCTCGCACCCGCCGGGACGCGCTACTGGTGGTCTTCGGCTCGGCCGGCGGGGCGTCGGCGACGGGCAGCGGTTGCACGGCTTGCGCCACGCCCTGATCATCCGCCACGTTCGTCACCTCCCTGACCTCTCTCGCCCCCCTTGACGAGGATATCGCTCAGATGCTGTGCAAGCTGCTCACCGGCAGCGGTGCCACCACGTCACGGCCCCGCAGCGCGGCGAGTTCCAGCACCACCGCCGCCGCGGTCACGTTGGCGCCGGTGTAGTCGAGGAGCCGCAACGCGGCCGCCACCGTTCCGCCGGTGGCCAACACGTCGTCGATGATGACGACGGTGCGGCCGGCCAACTCGATACCGTCGGCGGGGATCTCCAGGGTCGCGGTGCCGTACTCGAGGGTGTACTGCTCGGTGTGTACCGGGGGCGGCAGCTTGCCGCCCTTGCGGATGGCCAGTACGCCGGTGCCCAGCTTCGAGGCGACAGCTCCGGCAAGCAGGAAGCCGCGGGCGTCGATGCCGGCCACCAGGTCGGCGCCCGACGCGATATCAGCCAGCGCATCGGTGACCGCGGCCAGCCCGCGACTATCGGCCAGCAGCGG
>CAZDYH010000055.1:9163-9391 GCA_964509355.1 uncultured Mycobacterium sp.
TATCAGCCAGCGCATCGGTGACCGCGGCCAGCCCGCGACTATCGGCCAGCAGCGGCGTCAGGTCCTTGAACTCGATTCCCGGCGAGGGGAAGTCGCGGACCGCGCGGGTCAGCGACGCGATGATGTCGGCGATGGAATCGCCTGCGGCTCCGGGACCGAATGTCGCCGCCCCCGCGGCTCCGGGACCGAATGTCGCCGCCCCCGCGGCTCCGGGACCGAATGTCGCCG
>CAZDYH010000055.1:9491-13777 GCA_964509355.1 uncultured Mycobacterium sp.
CCCCCGCGGCTCCGGTGCTTCCGGTCATCGCATCAGAACCCATCGGTCCATGTTCCAGCCGGCGCCCCAGCGGGTCGGATTGCTGCTCACCGCATACATCTTCTTCGATGTCAGCAGAGTACGCTGCTGACGGTAGAGCGGCAGGGTGGGCATATCCGCCCACAGCACCGGGGCGCCCTCCGCCAGCAGCCGCACCAGCTCCTTGGGATCGGCGGTCACCGCCAGTGCGCTGATGATGCCGTCGATCTGCCCGTTGGTGTAGCCGGACAGATTGCTGCCGTTGCCGGTGTACAGGTCGTAGGCGTCGATGGCCGACGATCCGGACGAGCCGCTGCCCGCGGCGCCACCTGTGCTGGCCAGCAGCCCATCGAGCTGCCCGTCCTTGAGCGTCTGGGGACCGGTGGAATCCGTGGCGACGTCCTGGACGGTGATTCCGGCCGGGGCGCAGGCCTTGGCGATGGCCCCGACGGTTACGGCCAGGCGTGCGTTGGGCGACTGGTACCCGATGCGCACGGTCAGCGGCACGTTGCCGATGGCGGCGCGGGCGGCGTCGGGATTAGACACCGTGAACTGGGCGGCCGCGGGGGCGCTCTCGGCGGCCGCGAACGGGTCGTCGGCGACCGGGTAGAGCCGCGAGTCGGCGATCGGCACCGCAGCGTTGCGCGCGATCACATCGCGCGGGGTGCACAGGGCGAGCGCGCGTCGCGCCGGCGGCGCTGCCAGCGGACCCCTACCGGAGAAGATCAGCTGCTCGATGCCCGCCGACGCCGAATCGGTGCGCTGGTAGTCGTCGGGGGTGGACAGCGTCCCCGACGACCCGGTCGCGACGTCGACCACGTCGAAGGTTCCGGTGTTAACGCGGTCCTGGACATCGATGCCCCGCGGCCACACCGTGACCCGCTTGGTGATCGGCTTCGCGCCCCACCAGCGGTCGTTCGCGACAAGCACCACCGCGCCCTCGGGCAAAACGGAATCGATCTTGTAGGGCCCCGACGAAGGGAACCGCTTGAGGTCGATACCGGGCTTCAGATTCCACGTGGTGTTCCAGATCTGGGCGATCCGGTCCACCGCCACCACGTCGTTGTTCTGCAGTGCGGCCGTGACATCAACGCCGAGCTCATCGGCGACGACGTGGGACGGCATCATCGACGTGGCGCCGAACAGCTGGTTGTAGTCGGCGAAGTTGCGGTCCTGGATGAACGACACCCGCGCCTTCTTCTGGCCGGGCTGGCAGTCGATCGAGGCGATGTCGATGTAGCCGGCCCGGCTGGCCGCATCGAAACCGGGGAAGCGTCCAGACTGCGCCGCCCACGCCAGCACCATGTCGTCGCAGGTGATCGGTTTGCCGTCGGAATAGACCGCGTTGTCGGCGATCTGGTAGTCCAGCACCAGTGGCTCGCGGCCGACCACCGAGACGGCACCGAAGTCGTGGTCGCCGACGACCTGACCGTCGGGGCCGTGGAAGCTGAAACCGGTGAGCACCCGGGCGAACGCCTGCGGCCCGCTCGAGGCCGCGCCGGTGACGGTGGTGGTGTTGTAGCTGAACAGCGCGCCGTCGACGGCGTAGTCGATCTGGTCAGCGGCGCTCTGCGAGCACGACGCCAGGGCGAACGCCGCGGCCACCGCAAACGTCGCCGTCACCGCGACCGCGGCGATGCGTCGGCACCGGGCAGCCATCTGCGTTACCGCCGCCGGGTGTTGCGCTTGCCGGTGGGACGTCCCGCGCGGGTACCGGTGGGTCGCACCGGCCGGGCGCCCGGCGCGGGCTTGGCTGACATTGCCGCGGCGGGGGGCGCCGCGGTCTCCGGTTCTTCTGTCGTGGTCACCGATTCGGTACGCGCCGGCGCCGGTTTGCGCCGGTTGAGCACCCGGCGGGTGTGGGTGCGCACCAACTCGGTGCGCTCGCGCAGCGTCACCAGCAGCGGGGTGGCGAAGAAGATCGACGAGTAGGTGCCGACCAGGATCCCGACCAACTGAACCAGCGCCAGGTCCTTCAGCGTTCCCACGCCGAGCAGCCACACCGCCACCACCATCAGCGCGATCACCGGCAGCACGGAGATCAGGCTGGTGTTGATCGATCGCATGAAGGTCTGGTTGATCGCCAGGTTTGCCTGTTCGGCGAAGGTACGCCGGGTGGTGTGCTGGAAGCCGTTGGTGTTCTCCTCGACCTTGTCGAAGACGATGACGGTGTCATACAGGGAGAAACCGAGAATGGTCAGTAGGCCGATCACGGTGGCCGGGCTGACCTCGAATCCCACCAGCGAGTAGACGCCGGCGGTGGTCAGCAGGTCGAAACCGAGTGCGGCCAGCGCCGAGAGCGCCATGTATCGCTCGTAGCGCACGGTGATGTAGATACCGACGAGCACCAGGAACACCACCAACGCGATCAGCGCCTTCTTGGTGATCTGGCCACCCCAGGTCTCTGAGACCGCCGAGTCGCTGATGGCCTGTTTGCTGGGCTGGCCGTCGGCGCCCTTGGGCTGGAACGCGTTGAACAGGGCTTCCCGCAACTTTGCCGTGTCGGCGTTGGACAGCGTCTCGGAGCGGATCTGCACTGTCGACGAGCTGCCATTGCCGACGATCACCACCGACACGGCGTCGCGTCCCAGCGTCTGCCGGAAGACGTCTTCGACCGCGGTGACGCTGGTATCGCCGCGCGGGAACGAGACCTTGGTGCCGCCCTCGAAGTCGATGCCGAAGGTGAACCCGCGGATCAGGATACTGGCGATGGCGATGGCGATGATCACGCCGCTGACCGTGAACCAGAGCTTGCGTCGGCCGATGACCTCGAAAGCGCCGGTTCCGGTGTAGAGCCTGGTGAAGAAACTGTGCTGCGGCAGTTGGTCAGCGGCGGCCGATTCGGTCAACTCGACGGCCCCGGAGTCGGAGGACTCGGTCTCGTCGGTGTCCAGGCTGTCGCTCTCGGTGTTGCGAGTGGAGGCCATATCGCTATCCCCGTCCCATCGAAGGCGCCCGGTCGATTCGCTCCGCCCCGCCGGCGGCTCGTCGTTCCCGCGCGATCTGCTGAACGGCCCCCAGACCGTTGAACGCCGGTCTGGACAGCAGCGGTGACTTCGATGCCAGGTAGACCAGCGGCCAGGTCACCAGGAACACCACCACGACATCGAGAATCGTGGTCAGGCCGAGGGTGAACGCGAACCCGCGTACTTGGCCGATGGCCAGCAGGTAGAGCACAGCGGCGGCCAGGAAGCTGACGGCATTACCCGACAGGATCGTCTTGCGCGCCCGGGCCCAGCCGCGTGGCACCGCGGAGCGGAACGAACGGCCTTCGCGGATCTCATCCTTGATGCGTTCGAAGAACACCACGAACGAGTCGGCGGTGGTGCCGATGCCGATGATCAGACCGGCGATACCGGCGAGGTCGAGGGTGTAGTTGATGTATCTGCCGAGCAGCACCAGGATCGCGAAAACCATGGCTCCGGAGGCGACCAGCGATAGCGCGGTGAGCAGTCCCAGCACCCGGTAGTAGATCAGCGAGTACACCAGCACCAGCGCCAGGCCGATCGCGCCGGCGATCAGACCGGCCCGCAGCGATGTCAATCCCAGTGTCGCCGAGACGGTTTCGGCCTCCGACGACTCGAACGACAGCGGCAGCGAACCGTACTTGAGGACGTTGGCGAGCTGGCGCGACGAATCGGCGGTGAACGGCGGATCGCCGCCGGTGATCTGGGTGCGGCCGCCGGGGATGGCTTCCCGGATCTGCGGGGCACTGACCACCTGTGAGTCGAGGGTGAACGCGGTCTGGGTGCCTATGTTCGCGGCGGTGAAATCGGCCCAGGTGTCGGCCGCCGGCCCCTTGAACTGCAGGTCGACGACGTAGGCGCCGCTCTGCTGGTCGAAACCCGAACTGGCGGTCTGGATCTGGTCGCCGCTGATGATCGACTTGTCCAGCAGGTAGACGGTCTTGTGATCGGTTGAGCAGGTCACCAACGGCAGGTTCGGGTCATCGTTGCCGGCCAGCACGTCCTCGTCGTTGCACCGGGTGGCCTGGTATTGCAGGGCCAGGATCAGCACGTTCTGGTCCGTGCTCTGCCGCAGTTCCTTCTCGAAGGAGATGCGCTGGGCCAGGTCTTTGCGCGGATCCGGTGGCGCCGGCGGCGCCGTGGGTGCCGGCTGGCCCGGTGCGGGCGCTGATGTCGGCGCACCCGGGGTGGGCGGCGCCGGTGTCGGCGGCGGTTCCAGCGGGTAGGGCCGCGGCTGGGCCGCCGGCGGGGCCGGCTGGTCGGTGGGGGCCGGCTGGTCGGTGGGGGCCGGCTGGTCGGTGG
>CAZDYH010000055.1:13877-16377 GCA_964509355.1 uncultured Mycobacterium sp.
CTGGTCGGTGGGGGCCGGCTGGTCGGTGGGGGCCGGCTGGTCGGTGGGGGCCGGCGGCAGCTGACCCGGCGGTGCCGCAGGCGGAACCTCGGCAGGCCGTGGTTGGCCCGCGCCCGGCGGCGGCTGGCCGGCCTCGGGCGGGGGCGCGGTCTGGGCCGGGACCGCATGGACCACCGGCCGGACGTACAGCCGTGCGGTCTGACCGAGGTTGCGGGCCTCGTTGCCGTCGTTGCCGGGTACCGTGATGACGAGGTTGTCTCCGTCGACCACCACTTCGGAACCGGAAACGCCCAACCCGTCGACCCGGGCGCTGATGATCTGTTGCGCTTGCGACAGCGCATCCCGGGTGGGAGCCGAACCGTCGGGAGTGCGCGCCGTCAACGTCACACGGGTCCCACCCTGCAGGTCGATGCCGAGCTTGGGCTTGGCCTGCTTGTCGCCGGTCAGGAACACCAGCAGGTACACGCCGATGAGCAGGACCAGGAACACTGTCAGGTAGCGGGCAGGGTGCACCGGCGCCGAAGACGATGCCACGTTGTTGTGTCTCCTCGAGTTCAGTTCGTCTGCACCCGCAAAGGGTACGTGCCGGCTGGGGCTGTCAGTCCTTGGTCAGCGGGTCGGCGTCGGTGGTGGCATCGCTGTCGGCGAGTTCGGTCGCCTCAGCGGTATCGGTGTCCGGCCCGATGCGATCGCGGATGGCCAGCTTCATCCAGGTGGTGACGACACCGGGCGCGATTTCGAGGTCGACGGTGTCGTCGGTCATGCCGGCGATGGTGGCTTGCAGGCCCGAGGTGGTGTGCACCCGGTCGCCGACTTTCAGCGACTCGTGCAGGTCGATGGTGGCTTGCATCGCGCGCTTCTGGCGCCGCGACGCGAAGAACATGAACGCGCCCAGGACGATGAGGAGCGGCAGGAAAACGAGCAGGTCCATAGCAGTAACTGTCTTTCGTGTAGGTCGTGTGCTCACGGCACCGGACCGGCAGGTCACGGGCCCGTAGGTGACCAGTGTGCCATTGCGCCGGGCGGCAACCGACCGGCACCGCCATCAGCGGCGCGTTGCCGCGGTTTCACCGGTCACCGTGATGATGGCCGATGGACTGCTCGACTAGGCTCTAACCGCGAGCGGCAACCGCTTCGTCCAGTGCTGCCCAGAGGAGAAAGAAGTGACCACTCTCGAACAGAGTCGCAAACTCGTCACCGAAATCCCCGGACCGGCGTCACTGGAACTGGCCAAGCGCAAGGCCGCGGCGGTATCCCACGCCGTCGGCACCACTATGCCCGTCTACGCGGCTCGCGCCGGCGGCGGGATCCTCGAAGACGTCGACGGCAACCGGCTCATCGATCTGGGCTCCGGTATCGCGGTGACCACGATCGGCAATGCCTCCCCCCGCGTCGTCGACGCGGTGCGGGCGCAGGTCGCCGACTTCACCCACACCTGTTTCATGGTGACGCCGTACGAGCAGTACGTCGCCGTCGCCGAGCACCTCAACCGCCTGACCCCCGGCTCGGGTGAAAAGCGCACCGCACTGTTCAACTCCGGTGCCGAGGCGGTGGAGAACGCGGTCAAGATCGCCCGCTCCTACACCCGCAAGACGGCGGTGGCGGCGTTCGACCACGCCTACCACGGCCGCACCAACCTCACGATGGCGCTGACCGCCAAGTCGATGCCGTACAAGAGCGGATTCGGGCCGTTCGCGCCGGAGATCTACCGCGCGCCGATGTCCTACCCCTACCGGGACGGTCTGATCGACAAGGAGTGGGGCACCAACGGCGAACTGGCCGCCGAGCGGGCGCTGACGGTTATCGACAAGCAGATCGGCGCCGCCAACCTGGCTGCGGTCATCATCGAACCCATCCAGGGCGAGGGCGGGTTCATCGTGCCCGCACCGGGATTCCTGCCCGCCCTGCGGGCATGGTGCTCCGCCAACGACGTGGTGTTCATCGCCGACGAGGTGCAGTCCGGGTTCGCCCGCACCGGAGTGATGTTCGCCTGCGAGGACGAAGGCATCGAGCCGGACCTGATCGTCACGGCGAAGGGCATCGCCGACGGTCTGCCGCTGGCAGCGGTGACCGGCCGCGCCGAGATCATGGACGCCCCGCACGTCAGCGGTGTGGGCGGTACCTACGGTGGCAACCCGGTGGCGTGCGCGGCGGCGCTGGCCACGATCGAGACCATCGAGCTCGACGGGCTGCTCGACCGGGCCAAGCAGATCGAGACGCTGATGAAGGACAAGCTCGGCCGCATCCAGGCCGACGACGACCGGATCGGCGACGTCCGCGGCCGCGGCGCCATGATCGCCGTCGAACTGGTGAAATCCGGCACCGCCGACCCCGATCCCGAACTGGCCAAGGCACTGTCCTCTGCGGCACATGCCGCCGGGGTGATCGTGCTGACCTGCGGCACATACGGCAACATCCTGCGCTTCCTGCCGCCGCTGACCATCAGCGACGAGCTACTGCTGGAGGGTCTCGATGTGCTGGCACTGATACTCGCGGACCT
>CAZDYH010000056.1:0-9890 GCA_964509355.1 uncultured Mycobacterium sp.
CAGCGGTCTATGCCAGTCAGAACCGGGCACGGAAGGGGCCGCTAGTGGTTTCGTCCGACACCGTCACCAAACCGCTGCGCGCCATCGGCGAGTTCTTCGCCATGGCACTGGACACCTTCGTGCTGATGTTCAAGCCGCCCTTCGCGTGGCGTGAGTTCCTGCTGCAGAGCTGGTTCGTGGCGCGAGTGTCCATCTTCCCGACGCTGTTGCTGACGATTCCGTTCACCGTGCTGGTCGTGTTCACCCTCAACATCCTGCTGGTCGAGTTCGGTGCCGCCGATTTCTCCGGCACCGGCGCGGCGACCGCCTCGGTCACCCAGATCGGGCCGGTGGTGACCGTGCTCGTCGTTGCCGGGACCGGAGCGACCGCGATGTGCGCCGACCTGGGCGCCCGCACCATCCGCGAGGAACTCGATGCGTTGCGGGTGATGGGTGTCGACCCGATTCACCGGCTGGTGGTGCCCCGGGTGCTGGCGGCCACCGTCGTCGCGGCGTCCCTGGTGTCCCTGGTGACCATCGTCGGCATGGCCGGCTCCTTCGTCTTCGCGGTGTTCGTCCAGCACGTCACGCCCGGTGCCTTCGCGGCGGGTCTGACGCTGCTCACCGGCCTGCCCGACGTGGTCCTGGGCTTGGTCAAGGGGGCGCTGTTCGGGATGGCGGCCGGCCTGATCGCCTGCTACAAGGGCATCTCGGTCGGAGGCGGCCCGCAAGGTGTCGGGAATGCCGTCAACGAGACTGTCGTGTACTCATTCATGGCACTGTTCGTGATCAACATCGTCGCGACGGCCGTCTTCTACACGAGTCTGCAGTGAGCCAGAACATTCCGGTCAGACAGGGGTTCAAGCGGCTGCGCCAGATGGCGAGCGGCGTGGCGGGCGGCTGGAATCACGTCGGCACCCAAATAGCTTTCTACGCCCAGACGATAGCCGAGACCCGGACAGCCTTCTCCCGCTACAAGAAGGAGATGCTGCGACTGGTCGCCCAGATGAGCCTGGGCACCGGCGCGCTGGCGGTGATCGGCGGCACCGTGGTGATCGTCGGCTTCCTCACATTGTCCACCGGCGCGGTCATCGCCGTGCAGGGCTACAACCAGTTGTCCGGCATTGGCGTGGAGGCGATGACGGGGTTCATCTCCGCCTATGTCAACGTGCGAATCATTTCGCCGGCGGTGGCCGGCATCGGCCTGGCCGCCACCATCGGCGCCGGCACCACCGCGCAACTGGGCGCGATGCGGATCGCCGAGGAGATCGACGCGCTCGAGGTGATGGCGGTCCGGTCGGTCGCCTACCTGGCCTCCACCCGGGTGGTGGCCGGGGTGGTCGTGGTTATCCCGCTGTACTGCGTGGCGGTGTTGTGTGCTTTTCTGGCCGCCCGGTTCGGTACGACGGGCATCTACGGCCAGTCCACCGGCGTCTACGACCACTACTTCAATACGTTTCTCAATGCGACCGACCTGATCTGGTCGTTTTTCACGGTGCTCATCGTGGCGGTCGCCGTCATGCTGGTGCATACCTTCTACGGCTTCACCGCCTCGGGCGGACCCGCCGGGGTGGGCGAGGCGGTCGGCCACGCGGTGCGTACTTCCCTCATCGTGTTGGTGTTCGTGGTCTTGGCCATCTCGCTTTCCGTGTACGGGCAGTCCGGCAACTTCAACCTCTCGGGGTAGCGGCGATGTCGGATTCACGCTCAGAGGGAATGCACCCAGCGTGGTGGACGCTCATTCTCCTCACCGCGTTCATCGCCATCATCGCGCTGACCTCGGCGCTGTTTTCCGGGTCGTTCAAGTCGTATGTCCCGGTGACGCTGACCTCGGACCGGGCGGGCCTGGTGATGGATCTCGGCGGCAAGGTCAAGATGCGTGGTGTGCAGGTGGGCCGGGTCAGCCAGATCACCGGCGGGAAAAATCCGGTGAGCCTGAAGTTGGAGATCTACCCGGATCAGATCAAGTACATCCCGGCCAACGTGGCGGCCCGCATCCGGTCGACCACGGTGTTCGGCGCCAAATATGTCGAACTGGTCTACCCGAGCGACCCGAGCCCGAAACGGCTGGCCGCCGGAACGGTGATCAAGTCGCAGAACGTCGGCACCGAGGTCAACACGGTGTTCCAGAACCTGGTCGGGGTGCTGAATCAAATTGACCCGGAGAAACTCAACGGGGTGCTGTCCGCGCTGGCCGAGGGTCTGCGCGGCCACGGCGAAACCATCGGACGGGCCACCACCGACGCCAACGAGGTGCTGCTGGCGATGAATTCGCGCGCCGAGACCGTCCGGGCGGACTGGCAGTCAGTCAAGGGTTTCAGCGACACCTACAGCACTGCCGCACAGAACATCCTGACGGTGCTGGATGCGGCGAGCACCACCAGCACCACGATCACGGGTGATTCACCGGCGCTGGATTCGCTGCTCACCAGCGTCATCGGCTTCTCGCGCAGCGGTATCAATCTGATTGGCCCGAATAAGGACAACCTGGTCAAGGCCGTTAACGTGCTCGAGCCGACGACCAGCCTGCTGATGAAGTACAACCCGCAACTGACCTGCATGTTCGTCGGCGCCAAGACAGCTCTCGATACCGGCTACCTGGACGCGACCGGCGGTGCCAACGGAAAGTCGGTGATCTTCGACACCGCTCTCCTGCTGGGCGCCGACCAGTACCGGTATCCGCAGAATCTGCCCATCATCGGCGCCAAGGGCGGGCCAGGGGGTAAGCCGGGCTGCGGATCGCTGCCTGACGTCGCCTTGAACTGGCCGCTGCGCCAGCTCATCACCAATACCGGCTGGGGGACCGGGCTCGACCTCCGGCCCAACCCGGGAATCGCCTTCCCGGCGTACGCCGACTACTTCCCGGTCACCCGGGCGGTGCCCGAACCCCCGAGCATCCGTTATCCGGGCGGGCCGGCACCCGGACCGATCCCGTATCCCGGCGCGCCGCCCTACGGGGCACCGCAGTACGCACCGGACGGAACCCCGCTGTATCCGGGTCTGCCTCCGGCGCCACCGCCGGGGGCGCCGCGGGAACCGGGCCCCCCACCGCCGGGGTCCGAGCCGTTCGTGGTGCCGGCGCCGGCGCAGCTACAGCCAACCCCGACACCGCCACTTCCCGAAGAGGCGGTGCCGTCACCGTGAGGACCAGCATCCGACAGAAGCACGCCCGGGGGAGGTCACAACCGTGAGAGAGAACTTGCGGAGCGCCGCCTGGAGCCTCGCTATTTTCATGGTCGTATGCGCACTCGGCCTGTTTGCCCAGTTGGCGATCTTCGGTCAGTTGCGCTTCGAGAGGGAGAACACGTACAAGGCAGAGTTCAGCAATGTGTCGGGGCTGGAGAACGGCAACTTCGTCCGGATCGCCGGGGTCGAGGTCGGCAAGGTCAAGAAGATCTCGATCCAGGACGACGCCACCGCGTTGGTCGAGTTCAGCGCGGACGACTCGGTGGTATTGACCGAGGGCAGCCGGGCGGTCATCCGCTACCACAACCTGATCGGCGGCCGCTATCTGGCGCTCGGGGAAGGGGCCGGCGGCACCAGGAAGCTCAACCCGGGTGACACCATTCCGCTGGCTCGCACATCGCCCGCGCTGGACTTGGACGCACTGATCGGCGGCTTCCGCCCGTTGTTCCGTGCGCTGGATCCCGACCAGGTCAACGCGCTGTCCGGCCAGCTGATCAAGGTCTTCCAGGGTCAGGGCGCGACGATCAGTTCGTTCTTGGCCCAGACCGCGGCCCTGACCAACACGCTCGCGGACCGGGACCAGCTGATCGGGCAGGTCATCGTGAACCTCGACACCGTGCTCGGTTCACTCGGCGACCAGAGCACTCAGTTCGCCAAGACCGTCGACTCGCTGTCCCAGTTGGTGGGAACCCTGGCCGACCGCAGGCAGGACATCAGCAATGGGGTTGCCTACGCCAACGCGGCCGCAGGTTCGATCAGCGATCTGCTTGCGCAGGCACGCCCACCGCTGGCAAAGACGGTCGGTGAGTTGGACCGGACAGCGGGCGTCATCTTGGCCGACCGCGACTACGTGGACAACCTGCTCAACACACTGCCGGACGCATACCAGATGCTGACCCGGCAGGGCCTCTACGGCGACTTCTTCAGCTTCTATCTGTGTGACCTGGTGTTGAAGTTGAACGGAAAGGGCGGCCAACCGGTCTACGTCAAGGTGGCGGGTCAGGACACCGGGCGGTGCACGCCGCGATGAAATCCTTCTCCGAGCGTAATCCCCTCGTCGTCGGCGCGATCGGTGTCGTGCTCACCGCCGGGATGGTGTTGGCCGCCCTGAATTACGGCAAGCTGCCGCTGTTCAAGTCAAGTAAGGAGTACTCGGCGTACTTTGCCGAGGCCGGCGGGCTGATAAACGGTGCCGCGGTGCAGGTTTCGGGCTTCAAGGTCGGGAAGGTGAACAGCATCGGGCTGGATGGACCTCGGGTGCTGGTCAAGTTCGAGGTCGACGAGAATATCCGGCTCGGCGACCGTACCGAGGCGTCGATCAAGACGAAGAGCCTGCTGGGCGCCAAGATCCTCGAAGTCACGCCCCGCGGCGACGGCGAGCAGTCTGAAACGATTCCGGTCGAGCGGACGACGCCGCCCTACCAGTTGCCCGACGCGCTCGGCGATCTCAGCGCAACCATCAGCGGGCTGGACACCAACCAGTTGTCCGAGTCGCTGGCCGTGTTGGCGGACACCTTCTCCGAGACCCCGCCCGACCTGAGGATCGCGGTGCAGGGTGTGGCGCGGTTTTCGCAGACGCTGAACGACCGCGACGCACAGCTGCGAAACCTGTTGGCCAACGCGAACAAGGCCACCGCAGTGTTGTCAGAACGCAGTGACCAGGTGGTCAGCCTGGTCGCCGACACCAACGCGCTGCTCGTCCAGCTGGAGAGCCAGAGCAATGCGCTGGACCAGATCTCCGACAACATCTCGGCCGTGAGCCGGCAGATCAAGGGAGCGATCTCCGAGAACCGGCAGACCCTCAAGCCCGCCCTGGACAAACTCAACGGGGTTCTGACGATCGTCGACAACCGCAAAGAACGGGTGCAGCTGTCGATCAAGAAGCTCAACGAGTACTCGATGACGCTGGGCGAGTCGATGTCCTCGGGACCGTTCTTCAAGTTCTACATCGCCAACCTGTTCCCCGGTCAGTTCGTACAACCGTTCGTCGATGCCGCGTTCTCCGATCTCGGCCTCGACCCCAATGTGCTGCTGCCGTCGCAGCTCACCGACCCGCAGGTCGGCCAGCCGGGCACACCGGCACTGCCGGTGCCCTACCCGCGCACCGGCCAGGGCGGCGAGCCGAACCTGACCCTTCCCGACGCGATCACCGGCAAGCCGGGCGACCCGCGCTATCCGTACCGTGAACCGCTGCCGGCGCCGCCACCGGGCGGACCACCACCCGGACCGCCGGCGCCGAGCCCGGCGGAAGGCGGTCAGTGATGACATCGCGTACCGCCAGAATCAGCCTTGCCGTTTCGCTGGTGCTGGTGCTGATCGCCGGGATCGTGGTGGTGGCCAGGTCGTCGCTCGCCACCAACCGCACGAACGTCGTCGGGTACTTCGACAACAGCAACGGCATCTTCGTCGGCGACGAGGTGCGCATCCTCGGCGTGCCGGTCGGCAGGATCGACAAGATCGAGCCGCAGCCCGAGCGCGTCAAGATCACGTTCTCCTACGACGACAAGTACCAGGTGCCCGCCGACGTCAAGGCCGTGATCCTGTCGCCGTCATTGGTGACAGCGCGAGCCATTCAGCTGACCCCGGCCTACACCGGTGGGCCCGAGCTGCAGAACAAGGCGGTGATCCCCGAGGAGCGCACCGCGGTCCCGGTGGAGTGGGATGACTTCCGTCAGCAGCTCGAAAGGCTCACCGAAACGCTGCGGCCGGCCCAGCCGGGCGGTATCAGCACGCTGGGATCGTTCGTGAACACGACCGCGGACAACCTGCGCGGCCAGGGCGCGAACATCAGGGACACCATCATCAAGCTCTCGCAGGCGTTTTCCGCGCTCGGTGACCACAGCACGGACCTCTTCAGCACCGTGAAGAACCTTTCGATCCTGGTTTCCGCGTTGCAGAGCAGCACCGACCTGATGCGTCAGCTGAACCAGAACCTGGCCTCGGTGACCTCGCTGCTGGCCGACGACCCGAACGAGGTCGGCACCGCCGTCTCAGACATCAACGCCGTGGTCGGCGATGTCCAGAGCTTCGTGGCCGATAACCGCGAATCGTTGGGGACGACGTCGGACAAACTGGCGTCGGTGTCGGCGGCGTTGGTCGACAGCCTCGACGACGTCAAGCAGACCCTGCACATCGCCCCGAACGCGTTCCAGAACTTCATGAACATCTACCAACCCGCGCAGGGCACGTTCAGCGGTGCACAGGCGTTCAGTAACTTCTCGAACCCGATCAGCTTCCTGTGCGGTGCGATACAGGCAGCCTCGCGGCTGGGTGCCGAACAGTCAGCGAAGCTGTGTGTCCAGTATCTGGCGCCGATCGTCAAGAACCGCCAGTACAACTTCCCGCCGCTGGGCGAGAACCAAGTCGTCGGTGCCACGGCCCGGCCCAATGAGGTGACCTACAGCGAGGACTGGATGCGGCCGGACTACATTCCGCCGCAGCCGGCGAATGCGCCTCCGCCGTTACCCGCCGAGGCGCAGGCGACCGATCCGGCCGAGGGACTGCCCGGACTGATGCTGCCGACCGGAGGTGGATCGTGATGCGCCGCGCCGCGGTGGGTGTGCTGGCGGCGTTGGCCGTCGCCGGGCTGTCCGGCTGCGGGTGGCGGGGCCTCAACTCGCTACCGCTGCCGGGAACCGAGGGCGCCGGCCCGGGCTCGTACACGATCCAAGCGGAGCTGCCTGACGTGGGCAATCTCGAGCAGAACTCCCGCGTACGGGTGGGCGACGTCACGGTCGGCAACGTGACCAGGATCGAGCGGCAGGGCTGGCATGCTCTGCTCACGATGACGCTCGACGGCGACGTCGACCTGCCGGCCAACGCGACCGCAACGATCGGCCAAACCAGCCTGCTCGGTTCGCTGCACATCGAACTGGCGCCACCCGCCAATGTCCCGCCCGAGGGCAAGCTGAAGGAGGGGTCGCTGATCCCACTGTCGTCGGGCGGCAGCTATCCGTCGACCGAGCAGACGATGGCTGCGATCTCGATGCTGCTCAACGGTGGTGGGGTCGGGCAGATTCAGGACATCACCCAGTCCTTGAGTACCGCGTTCACCGGTCGCGAGGATGACCTGCGCAGCCTGATCCAACAGCTGGACACGTTCGTCAGCAACGTCAACGAGCAGACCGGCGATATCATCGCCGCTACCGACAGCTTGAACAACCTGGTCGGCCAGTTCGCCGACCAGAAGCCGGTGGTGGACCGGGCGCTGAAGACCATCCCGGACGCGCTCGGCGTGCTGAAGGACGAGCGGCAGAACCTGGCGGACGCGCTCGACCAGCTCGGCAAGTTCAGTGCGCTGGTTGCCGACTCCGCGAACCAGACCAGGGAGAGTCTGGTCAAGGAGCTCAAGGATCTCGGGCCGGTGCTGGAGTCACTGGCCAATGCCGGTCCGGCGCTGACCCGCTCGTTGAGCTTGTTCGCCACCTTCCCGTTCCCCAAGGACACCATCGACAAGTGGGCCCGCGGGGACTACGCCAACCTGACCGCCGTCATCGACCTGACGCTGAGCCGGCTCGACGCGTCGTTTCTCACCGGCACTCGGTTTGAAGGCGATCTGACGGAGCTGGAGATGCAGTGGGGCCGTACCATCGGCCAGATGCCGAGCCCGTATACGGCCGGCAATCCGCTCGTCGTTCCCTACCACTGGGATCAGGGGCCGTGACATGCCTTTGACGAGGCGAATCCGCATCCAGTTGGCAATCTTCGCGACGGTCGCGCTGATTGGCGGCGCGATAATGGTGTTCGGCTATATCAAGCTGCCGGCCATCATCGGGATCGGGCATTACCAGGTAACGGTTGAGCTACCCGAGGCCGGGGGTCTGTACCCGAGCGGCAACGTCACCTACCGCGGAACCGAGGTCGGTCGGGTCGAGAGTACGCATCTCACCGACACCGGCGTCGCGGCGGTGCTCTCGCTGAAGTCGGGTATCGATATTCCCTCGGATCTCGACGCGCAGGTACACAGCCAGTCGGCGGTGGGCGAGCAGTATGTCGCACTGCTGCCGCGCCGGGATTCTCCACCGCTGAAGGACGGTGACGTGATCCCGATGGATCGCACCTCGGTGCCGCCGGATATCAACTCGCTGTTGGACTCGATGAACTCCGGTTTGGCGGCGATCCCGCGCGACAACCTGAAGACGGCCCTCGATGAGGCGTACACCGCCGTCGGCGGGCTCGGGCCGGATATCTCCCGGTTGGTGACCGGTGCCAGCACGCTGGCCATCGACGCCCGCAAGAATCTGGATCCGCTGCTCACCCTGATCGACCAGTCCAAGCCGGTCCTGGACGCCCAGACCGATTCGTCGGATTCGGTACAGGCGTGGGCGGCGCATCTGGCCACCATCACCCAACAGCTGCAGAACAACGACACCGCAGTCCGGGGCGTGCTGCAGCACGGTGCCCCGGCCGCCGAGGAGGTGCGTCAGCTGTTCGACCGGTTGCAGCCAACGTTGCCGACCGTGCTGGCCAACCTGGTCAGCGTCGGTGAAGTCGCGGTCACCTACCAGCCCGGCGTCGAGCAGCTGCTGGTACTGCTGCCCCAGGCGGCGGCGACTGTCCAGGCGACCGGCGTGGCCAACAGGAACACCAAGCAGGATTACAACGGCACCTTCCTCAGCTTCAACCTCAGGCTCAACCTGCCGCCGCCGTGCAGCACCGGCTTCCTGCCGGCCCAGCAACAGCGGGTGCCCTCGTTGGAGGATTTCCCGGATCGACCGGCAGGTGACCTGTACTGCCGGGTGCCGCAGGACTCGCCGAATAACGTCCGCGGCGCCCGCAACACGCCGTGCACCACCCGGCCCGGCAAACGCGCCCCGACGGTCAAGATGTGTGAGAGCGACGAGAACTACGTTCCGCTCAACGACGGCTACGCCTGGAAGGGGGACCCGAACGCCACGCTGTCGGGCCAGTCCGTTCCGCAACTGCCGCCGGGCACGCCCCCAGCGCAGGGCGCACCTGCACCGCCTCCGATAGCGGCCGCCGAATACGACCCGGCTACCGGCACGTACGTTGGACCGGACGGGCAGGTGTACACACAAGCCAATCTGGCCAGGGGTGCCGAAGAGGAGCAAACATGGCAGACGATGCTGCTGCCCCCGAAGGGGAACTGAGCGAGTCGACCCCCGAAGCCGACAGCGAGGCCATCGAAGAAGAGGCCATCGAAGAAGAGGCCATCGAAGAAGAGGCCATCGAAGAATCCGAGCCGGTCGCCGAGGCGCCGCCCGGGAGACGGATCTCTGCGGATCGGCTGCCGCTCGTCATCGGGCTGGCAGTCGTGGTTGTGCTGGCAGGACTGGTCGGCTGGCTGGGCTTCCGTGCCTATCAGTCCCATCAGGCCGACGAGCAGCGGCAGCTGTTTCTGCAGGTCGGTCGCCAGGGCGCGCTGAACCTCACCACCATCGACTTCCAGCAGGCCGACACCGACGTGCAGCGGATCCTGGACGGGGCGACCGGCCAGTTCTATGACGACTTCTCCCAACGTTCACAACCGTTCGTCGACGTCGTGAAGCGGGCGCAGTCGAAGTCCGTCGGGACAGTGACGGAGGCGGGTCTGGAATCGCAGTCCGGTGACGAGGCGCAGGTGCTGGTTGCGGTGACGGTGAAGACCTCGAATGCCGGCGCGGCCGAACAGGAACCGCGAGCCTGGCGGATGCGGCTCTCGGTGCAGAAGGTCGGCGACGAGGCCAAGGTCTCGAATGTGGAGTTCGTGCCATGACGGAACCAGC
>CAZDYH010000056.1:9990-12151 GCA_964509355.1 uncultured Mycobacterium sp.
GAGGTTGAATTGACCGAGCCACGCTGGATCGATGTGCCCGCTCCCACGGTGGAACTGCGTGCGCTGGTCTGGGGACCGCAGGACGGCCCGATTGCGTTGTGTCTGCACGGTTTTCCGGACACCGCCTACGGCTGGCGGAAGTTTGCGCCGAAGCTGGTCGCCGCGGGATGGCGCGTCGTCGCCCCGTTCATGCGCGGCTACGGGCCGTCGTCGATCCCGTCCGACGGGAGCTACCACATCGGGGCGCTGATGGACGACGCGTTGCGGGTTCGTGCCGCGGCCGGGCCCACCGACCGCGATGTCGTCATCGGCCACGACTGGGGTGCGATGGCGGCGAGCGGGCTGGCCGCGATGCCGGACAGCCCGTTCGCCAGGGCTGTCATCATGTCCGTACCGCCGCCGGCGTCGTTTCGCCCACCGGGACGGGTCACCCAGCCCGGCCGGCTGGCCGCCAGGCTGCCGCGCCAGGTGCTCCGCAGCTGGTATACCCTGTACTTTCAATTGCCTTGGCTGCCAGAGCGTTCCGCATCCTGGATCGTGCCGTTGCTGTGGCGGCGATGGTCACCGGGTTACGGTGCCGAGGAAGACCTGCGTCACGTCGACGCCGCGATCGGGTCAGCCGAGAGTTGGCACGCCGCCCTCGGTCCGTACCGGGCAGTGCTGCGGGGCGGTCAAGCTCCGGCGCAGTACGCGGAGTTGCACCGGCACTGGCTGTTGCCGCCGATGCTGCCCAGCCTTTATCTGCACGGCAACAACGACGGCTGTATGTCACCGGCTTTCGCGCACTGGGCGGAGAAGGTGTTGCCGGCCGGCAGCCGCATGAAGCTTGTCGGGGACGCCGGGCACTTCCTGCAGCTCGAACAACCCGACGTCGTCGCCGAGCACGTTCTGGACTTCATCACGGCAGAATCCTAACCGCAGATGATCACCAGGACATGGCGGCCATGAGCCGCCGGATGACGGCCGTCGACGCGCAGACCTACTGGATGTCGGCCAAGGTGCCCAACGACCAGTTCCTGCTGTTCGCGTTCGACGGGATGCCCGCCAGCGTCGAGCGCGCGGTCGGGGAGCTGGGTGGCCGGGCCGCGGCCTGTGACGAACTTCGCCTGCGCGTTCGGGACGACGGCGCGCTGCGCTACCCGAGGTGGGTGGCGGGCGATATCGCGCCGGAGCAGTTCGTCGTGCGTGCACTTGACGACGACAGCTGGCAGGGCTGCCTGGATGCGGTGGCCCGGCTGGCCGACGAGCAGCTGGACCTGCGCCGGATGGCGTGGCGGGTGCATGTGTTCGCCGACGTATGCGGTGTCCCGAACATCGTCGTTCCGGCGGCCGTGGTGGTGGTGCAGGTTTCGCATGCGCTGGGCGACGGCAGACGCTCGGCGGCACTGGCCGGTGCGCTGCTGGGCCGCGGCCCGTCGGTGCAAGCAGTGACCGTGCAGCCCACCGGCTCGCTGGTGCGCCGAGGAGTTGCCGCCGCCCGCACGCACCGCCAACTGGTCCGCGGCACCGAGGCCGGCCTGCTGCCGCCGCCGGGAGAGCCCCGCCCGGCACTGAGCACCAACGCCCGTCCCGACGGCCTGCGCCGGGTACGCACGTTGATCAGGCACCGGACCCAGCTGCGCGGCCCGACGGTGACGGCCGGCGTGCTGGCCGGCGTGTCGGATGCGCTGGCGGGCTACCTGCGCGACCGAGGTGAGGATACGACTCACCTGGGTGCTGAGGTGCCGATAGCGAAACCCTCTGTGCCGCAAGCACACAACCACTTCCGCAATGTCGGTGTCAGCCTGCATGCCGAACTGCCGCGGGACCAACGGTACGACGCCATCGTCAACGAGCTGGCCGGTCATCGCCGCCGTGGCGAGCACCCGGCGATGGCCGCGGCGAGCCGGGCTTTCGCCGCAGTGCCCGCGCCGCTGCTGCGCTGGGGCGTGACACAGTTCGACGCCGACGTGCGGTCACCGACGGTGACCGGCAACACCGTGGTGTCCAGCGTCAACCGCGGTGCGGCCGACCTGTACTTCGGCGAGGCACGCGTCGCCCTGACCGCCGGATACCCCGCGCTGTCGCCGTTGATGAGCCTGACCCATGGTGTGCACGGCATCGGCGACGCGATCGCGATCAGCGTGCACGCCGCGGAGTCGGCCGTCGATATCGACGACTA
>CAZDYH010000056.1:12251-16151 GCA_964509355.1 uncultured Mycobacterium sp.
GACGCCGGCTACAGCATCCTCGAACCACACGAGGTCGCACCCGGCGACGAGCAGGCAACTCGCGACGGTGTCGCCGCGTGCCCCGAATCGGCGCTGATCCTCGAAGAGGGCTGACGCACCGGCGCACAGCAGGCCGGACTCGGACCATTCCGGCGCGGCGAAACGAGAACACGTTCTACCGTGGCGGTCGTGGGATTCCTCAAGCCCGACCTGCCCCGGGTCGACCTGGCCGAATGGCGCAGCGGCACGCGCAGCGAGCGGATCCGGCCGATGGCACGCCACCTGGCGGAGCGAGGTTTCGGCACCCCCGACGCGATCCAGCTCTTCTACGTCGTCAAGATCGGGCTCTACATTCTCGGCGGCTGGCTGTTTGCGCTGACCACCAAGGGCATCGACGGTTTCACCGACGTCGCCTCCTGGTGGGCGGAGCCGATCGTGTTCCAGAAGGTCGTGCTGTGGACGCTGCTGTTCGAGGTCGTCGGGCTGGGCTGCGGTTTCGGACCGCTCAACAACCGGTTCTTTCCGCCGATGGGTTCGATCCTGTACTGGCTTCGGCCCGGCACCATCCGGCTGCCACCGTGGCCCGGGCGCATCCCGTTCACCAAGGGCACCGCCCGCACCCCGTTCGACGTGGCGCTCTACGCAGCGCTGCTGGTCATGACCCTGTGGGCGCTGCTGTCCGACGGCACCGGTCCGATTACCGGCCTGGGCACATCCGTCGGCGTCCTTCCGGTGTGGAACGTCGCGGTGATCCTCGCGCTGCTCGCCGTGCTGGGGCTGCGGGACAAGGTGATCTTCCTGGCCGCCCGCGGCGAGGTCTACGCCACCCTGGCGGTCACGTTCCTGTTCACCGGTGCGGACATGATCGTCGGCGCCAAGGTCGTGTTCCTGGTCATCTGGATGGGCGCGGCGACATCGAAGATCAACAGGCACTTCCCCTTCGTGGTCGCCACGATGATGTCGAACAGCCCGATCATCCGGCCCAAGCCGCTCAAGCGACTGTTCTTCGAGAAGTTCCCCGACGACCTGCGGCCCGGCCCGCTGGCCCGGATCGTCGCCCACGGCGGCACCGTCGTCGAGATGTGCGTGCCGCTCGTGCTGTTCTTCTCGCGCGGCGGCGTCGTGACGACGGTGGCCGCGATCGTGATGGTGCTGTTCCACCTCGCGATCCTGACAGCCATCCCGATGGGCGTGCCGCTGGAGTGGAACGTGTTCATGATCTTCGGCATTGGCACGCTGTTCGTCGCGCACGCCGATCTCGGCCTGGAGGATCTGAAACATCCACTGCCCGTGGCGATCCTGTTCGTCGTCATCGCGGGCATCGTGGTGCTCGGAAACCTCTTCCCGCGCAAGATCTCCTTCCTGCCGGCGATGCGCTACTACGCGGGGAACTGGGACACCACGCTCTGGTGCGTCACCCCGGCGGCGGAGGAGAAGATCAAGAACGGCATCATCGCGATCGCGAGCATGCCGCAGGCGCAGCTGGAGCGGTACTACGGCAAGGAGGAGGCGCAGATCCCGGTGTTCCTGGGTTACGCCTTCCGGGCCATGAATACTCACGGCCGCGCCCTGTTCACCCTCGCCAACCGCGCCATTCCGGCCGGCCGCGAGTCGGACTACACGATCGTCGACGGCGAGCGGATCTGCAGCACCGCCGTCGGCTGGAACTTCGGCGACGGCCATATGCACAACGAGCAGCTCATCACCGCGCTGCAGGAACGCTGTCACTTCGAGCCCGGGGAGCTGCGGGTCATCCTGCTCGACGCCCAGCCGATCCACCGGCAGACCCAGGAGTATCGCCTCCTCGACGCCGCGACCGGTGAGTTCGAACGCGGGACGGTCAAGGTCGCCGATATGGTGACGCGGCAGCCGTGGGCCGACGATGTGCCGGTCCAGGTCGCCGGAGCCAAGTGACCGGCTGATAAGAATCACTGCAGATCACCAACGTGACAAGGAGATAGTCCATGGCTGAAGCGGTCATCGTCGAGGCGGTGCGCTCGCCGATCGGCAAGCGCAACGGCGCGCTGTCGGGCGTACATCCGGCCGATCTGTCGGCGCAGGTGCTGAACGGTCTGGTGCAGCGCGCGGGCATCGACCCCGGGGTGGTCGATGACGTGATCTGGGGTTGTGTCGGACAGGTGGGTGACCAGGCCCGCGACATCGCCCGCCTCTCGGTGCTGGCCGCCGGCTGGCCGGAGACCGTACCCGGCGTGACCGTTGACCGGCAGTGCGGATCGAGCCAGCAGTCGGTGCATTTCGCCGCCGCCGGCGTGGTGGCCGGCCACTACGACGTGGTCGTCGCCGGTGGGGTCGAGTCGATGTCGAGGGTGCCGCTGGGTTCGGCGGCCGCTGCCTTCGGTGACCCGTTCAGCCCGAACTTCATGGCCCGCTACGGCGTCCATCCCAAACAGGGCATCGGCGCGGAGATGATCGCCGAACGCTGGGGCTTCGACCGCACCGCACTCGACGAGTTCTCGCTCGCCTCGCACGAGAAGGCCGCCGCCGCACAGGATTCCGGTGCGTTCGACGATGAGATCGTCGCCATCACCGACCAGGACGGCAACACGGTGCTCAAGGATGAGGGCATTCGCCGCGGCGGCTCGGTCGAGAAGCTGGCCCAGCTCAAACCGGTGTACAAGGAAGACGGCGTGATCCACGCCGGTAACGCGTCACAGATCTCCGACGGCTCGGCAGCGCTGCTGTTGATGACCGATGAGAAGGCAAAGTCGCTGGGCCTCAAGCCGATTGCCCGGGTGCACACCGCGACCCTGGCGGGCGCCGACCCGGTCATCATGCTGACCGCGCCGATCCCGGCGACGCAGAAGGTGCTGAAGCGCTCGGGCCTGAAGATCGACGAGATCGGCGTTTTCGAGGTTAACGAGGCGTTCGCCCCGGTGCCGCTGGCCTGGCTGGCCGACATCGGCGCCGACGAGAAGAACCTCAACCCCAACGGCGGCGCGATCGCGCTGGGCCACCCGCTCGGCGGTTCGGGTGCGCGCATCATGACCACCATGCTGTACCACATGCGCGACAAGGGAATTCAGTACGGACTGCAGACCATGTGCGAGGGTGGCGGCCAGGCCAACGCGACCATCCTGGAGCTCCTGTGAGCAGTCCCGGCGCACTCGTCGAGCGCCGCGGGAACGTCCTGTTGATCACGATCAACCGCCCGGACGCCCGTAACGCGGTCAACAGCGCGGTGAGCACCGCGGTCGGCGACGCGCTGGCGCAGGCCCAGCAGGACCCAGAGGTCCGCGCGGTGGTGATCACCGGCGCCGGGGACAAGTCGTTCTGCGCCGGGGCCGATCTGAAGGCCATCGCGCGCGGTGAGAACCTGTATCACCCCGACCACGGTGACTGGGGATTCGCCGGCTACGTGCACCACTTCATCGACAAGCCGACCATCGCCGCGGTGAACGGCACCGCTCTGGGCGGCGGCACCGAGCTGGCGCTGGCCAGCGACCTGGTGGTCGCCGAGGAGCGGGCGAAGTTCGGGCTGCCTGAGGTCAAGCGCGGGCTCATCGCCGCGGCCGGCGGGGTGTTCCGGATTGTCGACCAGCTGCCCCGCAAGGTGGCGCTGGAGTTGCTGTTCACCGGCGAGCCGATTTCGGCGGCCGAGGCGGCGAAGTGGGGTCTGATCAACCAGGTGGTGCCCGACGGCACCGTGGTGGATGCCGCGCTGGTGCTGGCCGAGCGGATCGCTGTCAACGCCCCGCTGTCCGTACAGGCCAGCAAGCGGGTGGCCTATGGCGCCGACCAGGGTGCGATCACCGACGAAGAGCCGAGTTGGAGTCGCATCCATCGCGAACTGGGTTCGCTGCTGAGATCCGAGGACGCCAGGGAAGGCCCGTTGGCGTTCGCCGAGAAACGCCAACCGGTCTGGAAGTCACGCTGAGGGCG
>CAZDYH010000057.1:0-6262 GCA_964509355.1 uncultured Mycobacterium sp.
CCGGCTCCGAGCTACGGTCCCACCGGACCGGGCCGGCGGCCCAGGGCGCGGGGATGCCGAGTGCTTCGAGCCCGGCACGCACCCTCGGGATGAAGTCAGCGAGATACATTCCGACCACACCGCGAAAGGCGTTGTCGCCCAGGCTGGATAGCAGTCCGGCCCGCTGGTCGACGGTGATCGCTGATACGTCGATGCTGAACTGTTCGGCGAAGTCCACCACGACGGACTCGGTATCCGACTCCGCGCCGGCGACCTCGATTTCGCTGGGCAGCGGTGGCAGCGACACTGCCCGCCCGCAGGTCTGCCGAATCAAGGCCAGGACGCGCCCGTCGCCCGGTGGTGACAGCGCCACCAACCGCGCCAGCTCGGCGTCGAGCCGGCCGTCAGAGCCCGCAGTCGAGGTAGTCATCACCGCTACTGAGCCTGGCTCACCGACGACATGTGGAAGTCCGGTATCCGCAGCGAGGGCATTGCCGCCCGGGTGGCAAAGTCTCCCCACTCCCGCGGCAGGGTCACCTCGCTGACGCCGGCCTCGCTGGCCCGCCGAAGCAGGTCAAGCGGACTTTCGTTGAACCGGAAGTTGTTGACCGCGGCCGTCACCTCGCCGTCTTCGACGAGGTAGACACCATCGCGGGTGAGCCCGGTCAGTAGCAGTGTGGTCGGGTCGACCTCGCGGATGTACCACAACGTCGTCAGCAACAGCCCGCGCTCGGTTCCGGCGATCATGTCGGCGAGATCGGCTGATCCGCCCGTCATGATCAGGTTGTCGGCGGGCACCGCGACAGGGGTGTCGAACTCCGCAGCCGCGGCCCGCGGATACGCCAGCGCGTTGATCGCACCGTCGCGGATCCAGTCCACCCGTCCGATGTCCATGCCGTTGTCGAAGATCGACACCGTTTCCGACGAGCTGGTGGCCGCGACGAACGGTGAACATCGCAGCCCGGGCGCCGCCGGATCGGAGTACAAGGTCAGCGGCAGATCGGTGAGCTTCTCCCCCGCCCGGGTGCCGCCGCCGGGCGCGGACAGCGCGGTGCGGCCCTCCTGCGCCCCCCGACCGTCCAGCGTCCAGGCCAGGTAGATCATCATGTCGGCCACCGTCGAGGGCGGCATGATCGTCTCGTACCGTCCCGCGGGCAGCTCGACGGCGCGCTGCGCCCAGCCCAGCCGAGTCGACAACTGCTCCAGCAGCAGATCGGTTGGCACATCGATGAACTGGGGTGTGCTGACCCCGGCCCACGCACTCGCGTCGCCGCGCTTGGCGTTGATCTCCACCGAGCCGGTCGGCTGGGTGTAGCGTCGCCGCAGCCCGGTCGAGGTCGCCAGGAGCGTCGTCTCCACGACGTGGTGCGCATAGCCGTACAACTGGTCGGAGCCGCCGAAGCCCGCGCGCAACGAAGCCACCACATCGGAGAACACCTCGGCACCGGTGCCGGACAACGGATCATCCCACTTTTCTGGTACATCTGTACCGGTAAGCAGCGGGGCGCTGTCCCGCGCCTCGGGCGCGGAGCGGGCCGCCGCTTCGGAAGCCGCCACCAGCCCGGGAATGAGCGACGGGTCCACCGCACTGGAGCGCAACGAGCCGACGTGCGCGCTGTCTTCATGGCGCACAATGGAAATCACCGTTAGGTTTCGGCTGACCGACACTCCGTTGGTCGTCATCGAGTTGCCGGCCCACCGCAGCGACGCGTCGGCCCGGTCGGTTACCAGCACGATCGTCTCATCGGCCTTCCCCGACCGCCTAGCGGCGCCCAGTGCGATCTCGACGACCTGCTGCGCGCTGATCACCGGGTTGCTTCCGCGCGGGTGTTGAGCACGTTCACGCCACGGAACAACGCCGACGGGCAGCCGTGGCTGACCGCGGCGACCTGCCCGGGCTGGGCCTTACCGCAGTTGAACGCTCCGCCCAGCCGCCAGGTCGACGGTCCGCCGACGGCTTCCATCGAATTCCAGAAGTCGGTGGTGGTGGCCTGGTAGGCGATATCGCGCAGTTGACCGTCCAGCCGGCCGTCGCGGATCCGGAAGAACCGTTGCCCGGTGAACTGAAAGTTGTAGCGCTGCATATCGATCGACCAGGACTTGTCGCCGACGATGTAGATACCGTCCCGCACGCGTCCGATCAGATCGGCGGTGGTCAGATCGTCGGCGCCCGGCTGCAGTGACACGTTGGCCATCCGCTGGATCGGCACATGATGCGGCGAGTCGGCATACGAGCAGCCGTTGGAGCGTTGCTGACCGAGCTTCGGCGCGAACACCCGGTCCAGTTGGTAGCCGACAAACACACCGTCGCGCACCAGATCCCAACTTTGCGCCTGCACGCCTTCGGCGTCATAACCCACACTCGCCAAGCCGAACTCGACGGTGCGGTCGGCGGTCACGTTCATCACCGGCGACCCGTACCGCATGGTGCCCAGCTTGTCGGGCGTGGCGAAGGACGTGCCGGCGTAGGCGGCCTCGTAGCCGATGGCGCGATCGTATTCGGTGGCGTGGCCGATGGATTCGTGGATGGTCAACCACAGGTTGGACGGATCGATCACCAGATCAGTGGGTCCCGGCGTCACACCGGGCGCCTTGGTCTTCTCGGCCAGCAGCGACGGCAGCTCCGCGAGTTCCTCCGACCAGTTCCAGACGTCGTCGCCGCTGAGCGCCTCCCAGCCGCGGGCGGTCGGCGGTGCCAGGGTGCGCATCGAGTCAAAGCTGCCCGCGGCGGCGTCCACGCTCACCGCCTCCAACATCGGCAGCACCCGCACCCGCTGCTGAGTGATGGACGACCCGTACGTGTCGGCGTAGAACGTCTGCTCCTTGGCCGCGTTCAGCAACGCCGACACGTGGTCGACGCCATCGGCGGCCAGTAACCGGCCCGAGTACTCGCCGAGCACGGCGATCTTGTCCGCTGCGGGTATGTCGAACGGGTCGACCAGATAGCTCGACACCCAGGTGGCATCGGAATAGACGGGCTCGGCGGCCAGCTCGATCCGCTCGCCGTTCAGCGGGCCCAGCGTGGTGGCCACCTGCACCGCGCGCCGCGCGGTCTGGGCCGCGACATCGGGTGCCAGCTCGGCGTGTGAGGCAAAGCCCCAGGTGCCCGCGACGATCACCCGCACGGCCAACCCGATCTCGTGGCTGCGCACAGCAGTCTCCAACTGCCCGTCGCGCAATTGCACGATCTCGGAGGTGACGCGCTGAATCCGCAGGTCGGCGTAGCTGGCCCCGGCGGCGAGGGCCGCCGTCAGCGCCGCGTCGGCCAGTTCGTGACGCGGCAGGCCCATGAAGTCGGCGTCAACCCCCCGCTTCGGCGTCACCGCTCCACCGTAACGGCACGCGCGCCGGTCCACACTGTGCCGACCACCCCGGCTGACGCGCAGTCAGCGGCCAACATCGCCGCGCAAGGCTAAGCGCTGGTCCCCAATACCGTGAGCTCCAGCACAAGCGCAGCCGCACACACCGCCGCGACGATCGAGAGCGCCACCCAGTCAGCCAGTTTCGGCCTCGACGGGGCCGCCGAGATCTGACCGGTGCCGCCGCGTGCGGTGATCGCATCACCCATCTCGTCACCGCGCCGCAACGTCACGGTGATCGCGGCGGCGAGCAGGTCGACGACCTCTACCGCCCACCGGCGGCGGCGGGCCTTGCGGGTGGTCAGCATCGGCTTGGGCCGCAGCCGGCGGGCGGCGTAGAGCACCCGGAATTCGTCGATCAGCATCGGGAACGCACGCAGCGACAGTGCCAGGGCGACCGCCCAGTCATCGATCGGGACGCGCAGCGGGCGCAACGGGCGCCCCAATGTGGCTACCGCGGGGGCGATTTCGGCGACATTGGTGGTCCACGACACCATCGCACCCAGGCCGAGCAGCACGATCGACAGCACTGTGACGCGCAGGAAGCTCAGCAGGCCGCCGAGCCCGATATGGACCGAGCCCAACTCGAGGTCAGGGCTGCCACCGGCGAAGGCGGCCGTGATGCCGCCCAAGGCCAAGACAATCCACAACCATCGTGGCACCGACGGCAGTGCGCCGCGCGGAATGCGCGCGATCCAGGCGGCTGACAGCACCAGGGCGGCCACCAGCGCGATGGGGACCCACCCCGGGTAGAACGTGAGCAGCAGTGAAACGCCAAACACCACAATGAGTTTGGTTCCAGCCCACAGCTCGTGGATGGCCGAGCGGCCCGGTACGGGGCGCAGCAACACGACCGGCCGACGCTGACGCGCGGTGGTCATGTCACTCCCCCGGCCGTCGTCGATGCCGGTTCCAGCGCACCGTCGCGCAGGTGCAGAATCCGCGGGCACAGGTCTTCCAGTCCGGCGAAGTCGTGCGAGATCACCACCACCGTCAGCCCCGCGTTACGCCGCAGATCCTCGAGCAGCCGCAGCAGTCCGCGCTGGCTGGCGGCGTCCAGCCCCGCCAGCGGCTCGTCGAGGATCAGTGCCTTCGGCGAGCGCGCCAGCAGTCCGGCGAGAACCACGCGGCGCATCTGGCCGCCGCTGAGCTGGTCGATGCGCCGCTTCGCCAGTGCGGCATCCAGCCCGACGGCGGCCAGCGCCGACACCACGCGGGCGTGGTCGTCGGGCGAGAAGTCCGCCGCCGAGGCGACCTCCAGGTCGACACGGCTGCGCATCAGCTGCAGGCGAGCCGCCTGGAACGAGATCGCCACGGCGCCGACCTGTTCATGGGCGGGCCGCCCATCCACCAGGCAGATACCCGTCGTCGGACTCGTCAAGCCCGCCATGATCCAGGCCAGCGTCGACTTGCCCGACCCGTTGCCGCCATGGATCAGCACCCCGTCGCCTTCGTGCACGACGAAGCTGATATCGCGCAGGGCCGTCTTGGCCCACGGTGTGCCGCTGGCGTACTCGTGGCCGACCCGGGCGACCTCGAGCACCGGCACGCTGGAATGGTGGTGGCTCACCGCGATGGTGGCGGCCGGAGCGGCCGCTGTCTCGACCATCTCCGTGTTGTCCAGCGACTCGCTGAGGTTGATCATGCGGTCGGCGCAGTCCGCCTCGGCGTTGTAGTGCGTGATGTGGACCAATGCCATCCGGTGCCGGTCGGTCAGGCCGGACAGCACACCCAGCAGTGCGTCACGGCCGACCTGGTCGACCATGCTGGTGACCTCGTCGGCGATCAGCAGCGACGGTTCCCGGGCCAGTGCCCCGGCCACGGCCAGCCGCTGCAACTCGCCGCCGGACAGCCCCCCGGTGTCCCGTTCGGCCAAGCCGTCCAGGCCGACCTCGTTGAGTAGCCGGTCGATGTCGGTCGCCGTGCCGGGCGGCAGCCCCCAGACCACGTCGTCGGCGACGCGCGTACCGAGCACCTGGCTCTCCGGGTGCTGCATGATCACCGCGGTACCGCCGAGCTGACCCAGGCCCACCGCGCCGGCGCGATCGACGGTTCCCGATGTCGGTTCGCGGCCGGCGAGAATGAGCATCAGTGTGGTCTTGCCGGAGCCGTTGGCACCGGTGATCGCGACGTGTTCGCCGGATTCCACACTGAGGCTCACCGGACGCAGCGCGTCGTGGTCGGCGCTCGGGTAACGGAAACTCACGTCGTGCAGCCGCACCGGAACGGGCGCGCTCGGACCGCTGTCTGCCGGTGTTTCCAGCTTGTGGACGTCCGGGATTCCGCGCAGCCGTGCCAGCACCCGCGACAGCGCCCACCAGCCGATCAGCGAAACAACCATCACCGCGAAGACCGAATAGCCGCCGATGAACCACTGCCAGTAGTTCAGCAAACTGGCGAAAGTCCGCTTGAGATCCTCGGCAGCCGGCTCCAGCTGCGGCACCCGCGCCAGCGCGGCCGCGAGCCCGGTGACGTTGGCGGTCATCGCCTCGAAGATCAGGTGCCGCAGCCGCGACAAGACGGTCAACGCGAGTACCGAGGCCATGCCGAAGAGGACGCCGGCCACAAAGGACGCCGCGATCACCGTCGGGGTGCCGCGGCGCCTGCGCCTGACGATCCCGGTCAACCCGCCGATGTAAGCGCAGTTGATCACGGTCATGAATCCACCCATCCCGGCGATCAGGAAGGCGGTCACGCTGGCGGCGACCGTCGCGGCGATCAGCACCCGGATTCGGTAGCGGTAGGCCAGCAACCCCATCGGGACAGTGCCGAGCAGTGACAGGCCGGCGGCGAAGGGAACCACGACGGCGATGATCGCCGTCGCCGCGGACAGCGCGGCCATGACCGATGCCTGCGCCATCTCGCCGGGTCGCAGCGATCCGCGGGTCACGGGAATCGGATGTCGCCGGCCCAGCGGCTCCGGA
>CAZDYH010000057.1:6362-16093 GCA_964509355.1 uncultured Mycobacterium sp.
CGGATGTCGCCGGCCCAGCGGCTCCGGAACCGGATGTCGCCGGCCCAGCGGCTCCGGCTGGGTCGCAGTCATCTCACGATTCTGCCAGTCACGCCGATTTCACCGAACATCGCGACGTGCCGGGGCACCGGCTGTGCGCAGCGGTACCCACCTCGATATTGATCTACATAGTAGATCTATGTAATTATCGGGGCATGTCTCTGCCACCCGGATCGGGACCATCGTTGGGAGTAGACCTGCTCGGCGTGGTGGCCAGACTCAACCGGCTGGCCACCCAACGCACCCGGATGCCGTTGCCCCCTGACGGCCGCCGTCGGCGTCCTGCGAAGGCTGCTCGAGGACACCTTGCCACTGCCCCATCCGTAAGGTCGACGAAACAGAGATTGCCACAGCCGATGATTGGCGGACTCGATGACGGACACGACCGCTGAGGCACCCCCCAGCGACGAGGATCGTGGCCTGACGGCCCGGTGGCGACGGTTCTATTCGCGATTGCCCGCCGCTGTTCAGCTGATCGGGCTTCAACTCTGGCTGCCGGTGTTCTTCATCATCATGTTCTGTTTCTGCTATATCGCGGCATTCCACGCACCCGACATCCACAACGCGCCGGTCGGGCTGTCCGCCGCCCGGTATCAGCAAGTGGAAGGCCAACTGGTTGCGGCGACGAGGGGCGCCGTCGACCTCAAGCGGTACGACAATCCGGACGACGCCATCGCCGCAGTCCGCGACGGGACGATGGTCGGCGCCCTGGTGTATCCCGACACCCCCGGTGACCCGGTGCGGCTGTACGTCGCCAGCGCGCACCAGTTCCAGGCGGTACAGGTCATCAGGAGTGTGTTGACCCCGATATTCGCAGCCCAGGACATCGCGCTGGAGGAGAACGATCTCGCGCCGCTGCCCGATCGCGACACCTTCGGGATGACGCCGATGTACTTGATGCTGTGCTGGTGTATCGGCGGCTACATGGTCGCCATGTTCATCGGCATGATGGGCGCTCCCCTGCGGCACCGGACCCGGGTCGGGATCATTCTGGGCGGCGCGGCGGCGCTATCGCTGCTCGCGAATTTCCTTGCCGGGCCGGTGATCGGTGCGGTTGCGGGCCACTTCTGGCAGCTGGTGCTGATCGCGTTCGGCTGGATCGTCGCGATCGGGCTGACCGTCAACGGGCTGAGCTACTTCGTCGGCAGGTTCGTCGCCCTGCCCGCGATCCTGATCTTCGTGTTCCTGTCGGTACCGGCGTCGGGTGCGGCCTTTCCGACGTGGATGCTGCCGCCGGCCTTCCACGCACTGCACCCGTACGTGGTCGGGTTCGGGATGACGGAGATGATCAAGCGAACCCTCTACGGTGTCGGCGAACCCCACCTCGTCGGGCTCAGATTGATGCTGGGCTACATCGCAGTCGGGCTGGTCCTGATGGCGATCGGCAAGCCGTGGCGCGAGCGCCGCGAGGTCAGGCGCATCCTGGCGGGCAGGACCACCATGGTGGCCGACGCGCAGGCTGCCGCCCGTGACCACGGCATCGCCGAACGGGAGAAGGTGCTGGCGAAGTACGGGGTGGTCGACGACGACGCCGCCGCCGCAACCCAACTGGAGGACGAAGCTGAGCAGGCAGGCGACTTGTTCGTCAACTACGGGCGGTCACTCAGCGGCATCGGCGAAGACCCGGACAAGCCGCCCCGGAAAGCCTGAACCGGCACTCAGGTGACCGTGCCGATGAGTGTGCCCACGACGTAGGTCGCGGCGATAGCCACCGCACCGAAAGCCAGTTGCCGTAGCGAGGCCCACCAGGCGGGTTGACTGGTGAAGCGGGCGGCCAGACCACCGGCGATGAGCAGACCAACTCCGCCGCAGACCAAGCCGGCCCAGAGGTACTCGAATCCCAACAGGTACGGGATCAACGGGATGATCGCACCGATCGCGAACATGACGAAGGACGAGATGGCGGCCAGCCGGGCGGACGGCTTCTCCCGTGGATCGACGCCCAGCTCTTGAACCAGATGGAAGTTGAGCGCGCGATTCTCGTCCTGGTGGATTTCGTCGGTTGCCTTCTTGGCGGTTTCCTCCGTCAGCCCGATGTCGACGAGCATCGCGACAAGTTCGTCCATTTCGGCTTGCGGGTGCGCACGCAGGGCGCGGCGCTCGGTGCGGACCTCCGAGTCGATCTGCTCGTTGGCCGTGGTGACGGAGGTGTACTCGCCCAGAGCCATCGAGAACGCACCGGCCAGCAGGCCGGCAACACCACTGAGCACCACCGTGTGCGCATCGGCACTGGCGGCTACGCCCGCGATCAGGGCGGTGTTGCTGACCAGCCCGTCCATCGCGCCGAAGGTGGCCGCACGCAACCAGCCACCGCTCACATCAGAGTGCTTGTGATCGAATTGATGCGGAAGGCTGGGTTCGGGCAACGGTGAATCAGCATCAACCTCGGACATGCCGATATCTAACGCCACGGGGTTTCGGCCGGTCTACTGAGGATTACCTGGGTTGGCCAGACTCCCGACTCGGCAGGCGCACGACGGGTTACCGTCGAATATGACCACCACCGCGGAGCATCTGCGCAACACATTGGACGGCCGTTGGCGGGACGTCAAGAACGCCATGCGGGCAAAGCTCACCGACGAGGTTTTCCGCCCGCACTACACCCCCAACACCGTGATCGCGCGCACAAAGGTCACCGAACAACTGCGGATCATGGCGGCGGCGGGTGCCGCCGACGACAGCTTCAAGAAAGAGCACGGCGGCACCGGGGACGTGGGTGCGGCGATCACCCAGATCGAAATGATCGCGATGTCCGACCTGTCACTGATGGTCAAGGCCGGCGTCCAGTGGGGTCTGTTCGGCGGCGCCATCGAGAACCTGGGCACCGAGCGCCATCACGAGGCGTACGTGCAGCGGATCATCGACCTCGATCTGCTCGGCTGCTTCGCGATGACCGAGACCGGCCACGGCAGCGACGTCCAGTCCATCGAGACGACGGCGACCTACGATGCGGCAACCGGCGAGTTCGTCATCGACTCCCCCACCCCGTCGGCCCGTAAGGACTACATCGGCGGTGCCGCCCAAACCGCCACTGTGGCAGCAGTATTCGCACAGCTCATCACCGCCGAGGACGGCGAGCCGGTGAACCACGGCGTGCACTGCCTGGTGGTGCCGCTGCGGGACGCCGACGGCAACGATCTACCGGGGGTGACGACTTCGGACTGCCACTACAAAGGCGGCCTGCCCGGGGTGGATAACGGCCGCATCATGTTCGACCACGTCCGCGTACCCCGCGACAACCTGCTCAACAGGTACGCCGATGTCGCGGCGGACGGCACGTACACCTCGCCGATCGAGGACCCGAACCGCAGGTTCTTCACCATGCTCGGCACCCTGATCCGCGGTCGGGTGACGGTCGGCGGCAGCGCGGGCGCCGCGGGCCGTGTCGCCCTCGACATCGCCACCCGGTATGCGTTGCAGCGCAGGCAATTCAGCGCACCCGGCGATCACGACGAGGTGCTGATCATGGACTACCTGGCGCATCAGCGTCGCCTCTTCCCGCTGATCGCAAGGTCATACGCCCTGCAGTTCGCGCAGAATGAACTGGTCGCCAAATGCCATGAGCTGCAAACCTCGGACACCCCCGACGCCGAGGAGCAGCGTGAGCTCGAGGCGCGCGCGGCCGGGTTGAAGGCGGCCAACACCTGGCACGCCAGCCGGGCCATCCAGGAGGCACGCGAGGCGTGCGGCGGTGCGGGATATCTCGCCGAGAACCGGCTGATCGCGCTGCGGGCTGACACCGATGTGTTCACCACCTTCGAGGGTGACAACAACGTGCTCACCCAACTGGTGGCCAAGGAACTGCTGACGGCGTACGCCGACGATGTCCGCGGCATGAGCCCGGTCGAGTGGGTACGCTTCGCGGCCAATACGGTGGGCGACCGCGTCATGAAACGCACTGCGGCCGAGGCGATCATGCAGACCATCCTCGATACCCGGCAGGACAACGAGGAAGAGGGCAGCCTCTTCAACCGCGGTACCCAGGTCAAGATGTTCGAGGACCGCGAGGAGTACCTGCTGTCCTCGGTCGCGCGCCGGCTGCAGCGCAGGGCCAGGGAGACTTCGGCGTTCGACGCATTCAACGCGGTGCAGGATCATGTGCTGCACGCCGCCACCGCGCACATCGACCGCATCGTGCTCGAGGCGTTCGTCGCCGGCATCGACTCATGCGAGGACGACGAGGCCCGCAAGCTGCTCGGCATCGTGTGCGACCTGTACGCGCTGTCGGTGATCGAGGACGACAAGGCCTGGTACATCGAACACCGGTACCTGTCCACGGAGCGGGCGAAGGCGGTCACCCGTGCCATCAACGACCGGTGTCGCGTGTTGCGGCCGTATGCCGAGTTGCTGGTGGACGGGTTCGGGATACCCGAGCAGCTGCGGTACGCCGAGATGCTGCACCCGGAGCACATCCCGGACAGCTGATCCCTATTGGTTCGGGACCGGGTCCAGTGCCTTCAGCTTGCCGTCCTTGCCGATCTGGAAACGCGCAGTGCCGATACCGGTGGGACAGCAGGGCGGATCGTCGCCGACCTGCCACTGGTACTGAATCATCACCGTGTCGTCGCCGGAGGCCAGCACCGTCAGGTAGGGCTTCGGGTTGGGGGTGGGTGTCCCCAACGGGGTGTTGCGGTCGAAGAACACCACCTGCTCGGGGGTCGACGCGGTCGCATTGCTGCTGCTGATCTGTACCCAGTACAGCCGGCAGTTCCGGGTATGCCCGCGCGCCGTTTCGATCCAGGCGTTGCCCGGTGTCAGCTGCGGTACCGCGGCGATCGCCTGCTTGACGGTGTCGGCGGCGGGCGCGTCGGCGTCCGTGCAGGTGTCGGGCTTCGGCGGCGGCGGGGCCGAGGGCTTGTAGCCACAACCCGCCGCGATCAGTCCCAGCATCATCAGAATCGCCGTCAGCCGGTGCAGCACCACACGAGCCTAGAGCACGCTCCGACGAGAAGGGGGGCCCGAAGCGCCGGTCCGAAGTGATGACGCCAGTTGGGCTACGAGCCGTCGACAGCCTTTTCCAGTTCGGCCAGGGCCGGATCGATCGCGTCGGCCAGTTCGTCGATGTCAGCGGCGATCTCCGGTGTGGAGACGAACCCGAAGTCCATCCAGTCGCGATAGCTGAAACAGGTCACGTTCAACCCGACGTCCATCACCAGCGGCCCGATCGGGGTGAACGTCTCGACCTGCGCCCCCGCGGCGTACAGCGGAAAGCCCGGACCGGGAACGTTGGACACCACGACGTTGATCGGGGCGACGTTGGCGCCGAGCCGGCTGGCGGTGTAGGCGCGGGCGGCCAGCCGGAACAGCCCCGGCGGCGTGGTCTCGGTCAGCCCCATGATCTGGTGGGCCGTCATCGCCTGCGCCATCTGCTTGGCTGCCTGCGAGACCTCATAGATCGTCCGGATTCGCTGGGCCGGATCGGAGACCTCAGTGGCCAGGCTGACGGTCATGGAGCTGATGTCGTTGCCGACCGCGGTGCTGTCGGTGCGCGTCGACACCGGCACCTGCGCCACCAGCGGCTGATCGGGGAGCTCTCCGCGCTCGATGAGGTATGAGCGCAGGGCACCGGACACGAGCGCCAGTACGACGTCGTTGAGTTTGACCCCGAACGCGTCTTTGACCGCTTTGACCCGGCTCAGCCGCACCCTGGCGGCGCTGAAGGACCGTTGCGGCGAGATCGGCGCGTTGAAGCGCGTGTTGGGCGCGTCGAAGTAGCCCGGCGGTTTGTCGGCGATGCTGCGCACCGCCAGCTGTTGGCGCACCGTCTGGTCCACCAAACGCACGATGCGGTAGGGCGTCTTGATCGCGATGTTGACGGCGGCCTCGACCAGCCGCAACTCCAACCGCGGAAGATGCGCAGGAGTGTGGGGCTGGATCGCTGGGCTGCGCGGTTGCGGGGTGACATCCAGCAGAATCTCGCTGAGCCCGGCACCCGACACCCCGTCGACGAGGGAATGGTGGATCTTGGTCAGCAGTCCGACCCGCTTACCCTTGAGTCCCTCGATAACCCACATCTCCCACAACGGCTTCGACCGATCCAGCTTGTATGACCACAATTGCGCGACGAGGTCTTCGAGCTCTTTGCGACCGCCGGGCGACGGTACCGCGATGTGGCGCACGTGGAAGTCCAACTCGGGTGCGGCGCCGTCGACGTACCACGGTCGGTCAAGCCCCAACGGACCTTCGACGACCCGGTAGCGCAACTGAGGTAGCTCGCCGAGACGTGCGCCGACCAGCTCGCGCACGGCCTCGAAACTGAAATCAGGCGCTTTGCGGAGGTCACAGACCGCCAAGGCTCCGATGTGCATGTGCCAGCCCGTGGTCTCTGCGAACCAGAACGCCGCGTCGACGCTGGACATTCTGGGCATGGCGGAAGCCTACCGTCCGGCGATCCGGGCGGGCTTTGACGAGGCGGAGGGCAACAGCTCTGACCTGGCTCCCCCGGCTGGACTCGAACCAGCAACCGTCCGATTAACAGTCGGATGCTCTGCCAATTGAGCTACAGGGGACTGCCTGCCCGCACCGCTGCTGCCGCGGGTCGAAGGACGACTCTAGCGCACTGGGAGGTGCCCGAGGGAATCGACCGCCGAGGCGCTCCTGCCGGCGCGTGAGGCAGGATGTACGCAACGCGCCGTTGTCTGGAGGGACCACCGTGATCGGGTATGTCGTCGTGCTGGGAGTCGGCTATGTGTTCGGGGCGAAAGCCGGACGACGCCGTTACGAGCAGATCGTCGGCACCTATCAGGCTCTGACCAGCCATCCCACGGCCAAGTCGATGATCGAGGGCGGGCGGCGCAAGATAGCCAATCGGGTCTCGCCGGATCCGAGGATGGTCACGCTGACCGAGATCGACGACACGACAACGGTCGTCGCGCCGCAAAAGCCGCAGAACGCAACCTAAGGGGTAACTTCCGATCGGATTGTCTGGCCGGGCAGCAGCGGTGCGGTGCTGATGCCCAGCCCGCCGCCGCCGAGGCCGACTTGCGGGGTGCCGATGTAGACCGGGGCGCCATTCGACTCCGACAGGCAGATCCCGTCGTTCCTGGAGCCAAACCACGCGAGGCACTGGGCCACCGCTCGATCAGGCGATCCGGCATCGGACACCGCGAAAGTCGCGAAGGCCGGCGCAACGACCGCGGCGACCGCAAATGCGCCGACGACCACCAAGCGCCGTGCTCGACTGTTCTGGGGTGCCATGGTCAGGCCTTTCGACGTGGATGAACCTCTATACCTTAGCGCGCCGTCGAGTGTCATGCGGTGAGATCGTCGCCGCTGGCCTGCTCCAGCAGGCTGCGCCGGTACGCCTCCATCGCCACCAGGTCCCCGAACAGCGCGTGATACTCGTCGCCCTGTTCGACCGGTGACATCCGCTGCAGCTTGGACTTGACCTCGGCGATCTGCCTGCCCACCCATACCTCCTGCAGCCGGGCCAGCACCCCGGCGATGTAGCGCGGCAGCCTGTCGTCATCGTCGACACGGATGGCTTCCACGCCCAACTCGTTGATCAGGCTCGCCGCGGCCGGCGACGTGGTCTGCTGGTGCACCTTCTCGATCCACTGCGCGCCCGCGATGCCGGTGGAGGTGCCGCCCGCGGCATCGATCGCCGCGCGGACCGCGGCGTAACCCGGGTGGGTGAAACTCTCGACCGTCAGGGCGTCGAATACCGGTCCGGCCAGCGCCGGATACTGCAGCGCCGACTTGAGCGCCTCACGCTGCGGCCACAGCGTCGGATCCCTCGGGTCGGGACGACGCAGCCCGGGTTCGGCGGTCTTGTGCGGAGCCGACGCCACCACGGTCCGGCGGCTGCCCGCGCGGCCGCCACGGTTGCGGGCCTCGTCGCGGACTCGTGCCAGCACCTGGGCGACGTCGGCCCAGCCCACCCAGCCGGCGAGCTGGCGAGCGTACTCGTCCCGCAATGTCGGATCCTTGATCTGCGCGACCATCGGCACGCAGCGCCGTAACGCGGCCACCCTGCCCTCTGCGTTATCCATGTCCATTTCGGCCAGCGCAGTGCGAATTGCGAACTCGAACAACGGGGTTCGACGGGCCACCAGGTCGCGTAGCGCGCCGTCACCGGAGGCCAGCCGCAGATCGCACGGGTCCATGCCGTCGGCGGCCACTGCAACGAACGACTGCCCCGCCAGATTCTGCTCGCCGTCCAGCGCCTTGAGCGCGGCGGCACGGCCGGCGGCGTCGCCGTCGAAAACGTAGATCAGTTCACCGCGAAAGAAGTTGTCGTCCATCATGAGCCGGCGCAGCATCGCCAGATGCTCGTCACCGAACGCGGTGCCACACGACGCCACCGCGGTGGCGACCCCGGCCAGGTGCATCGCCATCACGTCGGTGTAGCCCTCGACGACGACGGCCTGATGCCCCTTGGCGATGTCACGCTTGGCCAGGTCGATGCCGAACAACGCGTGCGACTTCTTGTAGAGCACGGTTTCGGGGGTGTTGACGTACTTGGCGGTCATCGGGTCGTCGTCGAAGAGCCGCCGGGCGCCGAATCCGATGACCTCGCCGCTGGAGGTCCGGATGGGCCACAGCAGCCGCCGGTGAAACCGGTCGATCGGCCCACGCTTACCCTGCCTGGACAGCCCGGCCGCCTCGAGCTCCTTGAACTCAAAACCCTTGCGCTGCAGGTGTTTGGTCAGCGAATCCCACCCCGACGGCGCGAACCCGCAGCCGAAGGTCCTGGCGGCGGCCCCGTCGAAGTTCCGCTCGACGAGATACTTCCGTGCGGGCGCGGCCTCGTCGGTTTGCAGCGCGGCGGCATAGAACTCTTGGGCGGCGGCGTTGGCGGCGATCAGCCTGCTGCGGCTGCCGCGGTCACGCTGCACGCTGGTGGCGCCACCGGTGTAGCTGACTGTGTACCCGATGCGGTCGGCCAGCATTTCGACCGCCTCGACGAAGCTGACATGTTCGATCTTCTGGACGAACGCGTACACGTCGCCGCCCTCGCCGCAGCCGAAACAGTGGAAGTGCCCGTGGTTGGGCCGAACATGAAACGACGGCGACTTCTCGTCGTGAAACGGGCACAGGCCTTTCAGGGAGTCCGCGCCGGCACGCCGCAACTGCACATAGTCACCGACGACGTCTTCGATGCTGACTCGTTCGCGGATGCCGGCGATATCGCGATCGGGGATGCGGTTTCGTCCCCGAGTCGCTTCGCTCCTGCCCGCCGGATCGGCCATCGGCACAGTCTAGAGCGCCCGGAGCTGACGGCTACCCGCGCTCGATGCGCTCCAGCCGACCCTCGGTGAACGAAGCGATCTGGTCCACGATGACCCGCAGCCGCGCACCGTCGTCGGCCGCGGCGTTGAAGGCCGCGGCGTTGATCGGATCGAGCGTGGCGGGGGCGCCGCCCAGCAGCCACTGCGCCACCCGGTGGACGCGTTCGCGCTGATCGGCCTGGATCTTGAGGTGACGCGGGTCGGACATGATGAATTGCAGAGCCAGCGTCTTGAGCACGGCGACCTCGCCCCTGACCAGCTCCGGCACCTGCAGGTCGGCCTGGTAGCGGACCAGCGGACCCGGCCCGGCGACCGCCCGGGTTTCGGCGATCGCCGCCGACGCGAACCGCCCCACCAGTTCGCTGGTCAACCGCTTCAGCGCGACCGACGCCGACAGGGTGGCGTCATACTTGCCGACCGCGGCGACCACGGGTAGCCGGGACAGCCGCCGGGCGGCGGCGA
>CAZDYH010000058.1:0-8021 GCA_964509355.1 uncultured Mycobacterium sp.
TCGGTGGGCTCGACCATCAGCGTGCCGGCGACCGGAAAGCTCATGGTGGGTGCGTGGAAACCGTAGTCCGCCAGGCGTTTTGCCACATCGTCGACAGTGACGCCGGTCGACTTCGTGATACCGCGCAGATCCAGGATGCACTCGTGCGCGACCATACCGTTCTCCCCGGTGTACAGCACGGGGTAGTACTCGTCGAGCCGCCGCGCGACGTAGTTGGCCGACGCGATCGCGGTCAGCGACGCCGACCGCAGCCCGGTTGCGCCCATCATCCGGATATAGGCCCAGGTGATCGGCAGGATCGAGGCCGAGCCGTACGGCGCCGACGACACCGGGTGACCGTGCGGCAGCCCGTCGGCCAGCGGGTGGCCCGGCAGGAAGGGCGCCAGGTGGGACCGCACCGCCACCGGTCCGACGCCGGGGCCACCGCCACCGTGCGGGATGCAGAACGTCTTGTGCAGATTGAGGTGGCTGACGTCACCGCCGAACTTGCCGGGCCGGGCCAACCCGACCAGCGCGTTGAGGTTGGCACCGTCGACATAGACCTGCCCGCCGGCATCGTGCACCGCCGCGCAGATATCGGCGATGTCGTGCTCGTACACCCCGTGCGTGGACGGGTAGGTGATCATCAGCGCCGCCAGCCGGTCCGCGTGCTGGGTCACCTTGGCGCGCAGGTCATCCAGGTCGACGTCGCCGTTCTCGCGGCAGGCCACCACGACCACCCTCATCCCGGCCAGCGCGGCCGAGGCGGCGTTGGTGCCGTGTGCGCTGGACGGGATCAGGCAGATGTCGCGGTGTGCCTGCCCGCGTGCGGCGTGGTAGTCGTGGATCGCCAGCAGGCCGGCGTACTCCCCCTGTGAGCCGGCGTTGGGCTGCAGCGACACCGCGTCGTAACCGGTGATCTGGGTCAGCCACGACTCGACGTCGGCGATCAACTTGCGCAGCCCGGGCGTGTCCGAGGCCGGGGCGAACGGATGTTGCCGGGCGAACTCCGGCCAGGTGATCGGCTCCATCTCGGCGGCGGCGTTCAGTTTCATGGTGCAGGAACCGAGCGGAATCATGCTGCGGTCCAACGCGATGTCCTTGTCGGACAGCGCGCGCAGGTAGCGCATCATCGAGGTCTCGGTGCGGTGACTGGTGAACGCCGGATGCGTCAGGAACTCCGAGGTGCGGGTCGCGATGGCGGGCCAATCGAAGTCGCCTGCCGGCGTCGCGGCCCCGAACGCGGCCAGCACAGCGGCGATGTGTTCGTCGGTGGTGGCCTCGTCGCACGACACCGACAGCTGGTCGTCGTCGACGCGCCAGATGTTGACGCCGCGCTCCTTGGCGGCCGCCTGCACCTGCGCGGCACGGCCGGGCACCCGGGCCAGCACGGTGTCGAAGAATGCGGGGTGCACCACCTCGACGCCGGCCGCCGACAGACCCGCCGCGAGGGTGCGCGCGTGCGAATGCACGCGGCGCGCGATAGCGGTCAGCCCGTCGGCGCCGTGGTAGCTGGCGTACATCGCGGCCATCACCGCCAGCAGCACCTGCGCGGTGCAGATATTGCTGGTGGCCTTGTCGCGGCGGATGTGCTGTTCGCGGGTCTGCAACGACAGCCGGTAGGCCGGCGACCCGTCGACGTCGCGCGACACACCGACCAGCCGGCCGGGCAACTGGCGCGCATGCGTGGAGTGCACGGCCAGATAGCCCGCATGCGGGCCGCCGAATCCCATTGGCACGCCGAACCGTTGGGCACTGCCGAACGCCGCGTCGGCGCCGATCTCGCCGGGCGGGCTGATCACGGTCAGCGCCAGCAGGTCGGCGCCCACTGCGACCAGCGCACCGCGATTGTGCGCCTGCGAAACCAGCTCCGCCCAGTCCGTCACCCGGCCGCTGGCTCCCGGCAGCTGGGTGATGACGCCGAAGAACTCGCCGTCAGGCAGGCCGTGGCGCAGGTCGGCGGTGACGATCTCGATGCCCAGCGGCTCGGCACGGGTGGCCAGGATCGCCGCGGTCTGCGGGTACAGGTCGACGTCGACGGCCAACCGGTTCGCCGATCCACGCGTCGCGCGGTGCATCAGGGTCATGGCCTCGGCGGCGGCAGTGCCCTCGTCGAGCATCGACGCGTTGGCGATTTCCAGGCCGGTGAGGTCGGCGACCATGGTCTGAAAGTTCAGTAGCGCTTCCAGCCGGCCCTGGCTGATTTCCGGCTGATACGGGGTGTAGGCGGTATACCACGCCGGGTTCTCCAGGACGTTGCGCAGCAGCACCGGCGGCGTCAGGGTGTCGTGGTAACCCTGACCGATCATCGACACGGCGACGGTGTTGGCGTCGGCCATCGCTCGCAGTTCGGCGAGCGCTTCGTGTTCGGTGGCCGCGGGCGGCAGGCGATCGAGTCCGGGTGCCACGCCATCGGCGCTCAGGGCGTCGAGGATACCCGCCGGGAGCGCCCTGGCGGCCAGTTCGTCGAGCGAGTCGACGCCGATGACGGCGAGCATGGTGGCGACGGCGTCGCTGTCCGGACCGATGTGACGGCCGGCGAACTCGGACTGCTCTTCGGGTTGGCTCGGGTAGTCGGACACTCAGGGCTCCTAGGCGAAGAACAGAACAGGGCGGAACGTCACGTTCCTCTCCCTCTGTCGTCCACCCGAGCCGGGCGCCTGAGAGATTCGGCCCCGGCCTGGTGAACACTCGGCCGTGCCTTTCCCCATGGGCGGGTGAACCGAATGGGACGGTTCACCGCTTTCCAGAGGCATCGGGGCCTGGCGCGGTCCGGGGTGCCTGAGAGGTTGACGGAGAGGTGTTGCTCCTTCGGCGTCCGTGGCTGGCTGTCACGGAACTCTCCCGCACGAGGGCGATGCGCTTCGAGCTTACCGTCCGTCGGGCGCAGGGCGCATCCGGCGCCGCCTGCGAAGCTAGCCGATCTTACGGTCGCGATGCTTGCGCCGCGAGGCCAGCTCATCCTCGGGGGTGGCAATGGATTCTCCGCCGTCGGCGCGTTCGCCCGGGAAGTCCGCGATGGCCCCGGTGAGTTCGCGCATCGCGCCACTGACGGCGATGCCGAACACGCCCTGGCCACCCTGCAGCAGGTCGACGACTTCCTCGGCCGATGTGCACTCGTACACGGTGGTGCCGTCGGAGAACAACGTGATGTTCGCCAGATCCTGCACGCCGCGCTGACGCAGGTGGTCGACGGCGACGCGGATGTTGTGCAGTGAGATGCCGGTGTCGAGCAGCCGCTTGACGATCTTGAGGACGAGGATGTCCTTGAACGAGTACAGCCGTTGACTGCCGGACCCCGCCGCGCTCCGGATGGACGGTACAACCAATGACGTGCGGGCCCAGTAGTCCAGCTGGCGGTAGGTGATGCCGGCGATCTGGCAGGCGCTCGGTCCGCGGTAGCCAACGAGTTCGTCGGGCACGGAGTCGTCCGGGAACAACCCGCCCTGCACCGGTACGCCCGGCGCGGCGTCCGGTTGGCCGGAGGTGGTTGCGGGGGCGTCCTTCGAAAGGTCAGCAAGGTCTAGCTGCTCTTGACGTGGCTGGTCGCCCACGATGCTTCCTCTCGCCGATCGCGCTCGTTCGCCCCGTTAGCCGTTACCCAGCCGGGTTTGCCCAAGCTCGAGTGTTCCGAGCATACGCTTCACGACGAACCGTCGTGCCTGTCGTCGCCATCAAAGTATGGCTGCCGCAACGGCCGGTCCCCGGCCATCGACCGCGCGTGTCGAGATCAAACTCCCAGTTGAGATGCATCCGTGATATTGGCTGTACCGCCACGCCCGTGAGTGCGGACTATGTCGCCTTGAAGTCGTCGGGCGACACGCTGTCCAGGAACTCTTTGAACTTCTCCACCTCGTCCTCGCGGACGGCCCCGGTGGCCTCTTCGTCGTTCTCGTCCGGAATGATCAACCCGGCCTCGGCGAGCACCGCCTCCTCGACGTAGATCGGCACCCCGACCCGCAGTGCGATGGCCACCGAGTCCGAGGGCCGCGCCGACACCTTGATATCGCGGTCGAAGATCAGGTCGGCGTAGAAGGTGCCTTCCTGCAGGTCGACGATGCGGACTTCCTTGAGTGAATGGCCAAGCGCGGCAATAAGATCCCGGATGAGATCATGGGTGAGCGGCCGGGCGGGTTCGACGCCCTGCTGTTCGAGCGCGATGGCCGCGGCCTCCGACTGGCCGATCCAGATCGGCAGATAGCGGTCTCCGTTGGATTCTCGCAGTAACAACACTGGCTGGTTCTGGGGCTGCTCGACACGAATGCCGATGACACGAACCTCACCCATCTGTGTCTGCCCTCCGCGCAAGTAGGCTGCCGCGTCCGAACCGGACCTGACGTGACGAAGCCGTCGAGTGAAGTCTAGACCTCAGCGATGCAGAACGTCGCGTACGGCGGACTTGATCAGCGACGTGTGCAGTGTGATGGCAAGCGCCGCCACCTCACGCGCCAAATCGTCGGCACGGTCACGGGCCCCGGCCTTACCGGCCTTGACCACGGGGCCGGCGATCTGCGCGATCAGATCCGACTGCCGGTCGGCCGCCGAGCGGAAAGCCCGGAGGTGCCGCGGCTCGACTCCGTACTCGGCCAGGGCTCGCGCGCATTGCAGGATGACCACCGAGTGCTCATCGAAAAAGCCGCCGGGGCCGGTGGTGATCACGCCGGCCTTGAGCAGTGCGGTCAGCAACTGGTCATCGACACCCGAGCGTTCCAGCAGGTCCTCGCGGCTGAGCCGGACGCGGGTGGGTGCCACCCCCGCCGCGGTGTCGGCGCCGACATCGGACTCTCGGTTGTCGGGCATCGGAACCAGTCGCGGCACGCCGTAAGGAGATCCGGAGTGCGGCAACTCACCGTCAGACTGGGCGTCCAGTTGCGCCTTGATGACTTTCAGCGGCAGGTACTGGTCGCGCTGGGCGGTGAGGATGAACCGCAGGCGCGCGCAGTCGTAGGCGGTGAACCTCCGATACCCCGAAGCGCTGCGCTGCGGTGTGACCAGGCCCTCGGCCTCCAGAAAGCGGATCTTGGAGATCGTGACGTCGGGGAAATCCGGTCGCAGCAGGTCCAGGACCGCTCCGATAGACATCCCGGCCGGAGCGGGGGTATCGGGTGCTGTCACTAGACTCCGGATCCGCCTTCGTCGTCACCGACCTTCGGGCCGGTCAGGAAGACCAGCCGGAACTTCCCGATCTGTACTTCGTCTCCGTTGGCCAGCACCGCCGAATCGACAGGTTCGCGGTTCACGTACGTGCCATTGAGGCTGCCGACGTCGACAACCTGGAACTCGGAGCCCTCCAACCGGAACTCGGCGTGGCGACGGCTCACCGTCACGTCGTCGAGGAAGATATCGCTGTCGGGATGGCGACCGGCGGACGTGGTCGCCTGATCGAGCAGGAACCGTGAGCCGGCATTGGGCCCGCGCTTGACGACGAGTAACGCCGAACCCAACGGCAGGCCTTCGACCCCCGAAACCCCGCTCTCGCCGCCGGCTGTGGCCGGAGCTTCCAGCTCGTTGAGGAAGTCGGCGCGGAAGACGGATGTCGTCTCCACGGTGACGTCGTCCGACGTCTCGTCGTTGTCCCTATCCGTCACCCGCTGCTCCTTACTGGCTGCTGTGGCGATATCCGGCTCCGCCCGCTGAAGTCGGCGCCCCGCCAGCGTTACCGTCGCTGTGTCGACCGTACCGCGTGGTGGGCCTCGTTGTGCCCACCACCGTCGGATCGGTGACTGGCAGGCACGGAAACATCGTCATTCGGTCAGGGTGCCGCGGTACGCATCGGCGTCCAGCAGCGAGGTGAGTCCCTGCTCGAGCGCGTCGCCGTCCACCTGGAGGTCCAGCAGCCACCCGTCGCCGTAGGGATCGGAGTTGACCAACTGTGGGCTGGCCTGCAGATCCCCGTTGACGGCAACCACTTTCGCTGATACCGGGGCGTACAAGTCGGATACCGACTTGGTCGACTCGACTTCGCCGAATGAATCTCCCGCGGTGACCTCGCTGCCGACGTCGGGCAGCTGCACGAAGACCACGTCGCCGAGGGACGACTGCGCAAAGTCGGTGATGCCGACCCGCACTGTGTCCGCACCGGTGCGGCGTACCCACTCGTGTTCGACGGTGTAATGCAGCTCGGGTGGGATTTCGCTCACTGTGGTCCTGTTCTGCTCGGTTCTCACTTGACCGGCTGAGCGTATTGGGGCGGTTTCGGTTGCCGCAAGGTGGTCACGTCGACACGGTCGGCCTGTTGCACCGACAGGGTGCCGCCGACCCGCCCGACGCTGTCGGCCGCACCGCCGGGGATGTTCATCGCGGCGGCCAGGGTCGGCGGATCACCAATCGCCAGAACCGAATACGGTGCACCGAGGGTCTGACCGTCGATCACCAGCGCGCCCGGACTGCCGACCACCCAGGTGTCGACCCCGACACGTACCGCCTGCTGTCCGGCGCCGATCTCGATGGCCTCGGCGCCGGCCGCCCGCAGCTCGTTGACCACATCGAGCATGGTGTCAGGCCCCACGCCGGACGCTGGGTCGTCGATCGTGATCGTGACACCGGGACCGGTCGCGGCGACCGTGCCGATCAGAATGGACAGGGCCGCGAGTCTGGCCTGGGCGTTTTCGATGGCCGCCTGGTCGCTGCTGCCCGACGCCTGCAACGACGCCAGGGTCCGCTGCAGCTCGCTCACTTCGGTGTTCAGCGCCGCCTCCCGCTGCCGCAGGCTATCCAGCAGCACCAGCAAATCAGCGGGCCGCGCCGTCTCCAGGGAATCGCCGGACTCGTTCTGGCGGACCTGGGTGACGATCGCGATCCCCAGCACCAGGCACAGCAAGATCGCCAGCCCACCGAAGACCTTCTGGGAGCGCCCGCTACGCGCCACGCCGGTCACACCGTCGGGTTGCGGCGGCCCGAGCTGGGGGTCGGTGGGAAGCTCGTGACGACCGCGCTGCGCAGCGGAGTCGTGGCCCGGTTCGTCCGTCATCTGGAGTCAGGCTCCGAACAGCCGCCGCCGCAGCGCGGCGGCATTGCCGAAGATGCGAATGCCCAGCACGACGATGATCGCGGTGGACAGCTGGGTGCCGACGCCGAGCTGGTCGCCGACGTAGACGATGAGCGCGGCGACGAGGACGTTGAACACGAACGAGATCACGAAGACCTTCGAGTCGAAGATCCGCTCGAGGTAGGCCCGCAGACCGCCGAACACGGCGTCCAGGGCGGCGACCACCGCGATCGGCAGGTACGGCTGGATGACCTCGGGCACGCTGGGATGGAACACCAAGCCCAGCACGATGCCGACCACCAGCGCCGCGATACCGATCATCTGTGTCCGTTCGAATTCATTGTCATCAGGGGCCAATCTGCCTGGCGAACTTGACATCCCGGGCCGCTCCGGCCGGCAGCGCCAAGGCGTCACCGCTGCTCACGGTGACGCCCACCCCGTAGGACGCCTCAAGCAACCGCAGCCGTTGCAGGCTTGGACTGCGGTCGAAGACATCCTGCATGATGTGCGGCGGCCCCACGGCGAGGATTGTGTAAGGGCTGCTGATCGGATGATTGTCGACCAGGATCGCGCCACCTGCTTGCCGGATTGTCACGTTGGGCCCGATCCGCACACCGCTGACCGAGACCGCCTCGGCTCCGCTCGCCCACAGCGAATTGACGACGAGCTGCAGGTCGCGGTCCAGAATGACCTGCTGGCTGCCGGGCACGCGCTGCTTCGACACGTCGCTGAGGTCGCGCGTGACCCCGGGATCGGTGACCGTCACGGTCAACCCCGGGCCGATGACCGGGTTGATGGCGGCCGCGAGGCCGAGCGTATCGAGACGGGCCAGCAGCTGCCGGCCTTCGGCGCCGTCCTTGAGCTGACGGCGCTGAACCTCGTCGACCTGTGCCGAGAGTGCGTCGCGCCGCGCGGTCAGGTCGTCGGTGGCGCCCTCCGCGTACTGCACGCTGCCGACGAGCACCTGTTGCTCGGCCATCTCGCCGGGGGCGACCGACCGGGCCTGGGCGACTGCGGCGGCGAACACCACGGCCACCAGCAATGCGGCCAGCGC
>CAZDYH010000058.1:8121-16009 GCA_964509355.1 uncultured Mycobacterium sp.
CGGGTGGTAACCCCCGAGCGGACGGTCCGCTTCAGCCATCTTCGTCTGCTGTTCGCGCCACCCGGGGCATCCGGCGCACCACCATCACCAGTTGGATCAGGTACAGCACGAAGGCCCAGAGGTACATCGCCGTGCCCCAGATCAGGAACGCCCAGCCGCAGGCCAGGATCACCCGGCTCCACAGGGCGTCCCACTGGCCCAGCAGAACAAACGGAAACGCCGACATCAAGGCGAACGTCGCGGCCTTGCCGACGTAGCTGACCGGCAGTGCGGACAGTCCCCGGCTGCGCAGCACCGGCAACATCGCGGCGAGCAGCACATCGCGCGCGATGAGGGTGACGATGAGCCACCACGGCACGATGCCCCGCAGCCCGAAGGCGACCGGAATCGTCACCATGTACAACCGGTCGACGGCCGGGTCCAACAGCGCCCCGAGCTTCGAGGACTGGTCCATCACCCGGGCGATCTTCCCGTCGGCCCAATCGGAGAAACCGGTGATCGCCAGGATCGCCACCGCCCAGGCATCGGCGTGGGCGACCAGCAGGAAGTAGAGGAACACCGGGATGAGCACAAGGCGGACCGCGCTCAGCACGTTGGGCACCGTCAAGACCCGATCGCGCGCCGCCCCTGGCGCTTGCTCCATGACGGGCGACCCTAGCGGAATACCCCGGGCAGACTCAGCGCCGAAAGCGTGTCGTCGGCCAGCGGATTGTCGTGCACCATGTAGGTCCACGTGGACGTCGGCCGGGCCAGCTTGGACAGGTCCAGCCCGGGTTCGTCTTCCAGGACGTTCGCCGTTTCGAACGTCTGCTGGGCGGCCTCGATCGCGTCGGCGGCCAGCGACGCGAACGCGTCGACGGCCATCCGGTGGAACTCGTCGAGCGGGTTCTGCCGGCCCAGGGCGCGCAGGTGGATGCTCTCCCGGATGTCGGCGAGGTAGGCCTGGTGATCGGCCCAGCCGCGGTCGAGGTGGTAGAGCATGATCAGCCGGCAGATCTCCTCCAGCCGCTTCTCGGACAACTCCTCGGCCAGCTCCTCGTAGCGCTTCGGCGACAACTCCTTGAGCTCGTCACGGGCGGCCGTCGTGCTGAGCAGGGTGTTGCGCCGATCGACGATGATGGCCCGCTGCTGGGCGATCAGCTGGTTGTAGCGCCAGGTGTTGGCGTGCACGTCGAGCAGGGCGCCCTCGGCGACGCGCTGAGCATGATCCAGCAGCGTCGCGGCTTTCGGGCTGATGATCTTGCCGTCGTCGTCGGATTCGGTCGGCAGCTTTCCCGGCTCGAGGTGTGCGACGACGACGTCGTCCTCCCAACTGGCGAAGAACACCGATGATCCCGGGTCGCCCTGGCGTCCGGCCCGACCGCGCAACTGGTTGTCGAGCCGCTCGGTGCGATGCCGCCCGGTTCCCACCACATGCAGGCCACCCAGTTCGACGATCTCGTCGTGATTCTTCTCCTCGGAGCCGCCCAGCCGAATGTCGGTGCCGCGACCGGCCATCTGGGTGGAGACGGTGACGGCGTTCAGCGCGCCGGCTTCGGCGATGACGCGGGCCTCCTCCTCGTCGTTCTTGGCGTTGAGCACCACCGCCGGCACTCCCCTGCGTACCAGCCGTTCGTGCAGTTCCTCGGACTCGGCGACATCGTGGGTGCCGACCAGCACGGGCCGACCGGTGGCATGCACTTCGGCGATGTGGTCGATGATCGCGTCGGTCTTGGCGGCCGCCGTGATGTAGACCCGATCGGGTTCGTCCGCACGGATGTTGGGGGTGTTCGGCGGGATCGGCGACACACCCAGCTTGTAGAACTGGCGCAACTGCTCACCGGCGGCCAGCGCGGTTCCGGTCATGCCACACACGGTGGGATACCGGTTGATCAGCGCCTGCACGGTGATGGTGTCGAGCACCTCGCCGGTCTCGGTGGTCTCGATACCCTCCTTGGCTTCCACCGCGGCCTGCAGCCCGTCGGGCCAACGCTGCAGCTGGGCGATGCGGCCACGGGAAGCGTTGATCAACTGCACGGCGCCGTCGCGGACGATGTAGTGCACATCGCGCTGCAACAGGGTGTGGGCGTGCAGGGCCACGTTAACCTCGGTCAACGTGGTGGCGACATGCTCCTCGGAGTACAGATCGATACCGCCGAGCGCCTCTTCGACTTTCTCCGCACCCTTCTCGGTGAGGTGGATGTTGCGCCGGTCGGCGTCGGTGTCGTAGTCGACTCCGGCCGCGAGCCGGCCGACCAGCTCCACGATCTCCACCCGCGGGGTTTCCCGGTGCGTGGTGCCGGCCAGCACCAGGGGCACCAGCGCCTCGTCCACCAGCACCGAGTCGGCTTCGTCTATGAGCGCCACATCGGGGTCCGGGGAAACCAGATCCTCGACTTCGGTCACCAGCTGGTCGCGCAGCACGTCGAAACCGATCTCGTTGACCGAGGCATAGGTGACATTGCAGCGGTAGGCCGCACGCCGCTCGCCGGCGGTCGAATCCCCGGTGATCCACCCGACTGTCAGGCCCATCGCCTCCAGCAGTGGCCCCATCCACTCGGCGTCGCGCCGGGCCAGGTAGTCGTTGACCGAGATGACGTGGACGCGGCGGCCGCCGATGGCGTAGCCCGCCGCGGCGATCGCGCCGGCCAGCGTCTTGCCCTCACCGGTGGCCATCTCGACCACATCTCCGGCCAGCATCCGCAATGCGCCTTGCAGCTGCACGTCGAACGGCCGCAGGGTGGTGGCGCGTTCGGCGGCTTCCCGCGCGATCGCGAGGAATTGCGGGATGTCGGTCGACGCGGCCAGATCGTCGAGATTGAGCAGCTGCGCGGCTTTGCGCAGCTGCTCGTCGTCGAGGCCGGCGGCCTTCTTGTCGTAGTCGGCCGCGGCGCGCACTTCGCCCATCGAATGAGCCTGGTCTCTGTCGGTGCTCGCGCCGAGCAGCTTCCAGAACCGGGTGCTCAGACGGCCTGATCCGCCTGTGGTGGTCTTGGACACACGTTAACCGTACCTGGGGGCCTACCCCAGGTTGGACCGACGCGGGTAGGCCACGTCGGGGTCGGTGAGCGCGTTGACCACGGCGGGCAGACCGCTGGCGAAGGCCCGCTCCAGCGCCGGCCGGACCTCGTCCGGCCGGGCCGCCAACTCGCCGTGCCCGCCGAGTGCGCGCACCACCTCGTCGTAGCGGGTGCCGGGCCGCAGCTCGGCCACCACCGAGTACCCGTACAGCATTTCCATCGGATGCTTCTCCAGGCCCCAGATGCCGTTGTTGCCGACGACGGACACGACGTGGACGCCGTGCCGCACCAGCGTGTCCCACTCCATACCGCTGAACCCGAAGGCGCCGTCACCCTGCAGTAGCACCACCTGGCGGTCGGGCCGGGCCAGCTTGGCGGCCAGCGCGTAGCCCGGGCCCGAACCGAGGCAGCCGAACGGCCCGCTGTCGAGCCACGCTCCGGGTACATAGCTGTCGATCACCCGCCCGGCGTACGACCCGAAGTCGCCCGCGTCGATGACGATGATCGCGTCTCGGTCCAGCAGCGGGGCCAGCTCGGCGTATACCCGCATCGGGTGCAGCGGGGTGCGGTCGTCGGCCAGCTCGGATCGCTCGGAGTCGCGCGCCGCGGTTTCCACCGCCCGCAGTTCGGCGATCCAGCCCTCATGGCCGGCCGTGCCGGCCGATGCGGACAGAGCCCCCAGGATCGCGGGCAGCTCGCCGTACAGCCCGGCCGCGATGGTGCGCGGGTGCGCGTGGTCGGGTTCGGCCCGGTCGACGACGATGAGCTGAGTCTGGGGCCCGAACACGCCACCGAAGCCCAGCCGGAAGTCCATCGGCACGCCCACCACCACGGCGACGTCGGCCTCCCTCAGCGCCTTCGACCGTGCCCGCGAGAACGCCAATTCGTGATCGGCGGGCACCGTGCCGCGGGCCATGCCGTTCATCAGAACCGGGATTCGCCCCTCTTCGGCGAGCCGCAGCAGCGCCGTCTCGCCCTGTCCCCACCACACATTCGTGCCGGCCATGATCACCGGGCGTTGTGCGCCCGCCAGCAGCGCGGCGGCACGGTCCAGTGCGTTGCCGTCTGGCGCCGCAGCGCCGGTGGTTGCCGGCATGTCGGCCAACGCGCCCGGGGCATTGTGGTCGTGGGCCTCGCCGAAGACGTAGTCGAGCGGGAAGTCGACGAACGCGACACCGGACGGGGCGCCCACCGTCGCGCGCAGCGCATCGTCGACCAGGTTGCCGACCGCTTCGGCGGACTGCGCGGTGGCGGCGAAGCGCGCCAGCGGGGCCACGAACGGGACGTGGTCGATCTCCTGCAGTGATCCCATACCCCACCGCAGCGCCGGCGCCCGGCCACCGAGAACCAGTAGCGGCGACTGGTTCTGCTGCGCGGCGGCCATGGCGCTCATCCCGTTGGTGACACCCGGACCGGCGGTGAGCGCCGCGACACCGGGCACCCGGGTCACCTTCGACCAGCCCTCGGCGGCGAAGGTGGCGGTCTGCTCGTGGCGGGTGTCGATGAGCCGGATGCCCTCGCTGCGGCAGCCGTCGTAGATGGAGAACAGGTGGCCGCCGGACAGAGTGAACACGGTGTCTATCCCGCTGGCGCGGAGTCGGCGGGCGATCAGATGTCCAGCGTGCAGGGTGGTTGGAGCGTCGATGCTCATCCGGCGAGCGTAACCGGCGAGCAGACACAGAATCGCGCACCGCAGAGCGCTTTCATGCGATTCTGTGTCTGCTCGCTGCTCGGGTAGCTTCGCCGCTAGGTTCCTGACCGTCGGCGTCACCGGACGCCCCGCAGAGAAGAGTCGTCCGTTGGATACGTTTACACCGTCCATCGACTGGGGCCATGAGCTCGTGCCGTCGCTGCTGTGGGTCCTGAAGGCCTGGGTGCTCAGCGCCGTGTGCCTGTTCATCGTGCTGGTGCTGTTGGCCAGGTTCACCACCTGGGGCCGCCAGTTCTGGCGCATCACCAGGGACTACTTCAAAGGCCGGGCCAGCATCCCGGTGTGGGCACTGTTCGCGATCCTGCTGCTGTCGGCGATCCTGTCCGTGCGCATCAACGTGTTGCTCAGTTACTTCAGCAACGACCTGTACTCCTCGCTTCAGGTCGCGTTCCAGGGCGCCGGCGGCGGTGAGGAGGCGGTCCGGCAATCCGGGATCCACGGGTTCTGGGTCGCCATCTGGACGTTCTGCGTGCTCGCCACGATCCACGTCATCCGGGTCATGCTCGACCTTTACTTGACGCAGCGGTTCATCATCAGCTGGCGGGTGTGGCTCACCGACCACCTGACCGGCGACTGGCTCGAGGGGCGCGCCTACTACCGCGGACGCTTCATCGACGAGGGCATCGACAACCCGGACCAGCGCATTCAGCAGGACATCGACATCTTCACGGCCGGCGTCGGGGGCACACCGAACGCCCCGTCCAACGGCACAGCGGGCACCCTGCTGTTCGGCGCCGTCCAATCGGTGGTCTCGGTCATCTCTTTCGCCGCCATTCTGTGGAATCTGTCGGGCAGTCTGACCGTGTTCGGTCTCACCTTGCCCAAGGCGCTGTTCTGGATCGTGATCGTCTATGTCCTGGTGGCGACGGTCGTCGCCTTCTGGATCGGCCACCCGCTGATCCGGCTGAGCTTCCGGAACGAGCTGACGAACGCCGCGTTCCGGTACGCGCTGGTCCGGCTTCGCGACTCGGCCGAGGCGGTCGGCTTCTACCGCGGCGAACGCGCCGAACGAGTGCAGCTCAGAAGTGGGTTCTCCGCGGTCATCGCCAACTACCGCCGCTATGTGAACCGAACCGTGGGCTTCACCGGCTGGAACCTGGTGGCCAGCCAGGCAATCAATGTGCTGCCCTTCCTGTTGCAGGCGCCCCGGTTGTTCGCCAACCAGATCCAACTCGGCGATGTGATGCAATCGGCCACCGCGTTCGGGGAGATCGAGGGTTCGTTGTCGTTCTTTCGCAACGCCTACGACTCGTTCGCCAGCTACCGCGCCGCCATCATCCGCCTGAATGGGTTGGTGGAGGCCAACTCTCGGGCTCGCGAACTACCGGTGCTGACCACCGCGGCCAGCGCCGGCGGAGTCGTCGAACTCGACGACGTCGAAGTTCGCACGCCCGCGGGTGACCAGCTGATCAACCCCCTTGATCTGCGGCTGGAGCCGGGCGATTCGCTGGTGATCACCGGAGAGTCGGGCAGCGGCAAGACCACGCTGCTGCGCAGCCTGGCTCAGCTGTGGCCGTTCACCACCGGCACGCTGCGGTGCCCGGGCGGTGAGAACGAGACGATGTTCCTGTCCCAGCTGCCCTACGTGCCGCTCGGCGATCTGCGTTCGGTGGTGTCCTATCCGGCGTCGCCGGGCGACATCCCGGATATCGAGCTCCAGCAGGCGTTGGGCAAGGTGGCGCTGGAGAATCTCGTCATCCGCCTCCACGAGGTTCGCGACTGGGCGAAGGTGCTCTCCCCCGGCGAGCAGCAGCGCATCGCCTTCGCCCGGATACTGCTGACCAAGCCGAAGGCGGTGTTCCTCGATGAGTCCACGTCCGCCCTCGACGAAGGACTGGAGTTCGCGCTCTACCGGATGTTGCGCAGCGAGCTGCCGAACACCATCGTGGTCAGCGTCAGTCACCGCAGCACCGTCGAGCAGCATCACGAACAGCATCTGGAGCTGCTCGGCGCAGGCCAATGGCAACTCGGCCTGGTCCACGGCGACGAACCCGCGCCGGTCTGAGGCGCCCGCGTCTAGCGCGCCTGCGCGCCCGCTGCCGCGTGCGCTCCGGCGCGGCGGCCGAAGAAGGATCCCTCGCCCAGCTGGGTGCCGCTGGCATAGCCCTTGCCGTCCTGCGCGATATTGGACGCGCAGGCGCCGGCCGCATAGAGGCCGGGCACCACGCTGCCGTCCGCCCGCAGCACCTCTCCGTCGACCGACGTGGTCAACCCGCCCATCGTGAACCCGGCGTACATCGCCTTGCCCAACGACAGGTCGAATGCGCCCCATGGCCCTTTGTCTTGCGGCGCAAGGAATTCGGGCTGCTTGTGAAAGTCGGGGTCCTCGCCCTTGGCGGCGTAGGAGTTGTAGCGGTCCAGGGTCGCCGCCAGGTTGCCCTCGGGGATGCCGAGGGCCTGTTCCATCTCGGCCACCGTTTCCCAGCCGTCGATCAATGGAACCAGCGGCATCTTCGGAGGTTTCAGGTGTGCCTCGTCGACGATCAGGAAGGCCACGCTGTCGGGCTGGTCCATCACGAAACCCGATGTGCGCGAATGGTAGGAGTCCTCGGCGACGAACCGCTTGCCGAGCTTGTTGACGATGATCCCGGTCAGCAGGATGGCCGGCGGATAGGGCGGCGCGGTGATGAAGATCTGGTCCATGTCACGGGTGGCGCCGCCGGCCGACACGCCGAGCCGAATGCCCAGGCCGTCGTCGTAGGTGCTGCCCAGGGGGAACGGCTTCTCGGCGAGCTTCGGGGTGTACTTGGCGACCATCTCCGGGTTCATCACGAATCCGCCGGCCGCGATGATCACCGACTTCGCCCGCACTGCGCCGGTTTCGGTGAAGTGCTTCCACGTCGCGCCGGCTACCTCGCCGGTGTCTTCGAGGATCAGTTCGGTGGCACCGGTCTCGTAACGGATCTGTACGCCGAGTTTGGCGGCCCGCTTGAGCAGCAGGTCGATCACCATGCCGGCGCCGCCGGTGTCGCCGGGCACCGGCACCTTGTGGCCACGCGGAGCCGGTATCGCCATCTCCAGAAATGGCCACACCTTCTCGTTGCCGGTGAACATCAAACCCTCGGTGTTGGGCTGGATCACCGCCTTCTCCGGGTAGTAGCTGCGCTCGAACTGGAAGCCGAGATCCTCCAGCCAGTTGAAGTGCTCGACGCTGCCCTCGCAGTAGGCGCGGATCTTG
>CAZDYH010000059.1:0-15753 GCA_964509355.1 uncultured Mycobacterium sp.
AGGATCCTCACCTTCAACGGACTGTATCATTTCCTCGCTATCATCCATGCCGCACACTACCTGCCAATCGTTGTAATTGGCATGCCAGTCCAAGTAGAACTGGTTTGCCGAAATGGCAAAGGCGGCATACTCGAAATAACCTTCAAGGCTGTCCTGCGGCATGACAAGAGCAGAATAATCGGGGTGGTCCGGGGCTGCGGCGTACTCGGTTTCGTTGACATAAGGCGCCTGGTCAATCGGGCGAGCGTAGAGCAACGGATAACCGCCCATGCCGTCCTGGTGGTAAACATAGTCCAGTGTAAAACCATCCCGCATTTTCAGATGGGTAAAAGCTTCAAAATATTGGTTGGCATCGAACTCTCCGCCTTGTTTAGTTGGATTTTCCTGCGAGAAGTACTGCGGGAAAGCTAAGTTGCTCTGCATTCCATCTATAGCAGCGATGGTCTTGTGACAGTCCAGATCGGAAGCCTGGGTCTGGGCCGGGAAATCAGCGTGACAGGCCAACATGGCAGCAGTAAGAGCGACGATGGTAAGAACAAGGTATTTGTTCACTTCTCTCTCGTCTCATTATCGGATAGAATGCACTAGACCTCTGCTCAGACGGTTCTGTCCGGTCACTGTACCTTTACGGGTTCATTCGTAGGCGTGATTCGAGCAAAGCCTTGATGGCCGATCGCATTTGCACCCTGCGGGTGCGTCGCGCAAACTGCTCGGCTCGGCGAGCGGCAACGCGCAGTGTTCTATGTTCGGTCGGTTTCTTCGGTTCCGGCATGGCGTGTTCCTCTGTTGGGGTCAACAAATGAGGCCGACCACCAGATGGGACAGGCCGGTGCGGTCCTCCACCCGCAAACGCAGCAGCGTCTGGCCTTCGCAGACCGTCGCGCGCCCTGGTTGAGGTTGGGCGCTGCCACGAGAGGAATCTTCGCGTCAGCGGCGCATGACCCGACCGATGGACGGTGTGAGTTCAGTTGACCGGGACGTCGAGAATCGGGCGGTCGGCGCCGGCGCCGGGGCCGTCGAAATGCCACCACTCACCGGAGTACACCCTCAACCCGCCGGTACTCATGGCGGCGCGTAGCCGGGCCCGGTTCGCCTGCGCTTGCTCGCTGATGCCCTCGGCCGCAAAGGCGAGGGCGCGGGGCGAGAAGTCGTCGAAGTCGGTTCCCATCTCGATGAGGCAGAGCCCGCCGACCCGCTGCGCGGGCGGGCACTGCTCTTGCACGCCTGCGATCGTCACGTCAACCGAGCGGCCCGCTTCGTGGCTGCGCGCATACGGGCCGGGCCGGGCCACCCAGTCGGGGTTCGGGACCGCCTCGAACATCCTGACCTGGACGTCGTGCGGCCGGTAGCAGTCCCAGAAGACGAGTACTTCCCCCTGCGGGCGCAGCGCCTCGGCGGCGGCCGCCAGACCCGGAGCCAAGGATTCGTGCACAAGGCAGCGGGCGTCGGCGGGATACAAGGGCGTGCCCACGAAATTGTTCGGTGTCGCGTAGCGGAGGTCGATGATCGCGCTGGGAACCACGGTCCGAACGTCGACGAACCCGGCCGAGCGCGCCTGGTCGGAGAGCGGGGCCACGCCGGCGCTCGATGAGTTGGTCGTCCCGGCATCGGCGGACGACGTGGCGACGGTAGTCACATCTGTCGAAGCGGTGGGTGATGCGCCACCCACGCCCAGTGCACCGCAGCCAGCGCTGCATCCCACGACGAGCGCGGCAACAACGAACCGTCGCACGATAACCATCTCCGCATTGTCCCGGTCAGCTGCGCAGGCGGGCACCGGCGGGGTCGTAGAACGGGGTGTCCGAGACCTCGGCGGGAACGCGCACTCCAGCGCAGTCCACCTCGTACGCCGCACCGGCCGGCAACTCACCGGCGAGGTAGCCGAGACCGCACGCCGCACCGATGGTGTGGCCGTACGCCCCCGAGGTCATCCGACCGACGATGGCGCCATCGAACAGGATCGATTCCCCGTGCAGCAGCAACGGCTGCGGGTCGAGCAGGCGCACGAACACCTGGCGGCGATCGGGCGCGATCACCGCGCGCTCGGCGATCGCATCGCATCCGACGAAACCACCGGGCTTGTCGAGCGCAACGGTGTAGGCCAGCGCTGCCTGGTACGGATTGTCGGTAGGCCCGATGTCGTGGCCGACGTGGCGGTACCCCTTCTCGCAACGCAGCGAGTCGAGGGCGTGATAGCCGGCGTGCTGCAGCCTGAGGTCGACGCCGGCCTCGACGATCGAGTCGTAGATGTCGATCGCCTGATCGGCCGTCGGGTACAGCTCGAAGCCGAGCTCGCCGACGAAGCTGACGCGCAGGCAGCGGGCGTACCCGTCGGCGACCTCGATATCGGCCGAGCGTCCCCACGGCAACGCGGCGTTCGACAGATCGTCGGGGCTGATCCTGCTCATCAGATCGCGGCTTCGCGGACCCATCACGGCGATCGTCGCCAGCCCGGCAGTCGCGTCGAAGACCGCGGCGGAGGCTGACAGCGACGCGACGCCGCGCCTCGCGATGGCCAACGTCTTGGCATGAGCAGATGTCGGAGTCACGACCAGGAAGCGGTCGTCGGCAAGGCGCGTGACGGTGCCGTCCAGCTCGATGCCACCGAGCCGGTTGAGGAACAACGTGTACACCACGCGGCCGACGGCCACGTCGAGGTTCTGCGTGGCGATGTGCTGTACCACGCGCAGCGCGTCGCGACCGCTGATCTCGACCTTGGTGAACGTGGACAGATCGAACAGCGCTACTGCTTCGCGGGCCGCTCTGTGCTCGGCGGCAGCGTGCTCGAACCAGTTCTGGCGGCCGTAGCTGTAGTGGTATTCCGGGGTCACGCCCAGTGGGGCGTACCAGTTGGCCCGCTCGTAGCCCGCCAGCTCACCGAAACACGCGCCGGCACCCGCGAGCCGGTCGTGCAGCGGCGTGCGACGGACGTTCCGGGCGGTGTGTGGCTGCAGGTGCGGCCAGTGCATGGCGTACAGCCGGCCGAGGCCTTCTCGGGTGCGCGCGTGCAGATAGCGGCGATTCGACTGCTGGTGGTGGAAGCGCTGCACATCGACCGCAGACGCGTCGAACGTCGGGGCCCCGGCGACGATCCACTCGGCAAGGGCCCGCCCCGCACCCGGCGCGTAGATGATGCCCTGGCTGTTGAAGCCGGCGGCAACGAAGAGTCCCGGCACCTCCGCCGTCTCGCCGAGGCAGAAGTTCGCGTCCGGCGTGAAGCTCTCCGGCGCATTCAGGAAGCGTTGCCACTCGATCCCGCGCAGCACCGGGAGACGTTGCTCGGCCAGGGCACGCACCGGGGCGAAGTGCTCCCAGTCGGGCGCGAACTCGCCGAACGCCCAGTCCGGTGGCAGCGACGCCGGATCGAGCGGCTGGCCATCGGGCTCGAACGCGCCGATCAGCAGGCGAGCGTCGAAGTGCCGGGCATAGAAGTAGGCGTCGAGATCGCGCAGCACCGGCATCGCCGGATCGATGACGTCGATCGGTGCCGTCTGCACGTGGACGTGGGCGGCGGGCCACAGGGGCACACTGGCGCCACACGCAGCGGCCAGGTCGCGGGTCCAGAGCCCGCCCGCCAACACGACCCGCTCGCACTCGACGAACCCGTGATCGGTGTGCACTCCGGTCACTACGCCTGCCTCGGTGCGGACGCCCGCCACGGTGATGCCCTCGCGGAACACGGCGCCCGCGGCGAACGCGCCCTTGGCCAGCGCCAACGTGGCGAGGCCCGGGTTCACATGCCCGTCGTCGGGTTGGTGCAACGCACCGACCAGGCCGTCGGCCACGGCGAGCGGGCACAGCTCCGGCACCCGTGACGGCTTGACCAGCTCGTACGGGACGGATTGGTGCCTGGCCACGCCGGCCATGTACCGCAGTTCGTCGAGGCGTCCGTTCGTGCGGGCGAGCGTGACCGAACCGCATTGGTTCAGGTTGACGTCGATGTCGGTCTCAACGGCGAGCCGCTCGTACAGATCGACCCCGTACGACGCCAGCTCGGTGAAGACGTGCGACGACCGTCCCCGTACGACGAGGCCGGCGGCATGCCAGCTGGTGCCCGACGCGACGCTGTGGCGTTCGAGCACCAGGACCTCCTCGCCCAACCTGGCGAGGTGGTAGGCGACGCTGGAGCCGACGATGCCGGCGCCGACCACCACCGTGCGCGACCGGTCGGGCAGAGAACCTGACGCCGCGAGTGGATCGAAGCTCGTCGCCGTCAGGTCCCGTTCCAGCAGTCGCTCAGCCATGGCCCGAGCGTAAACGGCCGCACAGGTTTACGAACGCCGGCTAGCGGAGCAGCTGCAGCCGGGCCTCCGGTGCGATCATCGGGTGTTCGGTTTGTGCAGTGGCGTGTCGTTGTGCAAGCAGGCGATGGCCTCGGCCAACGTCGGCGCGATCGAGCACACCTGGATCACAGCGCCAGCGTCCCTGGGTGCGACTGTGTCAGTGACGAGCACGCGCCGCAGACCGAGGTCACGCAGGCAGCTGGCGGCGGCATGGACCAATAGCCCATGGGTCGCGGCCACGACGATGTCCGGTGCGGCGCCGCGCAGTCGCAGCAGCCCGACCGCGGCTTCGATGGTCGCCCCAGTGGTGATCATGTCGTCGATGATCACCGCCGGACGGCCGTGCACCTCGCCGGCAATGTCCAATGCGCTGACCGTCGCGCCGCTTTCGCGTTGCTTGCGCACGACCGCAACCGAACCATGCAAGACTGCCGCGTACTGTTCGGCCAGTTTGACCGCGCCCAGGTCGGGGGCGACGACAACGGCCGCATCCGGCAGCTCGGCAGCGAGCTGATGAGACAGGGTGGGAACGGCGGTGAGTGTTTCGACCGGGATTCGGCACTGCGCTTCCAGTCCGGGTGTGTGCGGGTCGACGACGACGAGCCGGTCGGCCCCCGCTGCGGCGATCGCGTCGGCAACCACTGTCGACCCGATGGCCTGGCCTGCTGCGGTGCGGCGATCCTGGCGGGCGTAGCCGAAGTAGGGTACGACCGCGGTCACCCGCGCGGCGCGGGCCCGGCGGCAGGCGTCCAGCAGCAACAGCAATTCGATGATGTGTTCGTTGACCGGTGGTGCTGTCGGTTGCACGACATAAACATCCGCGCCACAGACGTTTTCGACCGTCGGGCGCAACTCCCCGTCGGGGTAGCGGTCCAGGGTGCAGCCATCGAACTCGACGCCCAGATGGTTGGCAACCGCACCGGCGAGGCGAGGATTCGCACTGCCGGAGACGATGCGAAGAACCGTGGCGGTCATCCGGCGCCCCGCAACGCGGCACCGGCCCCGAACCGGCGGCCGGCATCGCGACGATCAACGTACGGCATCGAAACCTCCTCGCTAACCCATCCAGAATCAACCACTGCACCCGACCGGCATCAGGTCCTGACGTCACCGGTTCGAGGGTCTTGGGTCCTCAGCCGATCCGGATGAGCGGGGTTCGCCCGGTTCAGGCGGACTACCAGCAAATCGTCGGGTCCCGCCACGACGGGGGTCCGGAACCGGCGGCTGATGTGCTCGAGCGTTGAACGCAGCCATTCCGCGTCGGTTCGCGGAACGCACTCGAGCCGCATCCGCCGCACGCGCAGGGGAAGCATCCGCAGCGCGGCCAGTTCACCGCTGCCGGGATCGGTCGAGATCAAATAGAGCAGTCTCAGGTCGGAGCGGTAGGACTCGTGGCCCCCGATGCCTTCATAGTCGTCGATGACGTCGCCGCAGCCGTACAGAATCGGTTTGCCACGATAAATCTCGATCGGTCGGGGATGGTGCGAGGAATGTCCGTGCACGATATCGACGCCGGCGTCGATCAACCGGTGCGCGAACTGGATTTCACTCAGCCCCACGCCATAGCCCCAATTCGATCCCCAATGCACCGACACAATCGCGATATCGCCGGTGGCCTTGTGCGCCAGCACCCCTGCCGCGACATCGTCGGCGGCAGCGCGGGCCGACGGATCCCGGACCAACCACACCCCCGACCGGTCGGGGTGCGCCGCCCACGATTCGGCAACGCCACTGGATACGGTCGCAACCGAGCCGACGACCACCCGGTGTCCGCCATGGGACGTCACCACCGCCGGGCGGTGTGCGGTTCCCAGGTCGGCTCCTGCCCCGACACCCCGGATACCCGCCCGGGTGAGAGCTTCCACGGTGTCGGCCAGCCCACGGCGGCTGAAATCGAGAATGTGGTTGTTCGCCAGGGCGCAGACGTCGGGCCGGAACGCGGTCAGCACCGGGAGATTGTTCGGGTGCATCCGATAGTGAATAGCTTTGCGTTCGGCGAATTCACCGTGTGCGGTGATCGTCGTCTCCAGATTGATCAGACGAACATCCGGACCAAGGCCCTCGAGGATCCCCAGCGCGTCACCCCAGGGCCACTTCCATTCTGCGGGGCGGGGAATCGGCCCGTTCGCCCGTTCGGCCAGCTCGACGTATCGACGGGCATCATGGACATAAGGCTCACGCAATGCCGGGTCTCCCGGATGCGGAAGAATCTGGTCGACGCCACGACCCAGCATGACGTCACCGCCCAACAGCACCGTCACCACATCAGAATCACCGGCCATGCTCAACCTTTCACCACTCCCAATGGGACAAGACGGGCGACCTTGCGGGCGAGCCCGGCGTGGTGGCTGGTCTCGATGACGGCGTCGATGTCCTTGTACGCCCCGGGCTTTTCCTCGGCGAGCCCCCTGCGGGAGCTGCCGCGCACGAGGATGCCGCGTTGTTCGAGGCGGTCGCGTAACGCCTCACCGCTGGTGTTGCGCGCGGCCTGGTGGCGGCTTTGCACCCGGCCGGCGCCGTGTGCGGTGGAAAAGAATGCGGGGTTATCGGGGACGCCTGCCAGGACGTAGGAGGCGGTGCCCATCGTGCCCGGTATCAGCACCGGTTGGCCGACGCCTGCCAGCTCAGCTGGGAGCTCGGGGTGATGCGGCGGTAGAGAGCGGGTCGCGCCCTTCCGATGTACACACAGGATGCGGGGCTGGCCGTCGACGGGATGGTGTTCGATCTTGGCGAGGTTGTGCGACACGTCATACAGCAGGTCCAGCGACGTCGCAGCTTCCTCCTCGAACACCCGACGCGTCGCCTCGGTGAGAAGTTGCCGATTGGCGCGGCCGTAATTGGCCGCTGCGGCCATCGCCGCCAGGTACGCCCGGCCCTCAGGAGAGCGGACAGGCACACACGCCAACTGGCGATCGGGCACATGAATGCCGTAGCGGCCCATGGCCGTTCCCATCGCATGGACATGATCGGTGCAGATCTGGTGGCCCAGTCCCCGCGAGCCGCTGTGGATCATCACGCAGATCGTGCCCTCTGAGAGTCCCATCTGCGCGGCCGCGGAGTGGTCGAAAATGCGTTCCACGGCCTGCACTTCCAGGAAGTGGTTGCCCGAGCCGAGGCTGCCCAGCTGGCCAAGGCCGCGTTCGACGGCCCGGTCGCTGACCGTCGCCGCGTCGGCTCCTTCCATCACGCCGCGGTCTTCGCACCGCTGTAGGTCCCGTGCTACGCCATGACCCTGTTCCACCGCGAATCGGGCGCCGCCGGTCAGCACCTGCTGCAGCACGCCGCGGTTCGGCAGCCGCCAAACACCTTTGGTGCCCACGCCACGTGGTATCGCACGATCGAGGTGATCCATCACCGCGCGGATCCGCGGCTGCAGCCGATCGCGGTCGAGATCACCACTGACCAGGAGCCGCACCCCGCATGAAATATCGAACCCCACGCCGCCGGGGCAGACGACCCCGTCGGCGTCGATGTTGGTCGCCGCTACACCGCCGATCGGAAACCCGTATCCCCAGTGAACGTCGGGCATCGCATAGGACGCTCGGACGATCCCCGGCAGCGTCGCCACATTGGCCACCTGCACCAGCGCCATATCCCCGCGTTCGTCGGGTAGCAACGACCTCGTCGCGAACACGATCCCGGGGACTCGCATAGGGCCCTCTTGCTCTATCCGGAACCGGTACGGGTTTTCCTCGATGATCTTCATGCGGTCCGCCTCAATCACACATCAAGCGTCACCGAGCATCGCCAGCCCCGGCGGCCCCGCGAAAGGCGAAGGTCGTTGAGCGACACTGCCTTTGGTACGGCGCCCACCTGGGGCAGAGTGCCCGCGTCGACCATCGCGAAACCGACGTCGACACCACCGTCTACGGTCTGCAGATCGATGTCGACAGGCGCCTCACCGGCGGTATCGAGGAAGTAGATGACCTCCTCGAGCACAGCGACCAGCAGATCGTCGTCACGCTCCCCGGTCAGCCGTCGTCGGCGGGTGTGCTGCGCACGCGCCGACGACGTATCCAGGAAGCTCTCGACAGCGCCGAGCACCGCCTCTTTGATGCAGCCGTCGCGGGTGGGCGCCCACGCCTCGATCCGCAGATCTGCCGTATGCGGAACGGTTCGATGCCCGGATATGCTGGCCGCCATGGCTTTTCGTGCCGATCTACGGGCCGGCGGCTGGCGGGCTCAGGTGGTCGATGAACCAGTCGCGCGCCAGTACCGCGACCCGCTCGAGGGTGCCCGGCTCTTCGAAGAGGTGGGTGGCCCCGGGTACCACCGCGATCTCGCACTTGCCCGGCATCACGGCTTGTGCCCGTCGATTCAGTTCGAGGACCACTTCGTCGCGTCCGCCCACGATTAGCAGCGTCGGCGCGTGAACGCGGGTGAGGTGTTCGCCGGCGAGATCGGGCCGGCCGCCGCGTGAGACGACCGCCCCGACCTTAACCTGGGGATCGGCGGCGGCGCGCAGGGCCGCGCCCGCCCCGGTACTGGCCCCGAAGTAGCCGATGGGCAGCGACGCGGTGTCGGGTTGGGCCGCCAGCCATGCGGTGACGTCGACCAATCGGCCAGCCAGCAGTTCGATGTCGAAGACGTTGGCGCGGTTGCGTTCCTCATTGGGCGTGAGCAGGTCAAACAGCAGGGTGGCGAGTCCGGCCATGTTCAGCACCTCGGCGACGTAGCGGTTGCGGGGGCTGTGTCTGCTGCTTCCGCTGCCGTGGGCGAACACGACGATTCCCGTCGGATGGTCGGGAATCGTCAGGTGGCCGGCCACCGAAACCGGTCCGGCGGTCACCCGCACCTCCTCGTCGCGCAGGGGCGGATCCACAGCGCGGTGGCTGGCGACGGCCTCCCGAGAACCGTCGCGGGCGCGATCGAGCAGCGCGATCACCTCGTCGTCGGAGGTCTGTGCGAAGTTGCGGTATCCCTGCCCGACGGCGAAGAAGAACGCGGGGGTGCTAAGGCACACCACCTCGTCGGCGTACTGGGCGAGGGCTTTGACGGTGTCAGCCGCGCCGATTGGAACCGCCAGCACGACCCTGCTCACACCCTGGGCTCGAGCCACCTGGCATGCCGCCTTTGCGGTCGCTCCGGTCGCGATGCCGTCGTCGACGATCACGGCGACCCGCCCCGCCAACGAGATCTGGTCGCGTCCTCGGCGGAAGCGCTCCGACCGGCGCTGCAGCTCGGCCCGCTGCTCTTCTTCCACCGCAGCCATGTCAGCGCTGCTGAGGTCCGCCGCACGCACGACGGAATCGTTGATCACCCGCACGCCGCCCTCACCGATGGCGCCGAAGGCCAGTTCGGGCTGATACGGCACCCCGAGCTTGCGCACTACAAGCACATCGAGCGGGGCGCTTAGCGCCTTGGCCACCTCGTAGGCCACCGGCACCCCACCTCGCGGCAGGCCGAGCACGACGATGTCCTGTCCGTGGAAGGAATCCAAACGCCTGGCCAGCTGGCGTCCGGCGTCGGCACGGTCGTTGAACTGCTTCACATCCTGGAGTATGTCCCAGGTCACGGTGCGCCGATACGGACTTAAGTCCTTCAACCGGCACTGAGGCGAAAGGCCGAATGGCCGGCTCGTCACCCCGGCGAGTGAGGTGACGAACGTCCCGTGGTCATGGTGCCTTCGCGCCCTTGCCGGCCGGCGAGGCGTTGGCGCAGCATCGACACGTCCACGCCGACACCAGGTCGAGGTGGCGCAGCGGGAGGTAGGGCCATGAAGTCGCTCATCGTCTGTGTTTCGATCTCGCACGGCAACACCCGCCGGGTGGCCGATCGGATGGCTGAGGTGCTCGACGCCGAGGTTGCCGAGCCCGAGGCAGTCGACCTCGGGGCGCTCCATGAGTACGACCTTGTCGGCTTCGGGTCGGGCATCTACTTCAACGCGGTGCATCCGAGGTTGTGGGGCCTGGTCCGTCGCCTGCCGCGCGTCGATGGCGTCCGAGCGTTCACGTTCTTCACGAGCGGCGGTCCCGAGGTCCCGCTGGTGGGCTACAGCCGACCGATCCGTCACCAACTCGCGTCGAAGGGCTTTGACGTGCTCGATTCGTTCTCGTGCCGCGGCCTCGACACGGTCGGGCCGTTGCGGCTCGTCGGCGGCTTCAACAAGGGACGGCCGAACGACCGCGACCTCGATCGGGCCGCGGCGTTCGCGGTGCGCCTACGCGAGCGAATCGCGCGCTCGCAGACTGCTTCCTGACTGATGGCAGGCGGAGAGCGCGCCGCCCTCGTCCTCGAACTGGTCCGGGGGCTCGTCACCGAGGTCCACCCCCACGCCTCGCGGCTCACCGTGACGCTCGACAGCCCATTCGAAGACCTGGGCATCGGGAGCCTGGAGCTGGTCGAGCTGCTGCTCCGGGTCCAGGACGCGTTCGGGGTGGCACTGCCCTCGCACGTCCTGGCCAGTGCGGAGACGCCGCGTGACCTCCTGCGGGCCATCGCCCGCAGCCACCCTGCCGTCGGCGAGGACGTCGGCGTGGTCTCACCCCCGGCCACGGTGGCGGGCAGCCGGGCCCCGGCGGCCGCGTCGACCTTGATCGACGCCCTCGACTGGCACGTGGGCGCGACCCCCGAGCGGACGCACATCCGCATCCTCGACGAGTCGGGGAGCCCCGATGACCTGACCTACGGGGCGCTGCACCGGGAGGCGGCTGCCGTGGCGGCGGGGTTGCTGGCCCGCGACGTCATGCCCGGCGACACGGTCGCCATCATGTTGCCCACCAGCCGGGCCTATTTCGTCACCTACGCCGGCGTGATGCTCGCCGGTGCCGTGCCGGTACCCATCTACCCGCCGGCCCGGCCTTCCCAGCTGGCGGATCACCTGCGTCGCCACACCGGCATCCTCGCCAATGCAACAGCCGCGCTGCTCGTCACCGTGCCCGAGGCCGTCCCTCTCGGCAACCTCCTGCGCTCGAACGTCGACAGCCTGCGCCACGTCGTCGTCCCCGAATCCCTCACAGGCGCACCCGGCGGTGCCCTTCCCCGACCCCGGTCCGAGGACCTCGCGCTGGTGCAGTACACCTCGGGCAGCACCGGGCAGCCCAAAGGGGTGGCGCTCACGCACCAGAACCTGCTGGCCAACATCCGGGCGATGGGCCAGGCCTCGGCGGTGTCGGGGGCGGACACGTTCGTCAGTTGGCTGCCCCTGTATCACGACATGGGTCTGATCGGGGCGTGGCTCTCGAGCCTCTATTTCGGCATCCCGCTGGTGGTGATGGGCCCCCAGGTGTTCCTGACCCGCCCGTCGCGATGGCTGTGGGCGATCCACGCGAACCGGGGCACGATCTCGGCCGGCCCGAACTTCGCCTACGAGCTGTGCCTGGCCAAGGTCCACGACGGCGAGATCGAAGGACTCGACCTGAGTTCCTGGCGGTTGGCCTTCAACGGCGCCGAGCCGGTCAGCCCCGCGACGATCGAGCGGTTCACCGAGCGCTTCGCCCCCTATGGGTTGCGGCGGGACGCGATCGCGCCGGTGTACGGGCTGGCCGAGTCCTCGGTCGGGCTGGCCTTCCCGCCCCTCGGTCGGGGCCCGCTCATCGACCGCATCGACCGCGACACGTTCGTGCGTTCGGCGCGGGCCGACCCGGTCGGGCCTGACGAGCGGGACGCACTGCGTTTCGTCGCCTGCGGCCGACCGCTGCCCGGCCACGAGATCCGCATCGTCGACGCCGCCGGTAACGAGCTGGGCGACCGCCGTGAGGGTCGCATCGAGTTCCGCGGTCCGTCGGCGACCGCCGGCTACTTCCGCAACGCCGACGCGACGCGCGCGCTGTTCCATGACGACTGGCTCGACACCGGCGACCTCGGCTACGTGGCCGACGCCGACCTGTACGTCACCGGCCGGGTCAAGGACGTGATCATCCGGGCCGGGCGCAACCTGCACCCCGATGAGCTCGAGGAGGCGATCGGCAACCTCGCCGGCGTCCGCAAGGGGTGTGTCGCCGTATTCGCCTGTCCCGACCCCGAGGGGGGCGCTGAGCGGCTGGTCGTGATGGCCGAGAGCCGAGCGACCGGCGACGAGGAGGCGAGCGCCGCATTGCGCTCCGAGATCGTCTCGACGACGGTGGACCTGCTCAGCGTGGCCCCCGACGACGTTGTCCTGGCGCCACCCCGCACCGTCCCGAAGACCTCGAGCGGCAAGATCCGGCGGGCCGCCAGCCGGGAGATCTACGAGCAGGGGAGGATCGGCGCCCGACCGCGGGCGCTGTGGTTGGAGTTGGCTCGCCTCCGGCTCCGCGGAGCTGTACCGTCGTTGCGCCGCGCCCGCAACGCGGCGGCCGCTGTCGCGTTCGCTGCCTACACGCGGGTGCTGTACGCGGTCCTCGGGGTGCCGGTGGTCGTCCTGCTGACGCTGCTACCCCGGGTGCAGTGGCGCTGGCAGGTGGCCCGTGGGGCGGTCCGGCTGCTGGCCCGCCTCACCGGGACCGCGGTCACCGTGCACGGCCTCGACCGCCTCCCTGCCGGGCCCTCGATCGTCGTGGCCAACCATCCGAGCTGGCTTGACGCGGTCGTGCTCGCCCCGGTGCTGCCACTCTCGTTCCGCTTCGTCGCCGGCGAGGTGTTCCAGCGTCAGGCGCTGACCGGGTTCGCGCTCAAGCGGCTCGGCACCGAGTTCGTCGAACGATATGAGCGCGAGCACAGCGTGGCCGACACCAACCGGCTCGTCGCCCTGGTCCGAGCCGGGCAGTCACTCGTGATGTTCCCCGAGGGCCACCTTGCCCGCGCCCCCGGGTTGCGGCCCTTCCACATGGGCGCGTTCGTCGTCGCCGCCCAGGCCGGGGTACCGGCCGTCCCCATCGCCATCCGCGGAACGCGGGCGATGCTGCGGCCCGGGCACAGGTTCCCGCGACGGGGAGCGGTCGACATCGCCATCGGCCAGCCGGTCCAGCCCATGGGCACGGACTGGGCTGCGGCAGTGGAGTTGCAGCGCGCCGCGCGGGGCGCCGTCCTGCGCCTCTCAGGGGAACCGGACGTCGAATGACCCGGCCACCGCCCATTCCCGGGGCGAAGGGCCGCGCGGTTAGAGCGCGCCTACGCCCAGGTGCGTTCAGGACTTGGCCAGGGGTGGGCGCGCATTCGCTATCATGAGATATCAGGAGGTACTCGTGAGCGATATTCTGATCAGGAATCTTCCCGACGACGTGCTGGTCGCGCTTGATGGCTTGGCTGCGCGGCTGGGATTGTCACGTAGCGAGTACATCCGTCGTCGTCTGACTCAAGATGCCCAGGTGGCTCGCGTGCCCGTCGTCACTGCCGATCTTCGGACGTTCGGCGAGAGCTTCGCCGACCTGGGCAATGCCGAGTTGATGTCGCGGGCGTGGGAATGACCGGGAGTTGAGTAGCGAAGGGTGGCTGATCGACAAGTCAGCCCTCGTTCGCCTTGGTCACAGTGCAACGGCACCGACGTGGGCCAACCGGATCGAACGCGGCCTGGTGCGAATCGCGAACGTCACCCGCATGGAGGTGGCGTACTCGGCCCGGACGGGCGACGCTGCGCGCCGTGGATTTCGCGTGCCGCCGCTGGCCGCGATGCCCGTCGAGTACCTGACGCCTGCGATCGAAGATCGGGCACTGGAGGTTCAACTGCTACTTGCCGACAAGGGCATGCATCGTGCGCCGTCGATTCCAGACCTGATCATCGCGGCGACGGCAGAACTGGGCGGCTTGGTGGTGCTGCACGTCGACAAGGACTTCGACCTCATTGCGGCCGTGACCGGACAACGGGTGGAACGACTGACAATCTGATCGTCTGGACTCTCCCTGTTGACGACGTCAACACGAGCGAAATCTTCGGGGCCGATTCGATCGGCGTAAGTGTCCTAATGGGCTCCACTCCGTCCGTCCTTCTGATGAGATTCGGGAATCGCCCGGATGATCTGGACAGGAGAACCGCCATGCCGCAGTACGCCGCACTCACCTACACCAGGGACGTCGACTGGTCGGCGCCCGAGCAGGCCGAGGACATGGCCGACTACATGAAGTTCGGGGCGGCCCACGCTGCCGCGATCCGCGGCGGGTCCGCGCTCTACCCGACGAGCACCGCGACGACCGTGCGGGTCACGGGCGCCCGCGGCGGCGACGTCGTCACGAGCGACGGCCCGTACGCGGAGACGAAGGAGGCCCTGACCGGCTTCTACCTCATCGAGGCCGCCGATCTGGACGAGGCCGTACGCATCGCGGCCGATATCCCAGCGGCATGGGACGGCGCCGTCGAGGTACGTCCCGTCATCGAATTCGGCTGAAGCACGCTTGCGGCTCGGTTGATGGGTCCGGACCAGACGCTGGCCGAGACCGTCCGGACGGAGGGCGCCCGCATCCTGGCCACCCTCGTCCGGACGGTCGGCAGCCTGCAGATCGCCGAGGACGCGGTGCAGGAAGCGGCAATACGCGCGCTACGGGACTGGCCGCGAAACGGTGTACCCGACGAGCCGCGCGCCTGGCTGACCGTGACCGCGCGCCGCGTCGCAATCGACCTGCTGCGCCGCGAGGGCGCCCGAGCCGGGAAGGAGCGTGCCAGTGTGGATCTCACGGTCGAAGACCTGCCGCCGGACAGCGTTGTGCATGACGACCGGCTGCGGCTGATCTTCACCTGCTGCCACCCGTCGCTCGCGCTGGAAGCCCAGGTGACCCTGGCACTGCGCACGCTGTGCGGGCTCTCGCCGGCGCAGATCGCCGCGGTGCTGCTGATGAGCGAGGCGGCGGTCGCGAAACGACTGACCCGGACCCGGGCGAAGATCGCCCGCGCCGGTATTCCGTACCGCGTGCCGGCCGACGAGGACCTGCCAAAGCGTCTCGCGGCGGTGTGCACTGTGCTGCATGCGTCCTACACGATCGCCCACAGCGCGGCCGGCGGTGACCGGCTGACCGACGTCGACGGCTGCCGCGAGGCGCTGCGGCTGGCACGCCTCGTGCACGGGCTGATGCCCGATGAGCCGTCGCCGATGGCGGTGCTGGCGCTGGTGTTGCTGACCGAATCGCGGCGCGCGGCGCGACTCGACGGCTCAGGCGATCCGGTGCCGCTCGCCGACCAGGACCGCTCGTTGTGGGACGCCGCCGCGATCGACGAGGCACTGCAGCTGCTCGACGCGTCGCTGCGCCGCACCGGGACGGTCGCCGATCCGTACCAGTTGCAGGCCGCCATCGCCGCCGAGCATGCCCGAGCGCCGTCGTACCAGGCCACCGACTGGGCCGAGATCGTCCGGCTTTACGACCTGCTGCTGTCGGTGCAGCCGAGCCCGCCCGCGGCGCTGGCCCGGGCGGTCGCCGTCGCCGAGTCAGACGGTGCGGCCGCGGGCCTGTGCGCGCTGGACCAGCTCGTTCCCGACCAGCGCTGGCATGCCGTGCGCGGTGAACTGTTGGCGCGCGAGGGCAGGTACGCCGAGGCGGTCGCGGCGGCGCAGGCTTCGCTCACCGACTCGGTCACCGCACCGGAACGGCGGCACCGTGAGCGCCGCATCGCCGAATGGTCGGC
>CAZDYH010000060.1:0-15478 GCA_964509355.1 uncultured Mycobacterium sp.
TGTTCTACTGCGCCGAGTACTTCCGCCACCATGACGGTCACACCGAGAAACGGCTGCCCAGCTTCGCCGCCGAGCTGGTGGCGTTCTCGGGGGCGATGTTCGGCCTCGTGGTCAGCGACAACATGCTGGTGCTCTACGTGTTCTGGGAGCTCACCACGGTGTTGTCGTTCCTGTTGGTGGGCCACTACGCCGAGCGCGCCACCAGCCGCCGTGCCGCCACCCAGGCATTGCTGGTCACGACCGCGGGTGGGCTGGCGATGCTGGTCGGCATCATCATCCTCGGCGAGGCCGCGGGCACGTATCTGCTGTCGGAGCTGGTGGCGGCCCCGCCGTCGGGTATGGCGGTCGGCGTCGGTGTGGTGCTCATTCTCATCGGCGCATTGAGCAAGTCGGCGATCGTGCCGCTGCACTTCTGGCTGCCCGGCGCCATGGCCGCGCCGACACCGGTCAGCGCCTACCTGCACGCCGCCGCGATGGTCAAGGCAGGCGTCTATCTGATCGCGCGGATGACGCCGGGCTTCGCCGACTCGCCGCCGTGGCGGCCGACGGTGGTGATCCTGGGTCTGGCCACCATGCTGCTGGCCGGCTGGCGTGCGGTCCGCGAATACGACCTGAAGCTCATCCTGGCCTTCGGCACGGTCAGCCAGCTCGGGCTGATCACCGTACTGGTCGGCGCCGGTGGCGGCGACCTGATGCTGGCGGGCCTGACCATGCTGTGCGCCCACGCCATGTTCAAGGCCGCGCTGTTCATGGTCGTCGGCGTCATCGACCACGCCACCGGCACCCGCGATATCCGCCGCCTGGCCTGGCTGGGACACCGCTGTCCGTCACTGTTCGTGATCGCCGCCGGCGCCACCGCCAGCATGGCCGCACTGCCGCCGTTCCTGGGCTTCGTCGCCAAGGAAGCCGACTTCGAGACACTCCTGCACAGCGAGTCGTTGGGCGCGGCGGCGCCGTACGTGCTGGCCGGAATCGTGATCGGCTCGGTGTTCACCACCGTCTACAGCCTGCGGTTCCTGTGGGGTGCGTTCGCCCGAAAGGGTCTTCGCGGTCCCAGCACCCGGGTGGCCGACCTGCACCGCCCGCCGGCGACGTTCCTGATCCCGTCCGCGATCCTGGCCGCCGCGGGTCTGCTGTTCGGGCTGGCGCCGGGCCGCCTCGACGACGTGCTGGACAGCTACGCCGACACGGTCCCCGGCGGGGCCGACTATCACCTGGCGCTGTGGCACGGCTGGAACCTGCCACTGTTGTTGTCCGCGATGGTGCTGGCGGTGGGCACCGCCGTGTTCTTCGCCCGTTCCCGGTTGCGCCGCACCCGGATGGGATACCTGCCCCTGGGCAACGCCGACCGCATCTACGACGCCGTCCTCCGCGGCGCCGACGTGCTGTCCGTGCGGCTGACGGCCGTCACCCAACGCGGATCGATACCCGCCACCCAGTCGGTGATCCTGTCCACCCTGGTGCTGGTGCCGGTGGCGGTGCTGGCGCTGGGCGCCCGCGACCGGCCGCAGTTCCGGTCGTGGGACTCGCTGCTGCAGCCGATGGTCGGGTTGCTGATCCTGGCCGCTGCACTCGGCGCGACGGTGATGCGCAACCGGTTGGCCGCGGTGCTGCTGGTGGGCGTGACGGGCTACGGCTGCGGCACGATCTTCGCGTTCCACGGCGCACCCGATCTGGCACTGACCCAGTTCCTGGTCGAAACGCTGACACTGGTGATCTTCGTGCTGGTGCTGCGGACGCTGCCCGCAGAGGCCGATATGGGAAACATGAAGCGCTTCCGGCTGCCCCGGGCGCTGCTGGCGCTGGCGGTCGGCGCAGCCGTCACCACGCTCGCGGCGTTCGCGATGGCCGCGCGCACCGCCACACCGATCGCGGCACTGCTGCCCGATGCCGCCTACTTCCGCGGCAACGGGGCCAACACCGTCAACGTGCTGCTGGTCGATATCCGGGCCTGGGACACCCTCGGCGAGATCTCGGTGCTGCTGGTCGCGGCAACCGGCGTCGCCTCGCTGGTGTTCCGGCACCGCCGGTTCGGGTCGGCGCCGCGGATACCCCAGAACGGGCAGGCCGCCGGTCAACCCGGCGTCGCACGCACGGCGACGACCGCCTACAGCCCGGCGGTCAGCGACACCACCTGGTTGCGCGGCAGCGAGTTTCGCGACCCACGCTCCCGGTCGCTGGTGCTGGAGGTCGCGACCCGGTTCATCTTCCCGCTGATCATGGTGCTCTCGGCATACTTCTTCTTCACCGGCCACAACACCCCGGGCGGTGGTTTCGCCGGTGGCCTGACCGCAGGCCTTGCCCTGGTGCTCCGCTACCTGGCCGGCGGACGCTACGAACTCGGCGAGACACTTCCGCTGGACGCGGGCAAGATCCTGGGTGTCGGTCTCGGCCTGTCGGCGGGTACCGCGGTGGCCTCACTCTTCCTCGGCGCACCGGTATTATCCTCGGCGACAATCCAATTCGACGTCCCGGTGCTGGGGTCGGTGAAGTTCGTCACGGCGTTGCTGTTCGACCTGGGTGTGTACCTGATCGTGGTCGGCCTGGTGCTCGACGTGCTGCGCAGCCTGGGCGCACAGATCGATGAAGAGCTGGCCGATATGGCGCCGGCGGCAGGGGTGCGGGCGCCGTGACCACCTTCCTGGTGCCCCTGGCGCTGATCGGCGGGCTCATCAGCTGCGGGGTGTACCTGCTGCTGGAACGCAGCCTGACCCGGATGTTGTTGGGCCTGTTGCTCATCGGCAACGGCGTTAACCTGCTCATCCTCACCGTCGGCGGGCCCGCGGGCAACCCGCCGATCCGCGGCCGCACCAGCGGCGACGAAACGACGGTTGCCGATCCGCTGGCACAGGGCATGATCCTGACCGCGATCGTCATCACGATGGGGATTGCGGCATTCGTGCTGACCCTGGCGTACCGCTCCTACCGGCTGACCACCGCCGAGGAGGTCAGCGATGACCCCGAGGACGCTCGCGTCTCGCACTTGACCGACGAGGAGGCGGCGGCGATCGCCGAAGACCGGCCGGAGCCGTTGCGGCACAGGGACACCGACGAACCCGACGAGCTGGACGCGCTGCCGGGGCCGGAGTCGTCCTGATGACGCTCGCGGCTGTCCTCACCCCGCTGCCGGTGCTCATCCCGACCGTCGGCGCCGCACTGACCCTGGTCGCCGGAAGGCGGCCGCGCCTGCAGCGGACGATCACGCTGGCGGCGCTGTCCGCTGTGGTCGCCGTGTGCGCCGCACTGCTGTACCTGACCGACCGTGACGGCACACTGGCGCTGAACGTCGGCGGCTGGGGCCAGATCGAACCCGGCATGGGTCCGCTGGGTATCACACTGGTGGTCGACCGGCTCTCGGCGCTGATGTTGGTGGTGTCGTCGATCGTGCTGCTCGCGGTGGTCTTCTACGCCATCGGGCAGGGTATCCGGGACGGCGACGGGCGCCAGCCGGTGTCCATCTTCCTGCCCACCTATCTGGCGCTGGCCGCAGGCGTGTGCAACGCGTTCCTGGCCGGTGACCTGTTCAACCTTTTCGTCGGGTTCGAGGTGCTGCTGTCGGCGAGCTTCGTGCTGCTGACCATCGGCGCCAGCGCCGACCGGGTCCGCGCGGGCATCTCCTACGTGATGGTCTCGATGGTGTCATCGCTGATCTTCCTGTTGGGCATCGCGCTGGTGTACGCCGCGACCGGCACGCTGAACATGGCGGAGTTGGCGTTGCGCCTCGACGACATCAGCTCGGGCACCCGCAGCGCGCTGTTCGCGGTACTGCTGGTGGCGTTCGGCATCAAGGCCGCCGTCTTCCCGTTGTCGACCTGGCTGCCGGACTCCTACCCCACCGCTCCGGCGCCGGTGACCGCGGTGTTCGCCGGCCTGCTGACCAAGGTCGGCGTGTACGCGATCATCCGGGCGCACTCGCTGCTGTTCCCCGGCGGTGGGCTCGACCCGGTGCTGCTCGTCGCCGCGCTGCTGACCATGCTGGTCGGAATCCTCGGTGCGATCGCGCAGAACGATATCAAGCGCCTGCTGTCCTTCACGCTGGTCAGCCACATCGGATACATGGTGTTCGGCATCGCGCTGTCGAGCCGGCTGGGCATGTCCGGCGCCATCTACTACGTGGCGCACCACATCATCGTGCAGGCAACGCTGTTCCTGGTGGTCGGCCTGATCGAGCGCCAGGCCGGCGCCTCCACGCTGCGCCGCCTCGGCGGCCTGGCCGCCGCCAGTCCGGTGCTGGCGTTCGTGTTCATCGTGCCCGCCCTCAATCTCGGCGGCATTCCACCGTTCTCCGGCTTCATCGGGAAGGCGGCGCTGCTGGAGGCCGGAACACAGAGCGGGTCGGTGCTGGCCTGGATTCTGGTGGCCGGCGGGGTGCTGACCAGCCTGCTGACGCTGTATGTGGTGGCGCGGGTGTGGACCAAGGCGTTCTGGCGCTCGCGTGTCGACGCTCCCGAAGGTGACCTCGCCGCCGCTGCCCCGTCGGTGCTGCTCGACGATGCCGAGGACGTCGCGTTCGACGATCGCGACGATGTCGGGCGGATGCCCATCGGCATGCTGGCCCCGACGATGGCGCTCATCGCCGTCGGCCTGACGCTCACCGTCGCCGCCGGTCCGGTCTTCTCCTACGCCGACCGCGCCGCCGGCGAGGTGCTCGACCGCGGGCAGTACATCTCGGCGGTGGTGGGGGGTGTGCGGTAATGCGGAGGATCACACTGCAAGCCGGGGTACTGACCTTGCTGGTGCTGGTGTGGATCCTGTTGTGGGGCAACATCTCTGTCGCCAACATCCTCAGCGGCCTGGCGGTCGCACTGGTGATCACGTTGCTGCTGCCGTTGCCGGTGGTGCCCGTCGAGGGCCGCGTGCACCCGCTTTCGCTGCTCCGACTCGCCCTGCAGGTCGCCTGGTATCTGCTGCTCTCCAGTGCCCAGGTGGCGTGGCTGGCCGTCAAGCCGGGGCCCCCGCCGCGCAGTGCAGTACTGCAAGCACGGCTGGCCGTGAAGTCGGACCTGGTGCTCGCGCTCGCCGTCAACATCATCAACCTGATTCCGGGGTCGATCGTGCTGGAGATCGACCAGGTCCGTCGATTGATCTACGCGCATGTCATCGACGTCGGCTCGGCCCGCACCGTCAACCAGTTCTACCGCCAGATCGCTCAGGTGGAGCGCCTGCTGGTGGCCGCATTCGAGCGCGACACCGAGTGGCGCCCGGCCGCGGCAGAAGAGGAGGCCTCGTGACTACCGTCTGGATCATCGCGGCAGTGCTGCTGACCGCGGCGGCGACCGTCGCGATGTTCCGCCTGCTGGCCGGGCCGAGCACGCTGGACCGCCTGGTCGCACTCGACACCATGGTGGCGGTGACGATGTGCGCGATCGGCACCTGGGCGGCTTACAGCCTTGACTCCACGGTGACCTACAGCCTGGCCGCGCTGGCGTTGATCAGCTTCGTCGGCTCGGTCAGTGTCGCCCGATTCCGGGTGCCGGACGTCGACAGCCCCGGCAACCGAGGAGGCCGGCCGTGAGCGCACTGGATGTGGTGTGCGGCGTCCTGGTGCTCGCCGGCTCGGCACTGGCCCTGACGGCGGCCATCGGGGTGGTCCGCTTTCCCGACACGCTGTCCCGGATGCACGCGGCCACCAAGCCGCAGGTACTGGGACTGTTGCTGGTGCTGGTCGGCGCCGCGATCCGGCTGCGCGGCAACGTCGACATCGGGATGATCATTCTGACCGGCATGTTCACCCTGATCACCGCACCCGTGGTCGCGCAACGGGTCGGTCAGCTGGCCTACCGTGAGCAGAACATCCGGGATGACCTGCTGACGATCGACGAGATGCGCAACCCGGACCGCTAATCGCCGGAGAGCTGGAATTCCACCATGGCGGTGACGGTGTCGAGGCCCTCGCCGATCGCGCGCAATCGTGCGGTCGCCGTCGGCGCCGATAGCACCGAGTAGCGGTCAGCCTGACCCATCGGCAACCGGGACGCCAACGCGTACAGTCGTTTTCCGGCATCGTCGCCCGGCTCGGCATCGCCCAACAGCTCATAGCGTGGCGGCAGCTGCATCTGCTGTGCCGCGGCGATTCGCTCGAACAAGCCCATGATGCGGTCCTCGATGTCGGCGATCTGGCCGCTGGTCACGGCATCCCCGGATTCATCGGGCCACCGCTCGACGAGCGCGCGCGGATAGGGTTCGTCGGCCAGCCACTGCAGCACCCGGATGCGCTCACCCACCTCACACAGCAGCGCGTAGCGCCCCGGGCCGAGATCCTGGTGTTCGACGATGCGGGCCAGCGCGCCGACGTCACAACGGGCGTCCCCGCCGCCGACCTCACGGCCACGGGCAATCATCACAACACCGAAGGCGGGCTCGGGCGCGAGCAGGCAGTCGGCGACGAGTGCGGCGTAACGCGGCTCAAAGACATGCAGCGGCAGTTGTTCGCCGGGCAGCAGCGCGGACTCCAGCGGGAACATCGGCCTGGCGGTCATCCTCAGATATCCAGCTCGCCGACCAGCGCGTCGACGACGGCGCGCAGGTCTCCGTCGTGCTCCTCGGCCACCCGGCGCTGGCGCTGGTAGGACGCGCCGCGCCGGGGGATATCGGACACCGCCGCCAGCTCGTCGGCGCAGTGCAGCGACTTCGCCACCGGCTCCAGGCGGTTGAGCAGGTCGTCGAGGTCGTCGGTGACCAGGCGCTCGTTGCTGTCGGCGTCCAGGATGATCACCGCATCCAGGCCGTAGCGGGCCGCGCGCCACTTGTTCTCCTGGACGTGCCACGGCGGCATGGTGGGCAGGGTTTCGCCGGCGTCGAGGCGTCGGTCCAGATCCACCACCAGGCAGTGCGTCAGGGCCACCAGCGCGCCCAGCTCCCGGATATTGGAAACGCCATCGAAGATCCGCACCTCGACGGTGCCCAGATGCGGCGAGGGCCGGATGTCCCAACGGATCTCATTGACGTGGTCGATGATGCCGGTCTTCTTCTGGTCGTGCACGAATCCTTCGAACTCCGACCAGGTCTGGAACTGGAATGGCAGACCGGCGGTGGGGAGCTGCTGAAACATCATCGCCCGGTTGCTGGCGTACCCGGTGTCCTCACCGCCCCACCACGGCGAAGACGCCGACAGCGCCAGCAGGTGCGGATAGTGGTCGAGCAGCGAGGAGATGATCGGCATCACCTTGTGCGCCGAGGAAACTCCGACGTGCACGTGCACACCCCAGATCAGCATCTGGCGGCCCCACCACTGGGTGCGTTTGATGAGTTCGGCGTAGCGCGGTGCGTCGGTGAGCTTCTGCGCCGACCACTGCGCGAACGGATGGGTGCCCGCGCAGAACAACTCCATGCCCCGGGCGCGCACCACCTGCCGGGCGGTGACGAGTGTCGAGCGCAGATCCGCCATCGCATCCCCGGCGGTGTCGCAGATGCCGGTGACGATCTCGACGGTGTTGCGCAGCAATTCCTTGTGCACGTGCGGGGTTTCGCCGATCTCGGCAATCACCGCAGCGGCCTCGTTGCTCAGGTCGCGGGTCTCCGCGTCGACGAGCGCGAATTCCCATTCCACCCCGACCGTTGGCCGGGGCGAGCCGGCGAAGTCGATGCGGCCGGCGGCCGGTACCTTGCTGACTGGCGCCCTAGCCGGTGCCGATGACACCGCACGCCACCCGCTTGCCCGCGTCCCCGGTGGCCAGGGTGGTCTCGTCGGGACCAGGGGTGCCGTTGACCTGGTTGTACCGCTCCGGTGGGATATTGGCGAAGTTGTCCGCCTTCTCGTGGATGATGATCGCGGTCTGGGCGCCGGCGAGCAGGTCGTCCTTGGTGAACGCGTCGGTGGTGGTCACCAGCAGCGCCGACCCGTCCGCACGCACCTGCAGCGAGCTCAGGTCCCCGCTGGCGGGGTGGCCGCTTTGTCCGGGAGCCTGGAAATGCCCACCGGCGGAGAGGAAGTCACCGGGTGCGCCGCCGGCAGGAGCGACCGAGTTCGCATCGCACTTGCCCACCGAGTGAATGTGCAGGCCGTGGAAGCCCGGGGCGAGCTGACCGCTGCCGGTGGTCTGCACCGTCACGGTGGCGTAGCCGTTCTTGAACTCGATCGTGGCCGCGGCGGCCTCGGTCCCGTCGGCGAGTTTGAGCTGCGCGACCAACGTGTCCGAGCCGGCCTGCTCTTCGCCGAGCGGTGCCGCCGGCGATGGCGAACCCGTCCAGATCGACGGAGTCGTTCCCGGCGAGGTGGCGACAGGTTCGTTGGGACTGCAGGCGCTCAGCAGCGCGACGGGGGCAGCGAGCAGAACGGCGGCGACGGCGGCGGGTTTGACCATGTCGAAATGCTATCCCGTGACGGCCACGATGACGCCAGGTGGTTGCTCGGCCACTTCGGGGATGCGCGGCTCGACGGGCGCCTCCAGCACTTTGCCCACTTCATCGGCGGCCTCGCGCTCGCCGGCGGACTCACCGAAGTACACGGTGGTGGCCGTGACGGCGGGCAGATCCAGGTTGCCCGTCTCGGTGACGTTCCAGCCGGCCTCCCTGAGCCGATTGGCGGTACGTTCCGCGGCCCCCTCCTCCGCGGAGATGTTGAACACCCGGACGTCGGCCTTGGCCGGGGCGGGTGGCGGGGTGTTCGTGGTCGCCGTGCTGGTCGTCACGGTGCTCGCCGAGGTGCCGTCCTCGGAGTCGCCGCTGGACCCCATCGCCTGGAATCCGACCAACAAGAAGACGACACCCAGGAACAGCAGCACCATCACCATGGCCCGGAGGGGAAGCCCGGCAGAGTCGGGAACGCGCTCGTTCATCGTGCCCACTGTATCCAGCAGGCACGACAATCCCGAAAGATCAGGTGACCTCGAAGCCGAGCCGGCGTGCCGCCCGCGCCTTCTGCCGGCTGGCGCGCAACCGTCGCAGCCGCTTGACCAGCATCGGGTCGGCCGCCAATGCCTCGGGACGATCGACAAGTGCGTTGAGCACCTGGTAATAGCGCGTCGCCGACATGGAGAACAACTCTTTGATGGCTTCTTCCTTGGCGCCGGCGTATTTCCACCACTGCCGCTCGAACGCCAGGATGTCGTGTTCGCGGCGGGTCAGCCCGTCGGTGAGCCCGGGGTCGTCCCCCGATCGCTCAGCCCGTGCCATGGCGCCGTCCATATTGCTCCCCTGGGCCCTTCCGAACACTCGAATGACATCCCTGTGGTTCGGCGAACATTCAACCACGGTTGCAACACTTGGGACGTCACCCAGCCCGCGAGTCGGCTGACTTAAGCTTGCCGACCATGGCCGTCGTACCAATCCGAATTCTGGGAGATCCCGTTCTGCGCGCCGTGACCAGTCCGGTGCCCGTCGGCGCCGACGGTTCGCTGCCCACCGATCTCGGCGAGTTGATCACCAACCTGTACGACACGATGGACGCCGCTTACGGAGTGGGTCTGGCGGCCAATCAGATTGGTGTGGGGCTGCGGGTCTTCGTCTACGACTGCGCCGACAACCGCGGTCAGTCCACCCGCAGGCGCGGCGTGGTGGTGAATCCGGTGCTGGAGACCTCCGAGGTGCCCGAGACTATGCCGGATCCGGACAATGATGACGAGGGCTGCCTGTCGGTGCCCGGTGAATCGTTTCCGACCGGACGGGCAAAGTGGGCACGGGTGACCGGACTGGATGCCGACGGCAGTCCGATCACACTGGAGGGCAACGGCTTGTTCGCGCGAATGCTGCAGCACGAGACCGGGCATCTGGACGGCTATCTGTACCTGGACCGCCTGATCGGCCGGCACGCGCGCAGGGCCAAGCGGGCGGTCAAGTCGCACGGCTGGGGCGTTCCCGGGCTGAGCTGGACACCGGGCGAAGGTCCCGACCCGTTCGGGCACTGATGCCGCCCCGACCGGAGCCGGGAACCCGGGTCGCCGTCCGGTACCGCCTACCCGCCGGGTCGGTCCCACCCCTCAACGACGTCGTGGGTCACCTGCTGGCGGCCGCGCCGCTGCTGCGCGTACAGACCAAGTCCGGCGACGTGGTCGAGGTCGACCCCGCCGATGTGGTGTCACTGCGCAGCCTGCCCACCATCCCGGTGCGCAACCCCGATATCCGGCGGCTCGAGTACGCGGCGGCGATGGCGTGGCCCGGTGTCGAGCAGCAGTGGCTGGACGGCTGGCTGTGCCGGGCCGGACGCGGGTACACCTACCGCGCCAACTCTGCGGTGCCGTTGGAGGTTTCGGCGTCGCAGCACGCGGTACCGGCGATCATCGACTGGTATTCCCGACGTGGCCTGCCTGCCAGGCTGGCCTGTCCCGACCGCCTGGTTCGGCTGCCGGCTGCGACGGTGACCGAACGCGAGACCCACGTGATGGCGCGCGACCTGACGACCGGCCCTGCCGACCCGACAGTGGTTCTTGCGGACCGGCCCGACGACGAGTGGCTCCGGCTGTACCGGCGCGACGTTCCCGCCGACGTGCTGACCGCCGTCGTCGACGGGGAGGTGGTGTTCGCGTCGCGCGCGCACGCCGCGGTGGGACGGGCCGCGGTGACCGACGCACCCGACGGAACCCGGTGGGTGGGTCTGACCGCCATGCACGTGGTCACCGAACAGCGCCGCCGGGGCCACGCGCGAGCGCTGTGTTCGGCACTGCTGGCCTGGGGTGCAGAGCGCGGCGCCGCCCGGGGCTACGTGCAGGTCCTGGCCGACAACAGCCCGGCCGTACGCCTCTACGAGTCGATGGGTTTTCGGCCACATCACCGCGCCCGCTACGTGAATGCCGCGTCGCTCACCCCACGTACGCTGTAGCGCATGCCTGACGATGCCCTGCGGCTGGCCACCTGGAACGTGAATTCCATCCGCGCGCGGGTCGGCCGCGTCGTCGACTGGCTGGCGCGCGCCGACGTCGACGTGCTCGCCATGCAGGAAACCAAGTGCACAGACGAACAGTTCCCGATCGAGCCGTTCGCCGCCCTCGGTTACGAGGTGGCGCATGTCGGATTCAACCAGTGGAACGGCGTGGCGATCGCGTCACGGGTCGGCCTGGACAACGTGGAGATCGGCTTCGAGGGCCAGCCGACCTGGAGCGGTAAGCCCGATGCGGAGGCGGTAGCCGAGGCGCGCGCGCTGGCCGCCACCTGCGCCGGGGTGCGGGTATGGAGCCTGTACGTGCCCAACGGCCGCACGCTGGACGATCCGCATTACCTGTACAAGCTGGATTGGCTTGCCGCGCTGCGGGACTCGGCACACAAGTGGCTCGCCGACGATCCGTCGGCACAGATCGCACTGGTCGGCGACTGGAATATCGCACCCACCGACGACGATATCTGGAGCGTCGAGTTCTTCGAGGGCAGCACGCACGTGTCCGATCCGGAGCGCCAGGCCTTCGGTGCCATTGTCGACGCTCAATTCGCCGACGTGGTTCGGCCTTTCACGCCGGGGCCCGGGGTGTACACCTACTGGGACTACACCCAGCTGCGGTTCCCCAAGCGCCAGGGCATGCGCATCGACTTCATCCTCGCCTCGCCCGCACTGGCGAACCGGGTCACGGCCGCGGAGATCGTCCGTGAGGAACGCAAGGGCAAGGCCCCCAGCGACCACGCCCCGGTGTTGGTGGAAATCAGCAAGTAGCGGCCCGAAATCATATGCGCGACATGCTGTTTCATTTCAAACCGCACATCTGGTCTGTCGCGGTAGCGTAGCGGCCCGCCGACACCAGTGACGCCAGCGCGCCGATCACCATCATCACCGCGGCGGCCACGAACACCGCCGCTTCGCCAGCAGCTCCGCGATCGGGTTGTATCCCGGGAACGCCGGCAAACAGGCTGCCCACTCAGTCGTCACAGGCGGTCTCGTTTCGTCCAGTTCACATGTATCAGCTATACAAATAATCTTCGGCCCATCGGCATTGCGCTAGCGTGGACGGCGTCCACGCGGGAGCGCGCCATTGCGCTGAGAGGACGGCCCGGGCCGTCGACCGTACGAACCTGACCGGGTAATGCCGGCGTAGGGAGATGAGAATGACCGACCGGCGAGCACCTCGACCGCTACGAGTTGTCGCATGAAGTTCCTACCGCTGGCCGACCCGGGCAAGACTCCGCTTCGGGTGCTGACGATCGCCGGGTCTGACTCCGGCGGTGGTGCGGGTATCCAGGCCGATATGCGCACCTTCGCGCTGCTGGGCGTGCACGGCTGCGTTGCGGTCACCGCCGTCACGGTGCAGAACTCGTTGGGCGTCAAGGGCTTTCACGAGATACCCGGTGACGTCATCGCGGGCCAGATCGAGGCGGTCGTGACCGATATCGGGGTGCAGGCCGCCAAGACCGGCATGCTGGCGTCCTCGGACATCATCGCCACGGTGGCCGGCACCTGGCGCGACTTGGGTCTGGCGGGTTCGGTCCCGTTGGTGGTCGACCCGGTGTGCGCCTCGATGCACGGCGACCCGCTGCTGCATCCGTCCGCGTTGGATTCGCTTCGCAGCCAACTGTTCCCGTTGGCGACGCTGGTGACTCCGAACCTCGACGAGGTCCGGCTACTGGTCGACATCGAGGTGACCGACACCGCCGCACAGCGCGATGCGGCAAGGGCGCTGCATGCGCTGGGCCCGCAATGGGCGCTGGTCAAGGGCGGGCATCTGCGGTCGTCACGGCACAGCCCCGACCTGCTGTACGACGGGACCGAGTTCCACGAGTTCGATGCGCCGCGGGTGGACACCGGCGACGACCACGGCGCCGGTGACACGCTGGCCGCTGCGGTCGCCAGCGCGCTGGCGCACGGGTACTCCGTGCCGGACGCCGTTGCGTTCGGCAAGACCTGGGTGACCGAATGCCTGCGAGCCGCCTACCCGCTCGGCCACGGCCATGGCCCGGTCTCCGCGCTGTTCCGGCTCAGCGAGCGGTCCGGCTGAGATGGATCTGGACGCGATCGCGGGCATAGCCCACGAACCCGAGGGGACGCCGCTTGGTGTCGTGGTGCTGACGCACGGCGCCGGCGGCAGCCGCGAATCGCCACTACTGAAACGGATTTGCGAGGAATGGGCACGGCGCGGGTGGCTGGCCGTGCGCTACAACCTGCCGTATCGGCGGCGCCGACCCAAGGGTCCGCCGTCCGGGTCGGCGGCCGGTGACCGCAACGGCATCGTCGAGGCCATCGCCTTCGCCCGCACCCTGGCCGGCGGACCGGTGATCGCCGGCGGGCACTCCTACGGCGGCCGGCAGACCTCCATCGTGGTTGCCGAGGACTCGAACCTGGTCGACGTGCTGACGCTGTTCTCCTATCCCCTGCATCCGCCCGGCAAGCCGGAACGCCCCCGCACCGAGCACCTGCCGAGCATCGCGGTGCCGACGGTGTTCACGCACGGCACCAGCGACCCGTTCGGCACGCTCGACGAGTTGCGGGAAGCCGCGAAGCTGATACCGGCAGCGACCGAGATCGTCGAAATCACCGGCGCACGACACGATCTGGGGTCGAAGACCCTCGACGTACCCGCGCTCGCGGTGGACGCCGCGCTGCGGCTGCGGCCGTGATCGAGCCGCCGGACGGCCAATCGCTCCAGCAGAAATCGACCAATGGCTGGGCGATCGCCGCGTTCGTGCTGGCACTACTCGGCGGCATCCTGCTCAGCGTCATCTTCGCGATCGTGGCGTTGACCCAGATCAGGCGTCGCGGCCAACGCGGCTACGACCTGGCGATCGCTGCCCTCGCGCTCTCAGCGGTGTGGGTGGCGCTGCTGGTAGCCGTCTTCGGCTACGCCGCGACCCGCACCCGCTAGCGACCGGCGGGCCGCGACAAGCTTACTCAGCAGTAAGGTACCGTCAGACCCATGAGTGCGGAGCAATTGGACGTAGTCATCGTAGGGGCCGGTTTCGGCGGAATGGGCGCGGCGATCCAGCTCAGGCGGCTGGGATTCGACAGCATCGCGATTCTGGAACGTGAGGACGACCTCGGCGGAACCTGGCACGTGAACCGCTACCCCGGCCTTGCCGTCGACATCCCCTCGGCCACCTACTCCTACTGGTTCGAACCCAATCCGTACTGGTCGCGGCTTTTCGCGCCGGGCGGCGAGCTCAAGCGCTACGCCGATCACGTCGCCGACAAATATGACGTGCGCAGGCACATGCGGTTCGGCACCGCCGTCGAGGGCGCCCGGTGGGACGAGGAGGCGCAGGTTTGGCGGGTCGCGCTCGCGGGTGGCGAGACACTGACGGCGCGGTTCCTGATCACCGCGACCGGCTTCCTGTCCCAGCCCCACACCCCCGACATCCCGGGCATCGCGAGCTTCGAAGGCAAGGTCGTCCACACCACGGCGTGGGACGACAGCTACGCGTTCGACGGTCGTCGGGTCGGGATCATCGGAACCGGAGCGACCGCGGTACAACTGATCCCCGAACTGGCCAAGAAAGCTGCCGAGCTCACCGTGTACCAGCGCACACCCATCTGGGCGGTACCCAAGATCGACTTCGGGATCCCCGAGTCGGTGCAACGGCTCTTCGCGCGGCTACCGTCGGTCCACCGCGCCTTGCGGTGGGTGACCGACACCATCTTCGAACTCATGATGGTGACCGCCGTGCTGAACTACCGGCACTTCAAGCGGCTGAACATCGCCGCGGCGGACCTGGCCAAAATGCACAGGTTCGCCTCCATCCGCGACAAGGAACTGCGCCGGAAGCTCACCCCGGACTACGACTTCGGCTGCAAGCGTCCGACGTACTCCAACACCTACTACCGCACCTTCACCCGGCCGAACGTGCACCTGGAAACCAACGGGATAGAGCGTATCGAACCCGACGGGATCGTCACCGCCGATGGCCACAAGACCGTGATCGACACCCTGGTGCTGGCCACCGGCTTCGACCTGTGGGATGCCAACTTCCCGGCCATCGAGGTGATCGGACGGGAGGGCCGCAACCTGGGTAAGTGGTGGCGAGAGAACAGGTTCCAGGCCTATCAGGGCCTGTCGATCCCGTACTTCCCGAACTTCCTGAGCCTGGCGAGTCCCTACGCCTTCAGTGGGCTGTCGTTCTTCAACACGATGGAGTACCAGATGCGGCACATGGATCGCCTGTTCGGCGAGTTGCGCCGCCGGGGCGGAACGACCTTCGAAGTCACCGAGGATGCCAACGCCCGCTTCCTGGACCGGATGACCGAGCTGCTCGACGATTCGGTGTTCTACGGCGGCGACTGCGCGACGTCGCGGTCCTACTACTTCAATCACAGCGGGGAGGCGACGCTGCTGCGGCCGACCTCCACGCGCAACGCGGTGCGGGACGGTTCACAATTCCCGTTGAGTGATTATCAGATTGCATAGGTAGCCAACACATGTCGCCCGAAGGCTTCGACCGGCGGTGTCTTGGTCCCTGTGCTTGTCCCGCCGTCGTCGGGTTGATCTGTTATCCCGCGTACCTCGGCGGCAACGCGGCCCGCAACTCGCGGTAGTCCACGACGAACACGCCGGAATCCGCCGCCGAAAACCCGGGCCTGCACCGCCGACTCGGACTGCTCGACGCTGTCACGGTGGGCCTCGGCTCGATG
>CAZDYH010000061.1:0-7022 GCA_964509355.1 uncultured Mycobacterium sp.
TCGGTGCACGATCGGTGGCGGTGGTCGGCGCGAGCCCGCGGCCGAACAGCTTCGGATCACGCATGATCGTTGAGGCGCAACGGAGTTCGGCCCGTATGCACCTGGTGAATCCCCGTTACGACCGCATCGACGGTCTGCCGTGCGCCCCCTCACTGGCGGCCCTGGACGAGACCGCCGACCTGGTTCTGCTCGGCGTGCCCGACGCCGCCCTCCCAGCCCAGCTCGAGGCCGCCGCGGCGACCGGAGCGGGCTCGGCGGTGGTTTTCGGCACCGCGCACGGGCAGCAGCTGCGCGCGGCGATCACGGCCACCGCCGACGCCGCCGGCATGGCGCTCTGCGGTGCCGGCTGCATGGGATTCGTGAACAACGCGCTCGGCGTGCGGGCGCTGGGCTACCTGGAGCCCGATCCGCTGCCGCTCGGCGGGATCTGCCTGGTGACCCATTCGGGATCGGCGTTCTCGACGTTGCTGCGCACCCGTCGGGGTCTCGGCTTCCGGCTCGCCGTCTCCTCGGGCCAGGAACTGGTCACCGACACCGCCGACTACGTCGAGTACGCCCTGGACGATCCGCAGACCCGCATCATCGGATTACTGCTGGAGACACCGCGTTCCGCTCCGCGGCTGCGGGCGGTGCTGCGACGCGCCGCGGATCAGAACGTGCCGGTGGTGATCCTCGCCGTCGGCGGTTCGCCGCGGGGCCGCGCGATGGTCGCCGCGCATTCCGGCGCACTGGCGGGCGACGACGCGGCCTGGAGTGCCTTCTGCGCGGCCACCGGCGCGGTGCGGGTACACGACCTTGCCGAGCTCACCGACACGCTCGAACTGTTCGCCGCCGGACGTCGCCCGATATCGCCGGGTGGTGGCATCGCGACGGTGCACGATTCCGGCGCCGAGCGCGCCCTGCTGGCCGATCTCGCCCATGAGCTGGACGTGCCGCTCGCCGACCTGACCGACGCGACACTGGCCCGGATCGGTGCCCAGCTCGACGAGGGCCTGTCCCCCACCAACCCGCTGGACGTGTGGGGCACCGGCGCCGACACCCGCGCGCTTTTCGGCGAGTGCCTGCGGGCAATGGCCGACGATCCCGGGGTGGCGGTCACCGCCCTGGCCGTCGACCTGGTCAGCGAGTTCGATGGCGACACCGCCTACGCCGACGCCGTTCTCGACGTTGCGCAACACACCGAGGCTCCGGTGGCGGTGCTGGCCTCGGTGGCCTCCGCCGTCGACCCCGGCACAGCCGACCGGCTGCGCCGCGCCGGGGTTCCGGTGCTCGAGGGAGCCCGCAGCGGCTTGGCGGCGCTCGGCCATCTGGCGCGCTGGCCGCTACCGACCGATATCGAGGCCCACCCGGTGCGGCCCGAACGGCGGGACCGGTGGCGGGCCCGGATCGCCGAAGCCGACCGCTGGGATCCCGCCGCAGCGTTTGCGTTGCTGGCCGACTACGGCGTTCCCGTCGTGGCATCCCGAACGGCACACTCCCTCGACGAGGCGCTGGCCGCCGCGAGCGCTGTGGGATATCCGGTGGCGCTGAAAACGATTGGCGCAGAGCACAAGAGCGATGTCGGCGGGGTGGTGCTCGGCCTGGCGAACGCGGCGGCACTGCGCACCGCCTACACCGAGATGTCGCAAACCCTCGGACCAGCCGTCAGCGTCGACGCGATGGTCGGCGGTGGTGTCGAGATCTCGGTCGGCTTCGTGCGGGACGTCAACCTCGGCCCACTGCTGGTCGTGGCTGCCGGCGGCACCTTGGTGGAACTGCTGGCCGACCGCGCGGTGTCCTGCGCGCCGGTATCGCCGGCCGGCGCGCGGCGCCTGCTGGACACCCTGCGCATCCGACCGCTGCTCACCGGCTGGCGCGGCGCAGCGGGCGTGGCGATCGACGCCCTGGCAGACGTCATCGTCGGATTCTCTTCGCTGGCAACCGAACTCGGCGACGTGCTCGACGCCGTGGAGGCCAATCCCGTCATCGCCTCGGCCCGGGGCGTGGTCGCGGTCGACGCGCTCGTGAATATCCGGGCGCAAGAACGTACGGCGCTCGTTCGCCCAGATTGAAACCGCGCAGGCCACTACTCGCACTTTCTCTGCGAGATTTCAGTTTCGGTGACGTGTCGGTGCCCGAGGCCACTATTTCGCCATGGGGGTGGCATTCGTGGGCTCTGAGGAGCTTGCTCGAGGCAGCGTGACGAGGCACCAACTACATCGGTGGTATCGATCGATCTACCCCGACGTCTACGTCCAGAAGCGCCACCAGGTCTCGTTGCGCGACAAGACGGTGGGAGCGTACTTGTGGTCGCGCCGACGAGGGGTTATAGCGGGTATCGCGGCCTCAGCGCTGCATGGTGCCCGATGGGTTGACGATGGCGCTCCTGTGGAGCTGATCTGGGACAACGGTCATCCGCCCGGTGGTCTGCTTGTCCGCAATGAGCGCTTGGGCGAAGACGAGATCACGACGGTCGCCGGCCTTCCGGTCACCACGCCCGCGCGGACCGCGTTCGACCTCGGCCGCCATTTGCCGCGTGGTCAGGCGGTGGCGCGGCTCGACGCGCTGATGCGGGCGACACCGTTCTCGGTTGAGGACGTGATATCGCTCGCAAGACGTTATCGGGGCGCGCGGGGACTGCGGCGGCTCAAGGCCGTGTTGCCACTTGTCGACGGCGGCGCCGCGTCGCCGAAGGAGACGTGGCTTCGGCTGCTCTTGATCGATGCGGGGTTTCCCACTCCGACGACACAGATACCGGTGGCCGACGGCTGGCGGCTGGTGGGTCTGGTCGACATGGGCTGGGAGGACGTCAAGGTCGCCGCCGAGTACGACGGCGACCAGCACCGCGTCGACCGCGAGCAATACGTCAAGGACATGCGGCGGCTGCCCAAGCTGGAGCGCCTGGGCTGGATCGTCATCCGCGTGATCGCCGAAGATCGCGAAGGCGACATCATCGCCCGCGTGGACCGGGCCTTGCGGCAACGCGGATTACGCCGAGATTGAAAGGACGCAGGCCACTACTCACACTTCTGCTGCGAGGTGTCAATCTCGACGCAAGAACGCTCCGATCGTCGTCTCCGGCCACCCGGACGGCCTCAGAAGATCGAGTAAACCTTCCGGACGGTCTCGTGGATATCCCACGTCCCCGTCCAGCCGACCGGGAACACTGCGACGTCGCCGGTGCCCACCTCGGATGGCTCTCCCCCGTCGGGCGTCACCGTCATCCGGCCCGACACCAGGTAGATCACTTCGTTGGTGTCGAGGGTCCAGCGGGACGGGCCCGCCTCGCACTGCCAGATCCCGGCCGATGCGTCGCCTTCCTCCCATACGGTCACACCGTGGGTGGCCATCGGGTGACCGGTCGCCTCGGGCAGCGGGCCCCAGTCCTCCAGTTCGGCATCGGCTGCATCGGCCAGCAACAGGGTGATCACGCCGCGCTCGGTCACAAGGAGATCCTTTCGTCCTCTTCTTGGGCAACACTTTCCGGGAACGGCAGGGAGATCGGTTCGGGGGCCAGCCGGCTGTGGCCGTCCGCGTCGAAGCGGTCGAGGCCGAGGTCGCTGATGTCGAGCCACCTGCACTCGCCCGATGTCGTCAGGTCGGCCGCCACCTGCGCTATGGCCGGTCCCCACATCATCCCGTGGCCCGCGGCGCCGGCCACCACGGTGCCGGCCAGCGGGCCATCGTCGGTGAGCAACGGGCCGAGGATCGGCAGATGGTCCGGGGTGTAGTCGATGGTCGCGGCCCACGACCGCCGAATGCCCAGACCGGCGACGGCCGGAAACAGCCGATCGATCCGCTGACGCATCCGCTGGTAGTAGGCCGTGTCGAAGTCGGTGGCTTCTCCCGGCGGCTCGTCGGGGTTGCTCATCCCCCACAGCAGCCCGCCGGACTCGCCCGGCCGCCAGTAGGTTCCGGAGGGGAGATCGAACACCATCGGCAGCTCATGCACGTCGACCGTGGGAACCGGTGCCGTGACCACCACCTGGTGCCGCGCACCGCCGGCCGGAATCCGTGCGCCCGCAAGCGCTCCCACCGCCGCCAGCTGCGGGCCACCAGTCAGCACGACATGCTCGGTGTTGATGGGGTCCGCGGAAGTCTCGACTCCCACCACCCGCCCGCCCGCGGTGTGCAGACCGGTGAACGCGCAGCGTTCTCGCACGTCGACACCGTGGGCGGTCAGGGCCGCCGTATAGGCCAGGACATTGCGCGGTGCGTCGATGTAGCCGTCGCCGGGGGCGTAGGAAGCGCCAAGAGTCACCCCGGCGGCCAGCCCGGTATGCCGGGCATCGATGTCAGACCCGGAGAGCCACTCAACCTCGAGGCCGAGCCGCTGCTGTAACGCGATCCGGTCGTGTGCCTGCTCCACCTCGGCTTCGCTGTGGCACGGCATCAGATAACCCTGCGCCCGGAATCCGCAGTCCCGCGGGAAGCGATCCCCGCTCGCGGTATAGAACTCGCGGGTCCACATGCCCAACCGAATCGCGGTTTCCGTCCCGCCCTGGGCGCGCACCATGCCGGCCGCCCGGCTGCTGGCGCCTTCACCCAGGGTCGCCGCCTCGAGCAACACAACGTGTTTGACGCCGGCCTCGGCCAGCAGGACGGCCGTCCACGCGCCGACCGTCCCACCTCCGACCACCACGACGTCGGCACTGCGGGAACTGGTCATAGCATCAGACCGTGACATAGACTGAACACTCAGTCAAGAGGTGATGAGGATCGGAGCGGCCCCCAATGTACGGTCTGACGGCTGAGGATCGGCGTATCCGCGACACGGCACGCGATTTCGTCGAAACGCTGATTCCGTACGAGGTCGAGGCCGAGCTTGCGGGCGGAATGCTGCCCAAGGAGCTGACGGCCGAACATCAGGCCCGCGCGATCGAGCTTGGTCTGCATGCGACCAACATCCCCACCTCCGCGGGCGGGGCCGGATGCTCGGCGCTGCAACAGGTGCTGGTGCAGGAACAGACCGGACGCGTTACCAACGGGCTCGCCTGGGTGATGCACACGCCACCGCAGTGGTGGGTCGACGTCGCAAGCCAGTACCAGCGTGAGCGTTGGCTGCTGCCGACGGTGCGCGGCGAGAAGCACGAGGCTTACGCGATCACCGAGGAATTCGCCGGCTCCGATGTCTCGGCATTGCAGACCACCGCGCGCCGCGAGGGTGACGAGTACGTGATCGACGGAACCAAATGGCACGTCACGTCTTTCAACCTCTCCGACTACGTCTTTGTCCAGGCCCGCCTGGACGGCGGGGATTACCCGGGCGAGCACGTGCTACTGGTGGTCGACCTGCCGTGGCCGGGTGTCGAGGTGGTGCGGACGCCGCACTATTCACACCACATCGCCGACGAGCACCCCATCGTCTCGTTCACCGGCGTCCGGGTCCCGGTCTCCCATCTGGTCGGCGCCGAGGGCGAGGGCATGACGTTCACCCAGGACTGGTTCCGGTTCGAGCGGGTGATGGTGGCCGCCCGGTGCGTGGGCGCCGCGCAACGCCTGGTCGACGAGATGACGGCGTTCGCGCAGACCCGGGTCATCGACGGCCGGCCACTCGGTGAGTACCAACTGGTGGCCGGGATGCTGGCCGACAGTGCTACCGAACTGTTCGCCGCCCGGACCATGCTCTACGAAGTCGCCCGCTCGATCGACGCCGGACTGGACCGCAAGGCCCTGCACGGGCAGGCCTCGATGGCCAAGCTCTACTGCTCGGAGATGGCCGGGCGGGTGGCCGACCGTGCCGTCCAGATCTTCGGCGGCCGTGGGTACATGCGCGAGAACGTCGCCGAGCGGATGTTCCGCGAACTGCGCGTCGAACGCATCTGGGAAGGCGCGAGCGAGCTACAACGGATCATCGTGGCGCGTCAGCTCATGACCCGTGGCCCGAGCGCGCTGCTCAACCCGGGCTGACGGCTGGGACGTAGTCGACCGGGCACCGGTACGTGTGGCGCCTATCCCCGCCCCGACCACGCACAGGATCCCGACGACCGCTGCAGGCCCGGGCACCTGATGCAGAATCGCGAGCCCGATGAGCATGGCGAATGCCGGTTCCAGGCTCATCAGGGTGCCGAACGCGGACGTGGTCAACCGGCGCAGGGCCAGTAACTCGAGGATGAACGGCACGACCGGCAGCAGCACCGCCAGGCCGAGCCCGATCAGAATCAACTCGGGCGTGATGCGATGCAGCACCGACGGGCCGACCAATGCCGTCGCGACCAGACCGGCAACGGGCATCGAGACCGCGAGCCCGGTGATCCCGGCGACGTCGTCCCCGACGCGTTGCGTCAACAAGATATAGGTCGCCCAGCACCCGGCCGCTCCGAGCGCGAACATGACGCCGACCGGATCGATGGCTCCGGCCCACGGCTGGGTGAGCAGCAGGATGCCGACGGCGGCCAGCGCCGGCCACAGTATGCGGCGGCCACGACCGCTGGCTATCGCGACGCCGAGCGGCCCGAGGAACTCCAGTGCGCTGGCGGTGCCCAGCGGAATCCGGTCGAGTGCGGCCATGAACAGCAAGGTGGTGGCCGCGGTGACAACACCCAACAGAACGCAGGCCCCGAAAGTCCTGCGCGTGAAAGCCTCAACACGCGGACGGACGATGACCAGCAGCAGAACGCCCGCCCAGGCCAGCCGAAGCCACGCGGCGCCTTCGACGCCGATCTGGTCGATGAGCCCGACCGAAACCGCCAGCCCGAGCTGAACACACACCATGGCGGCCGTGGCCATCAGCGCCCCGGTGCGGGCCGGATTGTTCGTCATGACTGCATTGAACTACTGGCGCTGGTGGCGGTTGAGGTCAGCGCGCTTTGTCGCGCGGATGCCCATGAGCAGATCGCGCACCGCGTAGATGGCCATGGATGCAGATCCTGTCATGCGGCAAGCCGAGGCTGGCCCCGAGCAGAAATTCGCCGGCCGATCGGGACATCCGCAAAGGATTCCCATGTCAAAAAACCACGTTCATTGCGGAATCGGTTGCGAAGGTCGGTTCGATCCGCGATTGTTTAGCGACGGGGGTCGACGGCTGCGGCCGGCCCCAGACC
>CAZDYH010000061.1:7122-13383 GCA_964509355.1 uncultured Mycobacterium sp.
TTCGATCCGCGATTGTTTAGCGACGGGGGTCGACGGCTGCGGCCGGCCCCAGACCCACCGAGCAAGGAGGATCGGCTCTGACCAAGACCGGCGCCACTGCCAGACATCAAGCAACAGGACAGCACGGGTCCACCCGCGGCGCGGGCGAGCCGGTCATCGAGATCGACCACGTCACCAAACGCTTCGACGACTACGTGGCGGTGGCCGACGCCGATTTCGCGATCGCTTCGGGTGAGTTCTTTTCCATGCTCGGTCCGTCCGGCTGCGGCAAGACGACGACATTGCGGATGATCGCCGGCTTCGAGACCCCCACCGAGGGCGCCATTCGCCTGGAAGGTGCCGACGTCTCGCGGGTACCGCCGCACAAGCGCAACGTCAACACCGTGTTCCAGCATTACGCCCTGTTCCCGCACATGTCGGTGTGGGACAACGTGGCCTACGGACCCCGGAGCCGCAAGAACGACAAGGCAGAGGTCCGCCGCCGGGTCGACGAGCTTCTCGAGATCGTGCGTCTGACCGATTTCGCCGAGCGCAAACCCGCCCAGCTTTCCGGCGGCCAGCAGCAGCGCGTCGCGCTGGCCCGGGCGCTGGTGAACTACCCCAGCGCGCTGCTGCTCGACGAACCCCTCGGTGCCCTCGACCTGAAGCTGCGCCACGTCATGCAGTTCGAGCTCAAGCGCATCCAGCGCGAGGTCGGGATCACGTTCGTCTACGTGACCCATGACCAGGAGGAGGCGCTGACGATGAGTGACCGGATCGCGGTCATGAACGCCGGCAACGTCGAGCAGATCGGCACCCCCACTGAGATCTACGACCGGCCGGCGACGGTGTTCGTGGCCGGCTTCATCGGCCAGGCCAACCTCTGGACCGGCCGGCAGACCGGCAGGACGAATCGTGACTACGTCGAGGTATCCGTTCTCGGCAGCACACTGAAGGCGCGCCCAGGCGACACCACGATCGAACCCGGCGGCCAGGCCACCCTGATGGTGCGCCCCGAACGCGTGCGGGTCTCGATGGAGCCGCCGACCGGCGATGTGGCCACCGTGCCGGCCACGGTCACCGACCTCACCTTCCAGGGTCCCGTCGTGCGGCTGTCGCTCGCCGCCGCCGACGACTCGCCCGTCCTCGCCCACGTCGGCCCGGAGCAGGATCTCCCGCTGCTGCGCCCCGGCGACCGCGTCTATGTGAGCTGGGCGCCCGAGGCGTCACTTGTGCTTCCCGCCGCTGACATCCCCACCACCGAGGATCTCGAAGAGATGCTCGACGATTCCTAGCCCGCTGCAACCCGTCAACACCACAGGACTACGAAAGGCGCACCAGCCATGGCGAACGAGATCAACCCCAGGCTCCTCTCCCAATTCACGGCCTCCCGGACCAGTCGCCGGCGCTTCCTCGGCGGCGGCGCCGCGGCTGCCGCAGCGCTGGCCCTGGGCCCATCGGTGCTGGCCGCTTGCAGCTCGGACAACAAGTCCAGCAGCACCAGCGGCACCGCTGCGACCCAGGAGGCGGGGCCGGCCACCGGCTTACTGCGGATCTCCAACTGGCCGCTGTACATGGCCGACGGGTTCATCGCCGAGTTCCAGAAAGCCTCGGGCCTGACCGTGGACTACAAGGAGGACTTCAACGACAACGAGCAGTGGTTCGCCAAGAACAAGGATCCGCTCTCGCGCAAGCAGGACATCGGCGCCGACCTGGTGGTGCCCACCGACTACATGGCGGCGCGCCTCAACGGCCTCGGCTGGCTCAACGAGATCAGCGCCGCCGGTGTGCCGAACATGAAGAACCTGCGCCCCGACCTCTTCAATGCCAGCCTCGACCCGGGCCGCAAGTTCAGCGCCCCGTACATGTCGGGCCTGGTCGGCCTGGCCTACAACAGGGCCGTCACCGGCAGGGATATCAAGTCCGTCGACGACCTGTGGGACCCGGCCTTCAAGGGCAAGGTCACCATGTTCTCCGAACCCCGGGACGCCCTCGCCATGATCATGATGGCTCAGGGCAACTCCATCGAGGACTCGACGATGGAGACCGTCCAGAAGGCGATCGATGTGGTGCAGGAACAGAAGGACAAGGGCCAGATCCGCAGGTTCACCGGCAACGACTACGCCGACGACCTCGCTGCGGGCAACACCGCCGTCGCCCAGGCCTGGTCCGGCGACGTGGTGCAGTTGCAGGCCGACAACCCCGACCTCCAGTTCGTGGTTCCCGAGGCCGGCAGCGACACGTTCGTCGACACGATGGTGATCCCCTACACCACCCAGAACCAGAAGGCCGCCGAGGTGTGGATCGACTACGTCTACGACCGGGCCAACTACGCCAAGCTCGTCGCGTTCGTGCAGTACGTGCCGGTGCTCTCGGACATGGCCGACGAGCTCAACAAGATCGATCCGACGCTGGCGTCCAATCCGTTGATCAACCCGCCGCAGGAAACGCTGGACAGGGTGAAGGCCTGGCCGGCGCTCACCGACGAACAGATCCAGCAGTACAACACCGCCTTCGCCGCGGTCACCGGCGGCTGACCGCTATGGCCGGAGTAGCCAGTAGCAGCCGAGAGCGGAGCAAGATCGCGCCCTACTTGATGATCCTGCCGGCGCTTGCCTACCTCGGGGTCTTCTTCGTGGTGCCGTTCTTTTCACTGATTCGGACATCGCTGTCAACCTCAGGTGGCTCGGTGTACCTGCCGACGCTGACGTTCTCGTGGCACTTCGCCAACTTCGGGCATGCGCTATCGACGTACCAGGACCAGATCCTGCGGTCCCTGCTGTACGCGTTCACAGCCACCGTTGTCTCGCTGCTGATCTGCTATCCGCTGGCCTATGTGATCGCGTTCAAGTCGGGCCGCTACAAGAACCTGCTGCTCGGCCTGGTCATCCTGCCGTTCTTCGTGACGTTCCTGATCCGCACCCTGGCCTGGAAAACGATCTTGGCCGACGACGGTTTCGTGGTGCACACGCTGGGCTCGGTCGGGCTGCTGCCCAGCGAAGGCCGGCTGCTCTCGACGCCGTGGGCGGTGATCGGCGGCCTCATCTACAACTCGATGACATTCATGATCCTGCCGCTGTACGTGAGCCTGGAGAAAATCGATCCGCGCCTGCTCGAGGCATCCAAAGACCTGTACTCGTCGAGCCTGCGGGCCTTTCGCAAGGTGATCCTGCCGCTGTCGTTGCCCGGCGTACTGGCCGGCAGCCTCTTGGTGTTCATCCCGGCCGTCGGCGACTTCATCAACGCCGACTACCTGGGCAGCACCCAGACCACGATGATCGGCAACGTCATCCAGAAGCAGTTCCTGGTGGTCAAGGACTACCCGGCGGCGGCCGCGCTCAGCTTCGTGCTGATGGCCATCATCCTCGCCGGCGTGCTCTCCTACACCAGAGCGCTGGGCACTGAGGACCTGGTATGACCGTTCAGGAAGCAGGGGCGGCCGCTCCGGCCGTCGCCGCACCGGCAAAACCCAGACGCGGTATGCCCGGCCGGGGCAAGCTCGGCGACCTGGCGTTACGCCTCGTCGCGGCACTGGTGCTGCTCTACATCTTCGTGCCGATCTTCGTGATCGTGTTGTTCTCCTTCAACAACCCGGCCGGCAAGTTCAACTACACCTGGCAGGGTTTCACCCTCGACAACTGGGCCGACCCGTTCAAGTACCCGGCGCTGGCCAAGGCGCTGCAGATGAGCATCAACATCGCCGCCGTCTCCACCGCCATCGCCCTGGTGCTCGGCACCCTGCTCGCCATCGCGCTGGTGCGCCAGCGGTTCCGCGGCCACAAGGCGGTCGACACCTTCCTCGTTCTGCCCCTGACCGCCCCCGAGGTGGTGATGGGTGCGTCGCTGCTGACGCTGTTCCTCGACCTCGGCTGGGCGACGGGTTACGCGACGATCCTGATCGCGCATGTGGCATTCGAGATCAGCTTCATCGCGATGACGGTTCGGGCCCGTGTCCGCGGCTTCGACTGGACACTCGAGGACGCGTCGATGGATCTGGGTGCCAGCCCCACCCGCACCTTCTTCAAGGTGACGCTGCCGTTGATCGTCCCCGGCATCGTGGCCGCCGCGATGCTGTCGTTTGCGCTGTCGCTCGACGACTTCATCATCACCTACTTCGTGAGTGGATCGACGGTGACCTACCCACTGTTCGTGAACGCCGCGGTCAAGGCCGCGGTGCCGCCGCAGATCAACGTGCTGGCCACCGCCATCCTGGTGATCAGCCTGATCCTCATCGCTTTCGGAACGCTGTACCGCCGCAAACGCGTCGATATCTGATCAGGCGCTGCGGGCGAGGTCGACGCCAGCGGCGCGCATCTCCTCGACGGCCTCGGCCGTCGACTCCACCGCGACGCCGGCGGTCAGGTCCAGCAGCACCCTGGCGACAAAGCCGGCCCGGGCCGCGTCCTCGGCGGTGGCGCGCACACAGTAGTCGGTGGCGATGCCGACGACGTCCACTTCGTCGACACCGCGTTGGCGCAGCCAGTCGACCAGTAGTGCGCCGGTCTCGTCGGCACCCTCGAAGCCGCTGTACGCCGCGGAGTAGCGGCCCTTACAGAAGACCGCCTCGATCGGGCCGGTGTCGAGATCGGGGTGAAAATCCGCCCCGGAACTTCCCGCCACACAGTGCGGCGGCCAGGACGACGCGTAGTCCGGGTGGTCGGAGAAGTGGTCCCCGGGATCGATGTGGAAGTCCTTGGTCGCCACGACGTGGTCGTACTTGTGCCCGCCGGCCAGATGTCTGTTGATGGCGCGGGCCACCTCGGCGCCGCCGGTGACGGCCAGTGAGCCGCCCTCGCAGAAGTCGTTCTGGACATCGACGATGATCAGCGCTCGCATCAGCACAACTTATCGACCGATCGGAAATCGCGCTAACGGCAGTGGCCACAACGTATCTGGAAGTACAGTGAGACCCGCCCAATTGAAGCTAAGGACATCAATGCCACTGTTCGACTTCTTCGAGGCCGAGGATCTGCCGGCACCAGCGGTAACAGCGGCGGACGCCGTAGACATTGCCAAGACGCATTTCGGGCTCGAGGCTGTTGTCACGCCACTGGGGAGCCAGCAAGATGCAAACTTCCTGCTCCACACCCCGCAGGGCGATCCCATCGGAGTACTCAAGGTCGCCAACCCGGTGTTCACCCGGGTCGAGATCGAGGCTCAGGATGCGGCCGCGCGGTTCCTGGCCGACGCCGGCGTCCGAACGGCCACGAACATAGAACCTGCCGGCGTCGACCCGATCGCCGAAATCACCGACGCCGATGGCAAGACGCTGTACGCCCGGATCATTGCCTTCCTGTCCGGCGGGACGATGAGCGGCGAGCACCACCTGTCGCCGACCAAGGTTGCCGCGCTCGGCGCCCTGGTGGGCCGGGCCGGTCGGGCGCTCGGTTCGTTCGATCATCCCGGTGTGGACCGGGTACTGCAGTGGGATCTGCAGCACGCTGACCGGACCATCGAACTACTCGCGCCGTATGTGTCAGACGACGGTCGTCGCGAACTGGTGCGGTCGGCAGCGGCTGCCGCCTGGCGCACCGTCGCCGAGCTGGCCGATGACCTGCCGCGGCAGGTCGTTCACTGCGATATCACCGATGACAACGTCGTGTGCAGCAGCGCGGGCGGCACCGAGCACCTTCCCGATGGCATCATCGACTTCGGCGACCTGACCCATTCGTGGGCGGTCGGCGAACTTGCCGTGGCGGTTTCGTCGGTGCTGCGGCACGAAGGCGGCGAGCCCGCTGCCGCCCTGCCGGCGATTGCGGCGTTCCACCATGAGCGGCCGTTGAGCCCCACCGAGATCGCAGCGCTGTGGCCCCTTGTCATCATGCGCGCGGCAACTCTTGTTGTCAGCGGTAACCATCAGGCCGCGATCGACTCCGAGAACGAGTATGCGACAGGCGCTCTCGAGCTTGAGTATCGGATCTTCGAACGCTCCCTCTCGGTGCCCGGCGCCGTCTTCACGAATCTGGTCAGGCATGCCCTGGGTGAGTCGTTGTCGAATGCGCAAACACCGCCGGACGCCACCCTGATTCCAGGCCTTGACCTGCGATCGCTGCACCAGCTGGATCTCGGCACCGAATCCGACAGCCTGGACGCGGGGGTATGGCTCGATCCCGACTGCGAGCAGCGATTGGCACAGTCGGCGCTGGATCACGGCGCGTCAGCTGTGATCACCAAGTTCGGGCAGCCGCGGCTGACGAGATCCGTTGCGCTCAGCGCTGAATCACCCGCGACAGTTCCGACGGGCATCGAAATCTGGTTGGACAAAGAAGCGACCATCGTCGC
>CAZDYH010000061.1:13483-15130 GCA_964509355.1 uncultured Mycobacterium sp.
GGTGTCCGCGACCCGCGCCCACTGCTCGGTATCGAGCCGGGTGATCCGGTCACCGAGGATGGCGAGGCTCTGCAGCGACGCCGCGGTGAGCACTTTGCCAGCGTGCAGGGTCACTATTACCGGAAACCCCCACGGATCGAACGTGGTTGGCGGGAGTACCTGTTGGCCACCGACGGGCGCAGCTACCTCGACATGGTCAACAACGTTGCCATCCTCGGCCACGGGCATCCTGCAGTGGCGGACGCGGCGGCACGACAGTGGCGAAGGCTCAACACGAATTCGCGGTTCAACTACGCCAGCGTCGCCGCATTGTCCGAACGGCTCGCGGCAACCCTGCCGGATCCACTCGACACGGTGTTCCTGGTCAATTCCGGTTCGGAGGCCGGAGATCTGGCGCTTCGGCTGGCGTTTGCGGCGACCGGCCACCGCGATGTGGTCGCGGTGCGGGAGGCTTACCACGGCTGGACCTACGCCACCGATGCGGTATCGACGTCAGTCGCCGACAACCCCAATGCGTTGTCCACCCGCCCCGACTGGGTCCATACGGTGCCCTCCCCCAACAGCTACCGGGGTGATCATCGCGGCGAGGACGCGTCGCGCTACGCACCCGAAGCCGTCGCCATCATTGAACGGCTCGCGGAGCGAGGGCATCCGCTGGCCGCATTCATCTGCGAACCCTTCTACGGCAATGCCGGCGGAATGGCGTTGCCCGACGGATACCTCAAGGAGGTCTATGCCGCCGCCCGCGCGACCGGCGGCCTGGCCATCGCCGACGAGGTGCAGGTCGGCTACGGGCGAACCGGCAAGTCGTTCTGGAGCTTTGAGCAGCAGGACGTCGTCCCCGATATCGTCACGGTTGCCAAGGCGATGGGCAACGGTCAACCGCTCGGAGCGGTCATCACCACCCGCGCGATCGCCGAGGCGTACCACAGCCAGGGGTACTTCTTCTCCTCGGCCGGTGGCAGTCCGGTGTCGTGTGTCGTCGGACTCGCCGTTCTCGATACCGTCGAACGCGAAGGCCTGCAACACAATGCGCTCGTCATCGGCGATCACCTGCGGGCGCGGTTGACCGAGTTGGCGCAGCGACACCCGATCATCGGCACGGTGCACGGCTGCGGCCTGTACATGGGGGTCGAGTTGGTGCGTGATCGCGAGACCCTCGAGCCGGCAGTTGCCGAAGCGTACGCGATCTGCGAACGCATGCGTGAACTCGGGGTGATCGTCCAGCCCACCGGTGACCGGAACTGCGTGCTCAAGGTGAAACCGCCGATGTGCATCAGCATGACGTCGGCGGATTTCTTCATCGACATCCTGGACCGGGTGTTGAGCACCGGGTGGTGACCACGGCTGTGAAATGGCTCATGGTCGCCGCTGCGCTGCTGGCGATCGCGTTGCCGACGAGCGTATCCCGGCCGGTCACGGTGGCGGCGTGCTCGCAGACCCCGGGCGAACTGGATTGCGACTTCCAGGAACGCATCGCGGCCGCAGACGCCTACCTGGCCGGCCGACCCGGCTCGGTCGGCTACGTGCTGCGCGATCGCAGCACCGGTGGGCAGTACCGCAACTCCCATGCGGGGGATCTCGTGTGGACAGCGTCGACAATCAAGTTGGCGATAGTCGTCGACCTGCTGACCCGCGAACGGGCCG
>CAZDYH010000062.1:0-3151 GCA_964509355.1 uncultured Mycobacterium sp.
CCGATGGGCGTAGACCGAGCTGGCGAACCGACTGGAGCTCATGGGAATCAGGCTAGCCGCTGGGCGCGGCGCATCCATCCATCCCTGGCTTGTGCTCCCGCGCAGGTAGCGCATCGCTACTGGCAGGATGGCAACATGCCGCCTCCGCTGTTGCTGCTCGACGGCGCCAGCATGTGGTTCCGTTCCTACTTCGGGGTGCCGTCCTCGATCACCGCACCCGACGGCCGGCCGGTCAATGCGGTCCGCGGCTTTCTGGACACCGTGGCCGCGCTGATCACCCAGCACCGCCCCGGGCGGTTAGTGGTGTGCCTGGACGAGGACTGGCGGCCGCAATTCCGGGTGGACCGCATCCCGTCCTACAAGGCGCATCGGGTCGCGCAGGAGAACCCCGACGGCGGGCCGGATACCGAAGAGGTTCCCGACGAGCTGACACCGCAGGTCGACATGATCATGGATATCCTCGACGCCTTCGGTATCGCCACCGGTGGAGCGCCGGGATTCGAAGCCGATGATGTACTCGGCACCTTGGCCGCCCGGGAACGGCGCGATCCCGTCGTCGTCGTCAGCGGCGACCGCGATCTGCTTCAGGTGGTGACCGACGACCCGGTCCCGGTGCGGGTGCTGTACCTGGGCCGCGGACTGGCCAAGGCGACCGTATTCGGTCCCGACGAGGTCGCGGAGCGCTACCGGGTGCCCGCCGGCCGGGCCGGCGCCGCCTACGCCGAACTGGCGTTGTTGCGCGGCGATCCGTCCGACGGGCTGCCCGGCGTGCCGGGTATCGGGGAGAAGACGGCCGCCACGCTGCTGGCGCAGCACGGCTCGCTGGACGCGATCCTGGCCGCCGCGGAAAGCCCGAAATCGACTGTGCCCAAGGCGATCCGCGCGAAGCTACGGGCGGCCGCGGACTATGTCGAGGCGGCCGGCCCGGTCGTCAAGGTGGCGACTGACGCCCCCGTCACGCTGTCGACGGGAACCGACACCCTGCCGCTGGTGGCGCACGACCCGGTCCGGACAGCGGAGCTGGCCACCCGGCTGGGCGTCGGGTCGTCGATCGGACGCCTGCAGAAGGCCCTCGACCAGCTCCCGGCGTGACGGGCCCGGCCTACTTCGGCCGGCCGACCTCGTAGGTGCCGGAGTCATCCTGGAACGTCACCGTCACCTGGCGCTTGGTGCCGTCGATGCTGACCTCGCAGTTGAAGGTGTCACCCTTCTTCACCGTGGGGCTCTTACCGTTGTTGCACTTGACGTCCTTGACGTTCTTGGCGCCGTACCCGTTGGTTTCGTCGGTGAGGATCTGCTGCACACCGGCCTGCGCCTTGTTGACGTCAAGTTTGGTGGTGACGAAGAAGCCCGGCTTCCAGAAGCCCAGCACCAGCACCAGCGCGACCATGATCGCGGCCAAGACGCCGATGATGGTGCCGATCACGGCGAGCGAGCGCTTAGCGCCCTCCTCCGCACCCGGCGCGCTGTACTGACCGTACTGGCCCGGCTGACCGTACTGGCCCGGCTGACCGTACTGGCCCGGCTGGCCGTACTGGCCGGGCTGGCCGTACTGGCCGGGCTGCTGCGGGTACTGGCCGTACTGGCCGGGCTGCTGCGGGTACTGACCGTACTGACTGGGCTGTTGCCCGTATTGCTCGGGCTGCTGATAGGCCGACGGGTTGTACTCGGTCGCCGGCGTCGGCGGCGAATACGGTTGCTGGTACGACGGCGTGGCGGGTGCCGACGGCTGTTGGTACTGCGGCGGAGTGTAGGCGGGCGGTTGCCACGTCGACGACTCCGTGGTGGGCTGCTCGGAGCTCACCGGCGGCTGCCAGGACGGGGTCTGAGTGGGTGGCTGCTCCGACCCGCTGGAAGGCTGGTCCTGACCCTGATCTGGCTGCTCGCCGTGCCTCGGCTGCGTCGGGTCGGATCCCTGCGGTCCGCTCATCGTCTCTCCTTGGTCCCATGTAGCTCTCGCCCACAAAAACGTAGTAACCGTAGCGTTCGCATCACCCTACCCGCCATCAACAGCGACGACGCCGCGCCGGATATCGTCGACCGCGCGTTTTGCGGCCGCCCGCAGCGCCGGGTCGGGACCCGCATTGCGCACCTGGTCCAGCAGGTCGAGCACCTGGCGGCACCAGCGAACGAAATCGCCGGCCGACAGCGGCGCACCGGTGCCGGCCGCGTCAGACGCGGCCAGCGCCGCCGCGAGATCGCCGGTGGTCGCCCAGCGGTGGACAGCGACGACGAACCCCTCGTCGGGCTCACGCGACGGGGTGATGCGGTGTCGATTCTCGTCGGCGCGCAATTCTGCCGACAGCCGGCCCGTCTGCGCCAGCGCTTGGCGCACCCTGACCGTGGGCATCTCCGCGGCACGGGGCGCCCCCGGCCCGTCGCCGCCACGTGATTCATAGATCACCGCGGAGAGCACCGCGGCGAGTTCGGCCGGCTTCAGGCCGCTCCACGCTCCGCTGCGCAGGCATTCGGCCACCAACAGGTCACTCTCGCTGTAGATCCGGGCCAACAACCGGCCCTCATCGGTGACCTTCGGGACACTGTCGACGACGTGAATGAACCCGCGCTCGGTGAGCAGGCCGACGATCCGGTCGAAGGTTCGGGCCAGCGAGTTGGTCGCGGCAGCCACCTTCTGCCGGATCTGGGCGTTGTCCCGCTCGACACGCAGATAACGCTCGCCGACACGCACCTTGGCTTCCCGGTCGGGGGCACTGTGCGCCGGATGGCGGCGCAACGTCTCGCGCAGCGACGCCAGTTCCGGATCGACATCGCGGTCCTCGCGCGCGGAGCTGCGCTTGCCCCGGCCTTCGGGAATCGCCAGGCCGGCAGCGGCTGATCGCAGCGCGGACGCCAGGTCGCGCCGCACCCGCGGCTGGCGGTGTTCGACCCGCTTGGGCAGCGTCATCGAGCCCACCGGCGCTGAAGCGCCGGAGTAGTCGGCCGACGAGATCCGCCCGGCCCACTTGTGTTCGGTCAGCACCAGCGGCCGTGGGTCGGCGCTGTCGCCGTCGGGTTCCAAGACGACCGCCAGGCCGCCGCGGCGGCCGTGGGTGATCGTGATGATGTCGCCGCGGCGCAGCGCGGCGAGCGCGTCGGTCGCCGCATTCCGTCGCTGCAGCCGCGACGCCCGGGCCTGTGCGCGCTCCCGTTC